>JADHXY010000026.1 GCA_016782755.1 Phycisphaerae bacterium | reverse complement strand
GAGCATTTCTATCGCGATCTCAGCGAAAAAACCATAAATAAGGGTTTAAAGTCGATTTTTTCTCTTCTCGCAGACCAGGAATCAAAACACCGAAAAGCAATTGAACAGCTCGAAGCAGGCCAGCAGGAACCGCTCGAAACCGGAGCTTCTGGTGATATAAGTAAATTATTCGAGGACATCATACAAAGTAAGGATTTTGATAACCTTGGTATTGACCAGATAGAGCTTTATAAAAAGGCTCAGGATATAGAAAAGAAAAGCCGTGATTTTTATCTTGAAAAAGCTGAACAGGCCAAGATTCCCATCCAGAAAAAAGCCTTTCTCAATCTTGCCGAAGAAGAAAGGAAGCACTTTTTTCTGCTGGACAATATAATTGAGTTCGTCTCCAGACCTTACAACTGGCTTGAAAATGCAGAGTTTTTCCACCTCGAAGAATATTGAAAAATAAAAACGCAAAATCACAAAACCCTTTGTCAAATGTCAAGGGAGTCAAATAATGAGTTTGAATAAAGAGAATGATACGTCATTAGCAACTCATGAATGTCGGCCCTGCCAGAAGGGGGCGGAACCGCTCAGTATTCACCACGCTCAGAAATTACTAAAACAGCTCGACCCGGACTGGCGGCTTATAGATGATCGTCATATCGAGAGGGATTTTAAGTTTGAAGATTTCAAGCAGGGGCTCGATTTTACTATTAACGTAGGGCAGCTTGCCGAAGAGCAGCAGCACCATCCTGAAATTTTTCTCAAGTGGGGGAAAGTGACACTTATACTCTGGACACACAAAATCGCAGGATTGCACGAAAACGATTTCATTTTTGCGGCAAAGATAGATCAGATGCTGAAATAAATATTAATTTCAAAATGAAAGGTAGAAAAATGAAAACAAGATTATTAACGATCATATTACTTGCCTTAGCAGTACCCCTTTTAATCTCCAGCTGTAAAAAGAAACCTTCCGCCCAGGAACAAATACCTGCCAAACAACAAAAGCAAACCATAGCGGATGTAAATCAAATGCCCCCAAAAACAGACACCGCACCTGATTTTACCCTTGAAAATTATGAGGGCAATTCGGTTTCCTTGTCGGATTATAAAAGCAAAATCGTCGTGCTGGAATGGTTTAATTACGATTGTCCATTTTCTAAATATCATCATGAAAAGGCACAAACCATGACAAACCTGGCGGAAAAATTCAAAGATCAGGGTGTCGTCTGGCTGGCTATAAATAGTACCGATTACATGACGGCTGAAAAGAATAAGGAATTTGCTTTAAAAAATAATATTCCTTATCCGATCCTCACTGACAAGGACGGCACCGTTGCAAAATTATACGACGCCAAAACCACACCGCATATGTTCATCATCAACAAGAATCAGGAGATAGTTTATAACGGGGGCATTGATGATTCACCAATGGGCGAGAAAGGCGAGAAAGGCGTGAATTTTGTAGATCAAGCTCTGGGAGAATTACTCGACGAAAAAGCAATCAGTCAACCCAAGACTAAGCCGTACGGCTGCAGTGTTAAATACGCCCAATAAAATTAAATTTATTATGGTGCAGAAAAGTTGCATAAAACTTCTATAGGCAAGCTGTTGTGCAAATGTTTCCCCAAATCATGCAACAGTATCTTCGTCTGGCAGTAAATAGCATTGTCATCCTTGTGCAAATGCTATTTACAAAGCACTATTAAAGTTGACAATTAGTTCGACCATTTTTAAGTTTCTCTGGTTATTTTGGGCCATATACAATCAGGTCATCGATTTTTAGATAAGCTTTATCTGTAGGATTTTTGACTTTCAGGTCAACTTTATGTTTTCCATTTTTCAATTGATATTTCCAGAAAGGGGTAAATTTTCTATCGTGAGAATTTGTCGGCAGTTTTGAAGTTTCGTACAGTTTGCCGTCAATAACAACATCGACCAGCAACGTGTAATCTTCACGGCCTGTCTTAGTTGCGTAGCCCGAGACAGTAAACCCTATACCTTCAAATTCAAAAGAAATGCTGTCTTCCAATTTGAGATTAAGTCTTCTTTTTTCAACGGGCCAGTGGCCTTTGAATGCAATCTCCTTTTTTACCGTTTTTGGTTTTTGAAGTTTAATAGTTATTTTATTATCGCTGATTTTGCCGCCGTTACGCTTGACCAGCTCCAGAGCGTGCTTGTATGAAAGCTCATAGGCGTCATTGAGTGAAATCGTTGTGTACTTGAAGTCCATAGGTTCAACTTCAGCCAGACCCTGCTTCCAGTATGCGGGAATATTTTTGTAACCAATAATTGTTGCGAGAATACCTCCGGCAGTGGCCGGGTTGCAATCGGAATCGTCACCGCATCGAGTGCTTATTTCTATTGTCTTGCCGAAATCGCCATCTCCGTAAAGCAAACCTATCACTGTCCAGGCTGAGTTAATTTTGGCATCAATATTGAAGGTGGTAAAGACTCCTTTCGGACAGCCTATATCCTGTCCCCATTTTTTTTGTACTTTGAACCACGTCTCTTTCCAGTCCTTTGGATTTTCGTCGTGCCATTTAATAACGTCACTCATACATTTGTAATAATCAGTTTCTTTGGGTATGACTTTAAGTGCCTGCTTTACTATATACTCAATATCGTTTGAAACAAATGAGAGAGAATACATAGCACCTACATAAACCCCTCCGTACCAGCCGTCACCATAGTTCATTATATGACCGATTTTGTCAGAGATTTCAGCGGAGGTGTTAATCATTCCCGGAGACATAAGGCCGGCAAAATCCGTTTCGATCTGATAATCGATATCGTCAGCGCATGGGTTGTTTGTCCAGTGTCCGGAAGCAGGGGGCATGATTCCATTTAGGATATTATATCTTGCCTGCTGATTTGCGTGCCATAATTGATATTCGGCATTGGCAAAAGATATTGCAAAATCTTTTGCGGGAGTGTCGAGGCCGTTTTTTTCAAAGATGTCAACGAAAGTGAGATCCATATAAATATCATCATATAGACCGGGGTTTGTGTTGAATGTGTGTTTGAGGTAACCGTCGTACCATTTGATAGGGATGTAATCGTGTATGATGGTACTGCCGTATTTGAATTCGGTTGGCCCGCCGTATGTGCAGCCAATTACCTGGCCGGCCTAGCCGCCTTTGATCTTGTCCTTTAAGTCTTCTTTGGATATTGTGAATGTTTTACTTTGGACAGCAGGAACTGCAAATAAAATCATAATAAAAATGATAGATAGTTTTTTCATTTTATTTTTCCAGACTCATAAATTTCCAAGTAATTTTTCCGTAGATGGGTTTATAGTTACCCGATGTTTCCGCTTTGCCCGTCATTTTTCCGTTGCCGTCAATAGATGCGGTTAGTTTGATCCATGCGAAATTTCCCTTCTCGTAATCAAAGGTTTTACCGTCATCATCATAGAGAGAAAATGAACCGGCTTTAGTGCCGTAGTGACGAACTGTCAACTTAGTACCGTCTTTAATAGATGCGACGTTCTGGACAGGCTTGATCATAGGTATAATCCCGCCATCTTTAACAAACAGCGCCATCTTGTCGAGAGGGACTTTGACGTTTATAGTTTCGCCCTCACCGGCGAATTTACCGGTATAAAAATCGTACCATTTACCGGCTGGCAATATCACGCTGCGGCTTGTACCGTCCTTCTCCGGAATGATCGGTGCAACCAGCAATGAATCGCCGAGCATATACTGGTCAGATTTATCAATGCGTTTTGATACCGCATATGGGTTATCCATGTCATTAAGCTTCCCTTTAACAACCTGGATTTTATCTTCATAGCCTTCGCAAAGGCTCATGGCGCGTATCGGCGGAGTTCCTTCGAAATAATACTCTGCAAATGTGGAGTAAAGGTACGGCAGTAAACTCATACGCAACTGCATGGCATCTTGAATTGCCTTCGCACCTTTTTTGCCGGCAAGCCATGGTTTTGCCGCGCTGCTGTAGCCGTTGAGCATTGCCAGCGGAGACATGCAGACAGTCTGCATGCGGCGAATAGAATCATCATCTTCTCTCACACGGCCAATCTCAGGAGTCCAGAGAATACCGCTAAAACTGCTGTTGCACAATGCCGACAGCTTACAACTATGATCGTAATTATCACTGTACAGAACGAAGGGATAGCCGCTGGCGCCGCCGTTAGATGCTCGAACAAGCCCATATGTTCTCTGATTTCTCTCTCTGTACATCTGATAAACTGTTTTCTGCAGATATAATCCGTAAACAGCGCGCATTCTTTCTCCGCTGAGTCCTGATGGAAACATGGCATGATCAGGCCAGATCACATCGTCACCGCCATCACACTCATCTATCTTGAGCCCGCTGACGCCGATATCGACCAGTGTTTTGCCCATGTAATCGGAAAATTTATCGCGCACATCCGGCAGGGAATAATCGGGTGCGATGCCGCCATACATCATGTGTGATCCACTCAATGGAAGCATTGGTTTATAGAGAGGCGACTTCGGGTGCAGGTATGCATGAATCCATAAATCAACATGAAGCCCCTTTTGGCTCATTTTTTTAATGAATCCGGCGGGGTCAGGATACCGGTCGTTGTTCCAGGTGTAATCGCAAGGATATGCCCAATTCTGCCATCCTGGCTCAAGACCTACCACATCGAGAGGGAAGTCCATTTTTGCATATTCGTCTGCCGCTTCGGCTATTGCATCCGCGCTCCACTGGCTATGAAACCTTGACCAGAAACCCAGTCCCCATTTGGGAGGAAGACAGCCGCCGCCGTTATAGAGATTGTATCTTCGCACCGCATCCATCGCTGTGGGTCCTGCAAAAACAATAATTTCTACTCCTGGTCCTGAAACCGAAGCTTCTACATGGCTGCTCTGGGTTATATATTGCCAGTTTTTGTCCGTGGTACGGTCTCTACGCGGAGGAATGTCGCTATCATCAGCTCCGTGGGCTGTGGCAGCATAGATAGAGACACGGCGGCTTGAGTTGATCAAGACCCCGTAACCTTCGGATGAAACATAGAACGGCACTGGCGCATGGATGCGGTCATGGCTATTACCATTAAAAGTGTCTGTCCGCAGATGATATACATTTTTCTGGCGATTCATTCCTTCAAACTGCAAACCAAGCCCATACATTTGCTCGTTCTTACCAAAGGGAAGTCGCACTGCCGCCTTGCCGTCGAAGACATAGCCTTTACATTCCGACTTATTGAGAGGAAACTTAACTTCGGGCATTTTTTGCAAAGCTTCGACTTTCGCTTCAGCCGCCCGCAGATCCGTTAACCTCAGGTCGTCTTCCTCGCCGATAACCGTTTTCCAGATTCCCGGTGCGATGCTCATCCACTCCAGGGGTTCAAGTTTATTGGCACTGTTCTTAAGCTCTCCGGCATTGCATAATGAAACCGCAGAAAATAACAAAACCATCAAACACGTCAGTAACAGCCTACAACATTTTTTCATAATTTCCCTTTTTATATTAGTTGACATTTTCCATGCAACATTTTACATCTTAGTTCAACTATCCCGGCACATCGGGATTGAGCCTGATTTTTGACAGAATACTAAATCTGTGTAGAACAGACAACTTTTATATGGGTTTATTGAGTGCCTATAAACTTTTTAGGGCAACAGTGGTAAAACTTTGTGTGCCGGCTTGCAATACTGTTTTGGGTGGAAGATGTTATTCTTTTTTTTCTTTGAATATGCCTTCGAGTCCTTTTTTTAGGCCTTCGCCGATGTCTTTGCCGCTTTCGATTACATCCTTTCCGAGACCTTCGCCTTTTTCGAGGATTTTTGAGCCTTCTTTCAGGAGCATTTCGGGCAGAGTGCTGAGTTGTTCGAGTTGGCCTTTTATGTCACCGAGCATTTGTGTGGGGAGTTTACCTTCGCCGACCTGAGCGATTTTTTCGGCTATGGCTACTAAGATTTTCTTTGAGAGGTCGCCGACGTCAACATCTTCTTTGCTTCCGATGTTCTGCATTTTTATAGGTGGAAGGTTTAGTGTTACGGTGTCTGCTTTTCCGGGGATAGGGAGGAGTTTTACGCTTACGCTTACGTTGGTTATCTCAAGATCGTCGATGTGAAGCTTCTTGCCTGATTTGGGTTGTTGTGGTTTTGGTTTTTCTTTGGATGGGATGTTTTTGATAATTTCGCTGAGGTTGTTTTTTATAAGGTCTTTTTGTTCTATTGTTAGGTTTATTCGGTCGAGTTTTATGCTCTGGATGTTGACGGTGTCGCTGAGAAGAGAGCCGGTTGAGATTTTGATATCGGCTTTGCCGAGTTTGAGAAAAGTTTTGTTCTGGTAGCCGGCAGGGTTGTTTATGATTAGTTCATTGATGCTTAGCTTTCCGGCGAAGAGGCCGAGGTCAACATCGTCGACACTGACGCCTACGTTGAGAGCTTTTGTTGCGCCGACTTCGATGCTGATCTTCAGTGCTCTTTCTGCAAATAGGTAGAAGAGGACAACAACGACAGCTATGAGAATGATGATGAGGGCAATGATTTTTTTGAGCGTTTTCATTGTATGTGCCTTTCAAAAAAGTATTATTTGCATTTCATTTATAATTAGAGCCTTGGTTTTGTCGGTTTTCAAGAAAAAAATTATTTAGAATTTTTTTCTTTTATTACGGATTTGGCTCTTAGTATGTGGTGGTAGTGCTGGGCGAAGCGGTGTGATTCGTCGCGGACGTATTGGAGGAGTTTTCTTGCGGGGGCGGTTGAGGGGAGTTTGATGGATGCGGATTTTTCGGGTATGAAGATTTCTTCTTGTTTTTTTGCGATTGAGGCTATTTTTACAGGTGTAGCTTTTAGGGCTTTGAGTGCGTTTTGAGCGGCTTGGAGCTGGCCTTTACCGCCGTCGATTAGGATGAGATCGGGCCAGAGTTCTTCGCCTTTTATGGCGTATTTGTATCTTCTTGTTACTACCTCGGCGATGGCTGCGTAGTCGTTTATTCCTGTGACTGATTTTATGCGAAATCTTCGGTATCCGGCTTTGAATGGCCTTCCGTCGATGAATTTTACGAGTGAACCAACGGTTTCGGTGCCGCTGAGGTGGGCGATGTCGATGCCTTCGATTATTCTTACGGGTTGTGGAGAATTCAGGATTTTTTGCAGCTGTTCGAGTGCCTTTGCGGGGTCGGCGGCGAAAAGTTCCGGCTGGACGTTTAGAGTTGGGATGCCCCGCTGGTCGAGACTTTCTATTAGGCGGATCCGGTCGCGGCAGGTGGCGGCTTGTTCGTAGTTTTGGTCTTTGGAGGCTTGTGTCATTTGTTTTTTTAGCTGGCGGAGGATTATAGAGTGTTTTGAAGTGAGGAAAGCGGTAAGGTCTTTGATTATTTTTTTATAGTCGTTTTGCGATATTTTGTTTGCGCAAGGGGCGGTGCATTGTTTGATACTGTATAGCAGGCATGGTCTGAAGAAGTTTCTGCGGGAGTCGTTTTTGTCGATATCGAGTCGGCAGGTACGGAACTTGAAAATTTTCTGGAGCAGGACGAGAGTTGGCCGGAGCTGCTTGCCGCTGGTGAAAGGGCCGAAAAGTTTTGATTCTTTTTGTTTTGGTGTTCTTGTGATGTAAACGCCGGGGAAGTCGTCGGAGGTTGTTATTTCGAGGTAGGGGAATGTTTTGTCGTCGGTGAGGTCGGTGTTGTATGGTGGGCGTATGTCTTTTATCAGTCTTGCTTCGTTCAGGACGGCTTCGACTTCGTTTTTTGTTTCGAGGTAATCGACGGAGAGGACTTTTTCGATCATCTCGGCTATTTTCGGGCCTCGTGTGGAGTATAAATCGACGGACGGCTGGAAATAGTTAGCGGCTCGAGAGCGGAGATTTTTTGCTTTTCCGATGTATAGTACGGTGTCGTTCTTACCTTTCATGAAGTATAGGCCGGGGGATGCGGGGAAGGTTCTGATGTGGTTTCGTATGTTTTCTAATTTATCAGTTTCTTTGGCCATGAGTATATTATAAGGATAGAGGAGGCTAAAAAAAAGGTTGTTTTTTTTGTAAATATTATGAATTTTTCTTGTTTTTTGGGTTGGTATTGCGGAAAATTTTTAATGACATGTTTTTTCGGGGGAATTTGCAATGAAACAGGGAAAAGAAGTTATGAAAAAAAGAAGCGGGAAGTCTAAATATTTTCTGATTGGCGGGTTGATATTTTTTGCGGTATTGGTCTTGTTGTTTTTGGTAGGAGTGCCGGCGTATGTTTCGAGTGCGGCTGGTAATCGGACTATACTGGCTAAAATTAACGAGAGCATTGATGGAGAAGTAGGTTTTTCGAGTTTGAAGATGAGCTGGGTTAATAAGGGAGTTGAGATAAATGATCTGAAATTTACCGATGTGGGGAAGGGGTCGGTTGTGAGAGTGAAAAGGTTATCTACGAAGCCTCATTACGGATCGCTTTTGCGCGGGTCGGTGTCGTTAGGTAAGACGGTGATAGAGTCACCGGATGTGGAGATACAAGTTGGGGGTACGGAAGAGCCGAAGCAGACTGCTCCGAGCAGGCCTCTTCGCGTGACAGAGGGACAGGGCAGAGGTGTTGTTTTGCCGATAGAGAAGATGGATATGGTATTGCGTGACGGTAATTTGCGGGTTAAAGATGCGAGTGGAGTTGGCGTTGAGGTATCGGGAATTAATTCGGAATTGAACTTGAGGGGGCCGGGTAAAAGTAATGAATTTTCTGTGAGTATGCAGGTTGACGAAAGCGATGTTAGTGCTAAAGGCAATTTGAAGCCCGGGAAGGGTTGGCGGCTTGAGGGGGCGAGCGGCGGATTTAGTGTTGAGGTTAATGAGCTTGATTTGAAGTCGCTGGAGCCGCTGCTGGCGCTTGCGGGTTTGGAAATAGATGCGGAGGGAATGGTTTGGGCGGATATCGAGAGCGAGATAACTGATGGGAGGTTTTCTGAGGCGGCTGGTACGATGCGTGCGGAGAATTTGAATATAAGCGGAGCGGCATTGAGGGGAGATGTTTTGCGGACGAGTTTTGCGGATGTGAACGTTTTGGCATCGAGTGAGAATGGGATGTTGAGGATTGAGGAGTTGAAGGTTGGGACAGACTGGATGAAGATGGATGCGGAAGGGGTTTTTCCGCTTGAATTTGATTCTTTTGAGCAGATAGCCTTTTCTGATGCGGATATCAGGGCGGAAGTTGAATTGGATGTTGGCGCGTTGGCTTCGCAGATGCCGAGAAGTCTTGGGATAAAGGAAGATATGAAGGTTACAGCCGGTCGGCTGGCAGGTAGTGTGAGGAGTGTGGGTGAGGGTGGGAAGAAGACAGTGACAGCAGATATGAGTTTGTCGGGGCTTAGCGGGGTTGTTTCCGGAAAGAGCGTTAGTTTGAGTGCGCCGATAGAGGCGGGTTTGAATTTGAGTTCTGAAAAGGACAAGATGATAATGGAGAAGTTTGAGGTGAGTTCGGCATTTGCGGATATAAGTGCCGTGGGTGATCTGAGCCGGGTTGAATACAAAGGAGATGTTGATCTGTCAAAGATGGCTGACGAGCTTGGAGAATTTGTGTCTATGGGCGGCTATGAGGTCGGCGGCGCAGTTGGTGCAGCTGGGGTGGTTGAGATGGATAAGAAACGGATTTCGTTGGAGGGGAAGTTTAGCGGTAAGGATATTGAGGTGGTGTCTGCGGAGGGGATTCGAGCGGGTGAGAAGTTTGTTGATGTAAATTTCGGCGGGGTTTATGACAGGGTGAAGAAGCGGCTGGCAGCGGAGAGTGTGGATGTGGAGGCCGGTTTTGGTAGTGCGTCGGTTAGTGACGTTTCGATTGGTTTTGATGGTGCAGAGGATTTGAGCTTTGGTGTGATGGCGGATGTTGATATTTCGGGATTAAAGCCGTGGGCAGTTTTGTTTGCGGGTTTGCCGAAAGAGGCTGGTTTTTTTGGCAGATTTAAGGGTGGTGCGGCAGTTGATATGAAAGGGGAGGTTTATCATGTCGTAACGGATGCGGCGAAGATAGATGGATTGAAGGTGACATATCCTGGTAAGAATCCGTTTGAGCAGGAGGATGTGTTGATGTTCTTTGACGGCACGATTAATCCGGCTGAGCGGGTATATAATATTGATAAGTTTGAGTTGATAAGCCCCGAGATCAAGCTGAAGTGGAAAGTTTCGCAGAAGAATTCAGGTGGAATGACAAAACTTGAGGCGAGGGGAGATTGTGAGTACAGCTGGGAGGGGATAACGATGCTGGCGGCTGGGTATTTGCCAGATGGGCTTGAGTTGAAAGGTGAGCGTAAGGATGTGATAAGTTTGTCGAGTGTATATCCATCGGGTGACAGTAGGAAGCTGATTTCTAATCTTAACAGCAGTGCGAAGGTCGGTTTTGATTCGGCTGACTATATGGGTCTGGTTTTCGGTCCGACGGAAGTTGAGGTTGTGGTGGCGGGCGGAGTGATGCGGATATTGCCGTTTAAGGCGGCGGTCAATAACGGGGAGTTGAAATTTGCGGCAAGTGCGGATTTTGGCAGTGAGCCGGTGGTTTTTAGTACGCCGGGTGCTATTGAAGTGATTAAGGGAGTTGAGATAAATGATAAACTGAGTTCGCAGTTGCTGGGTTATGTTAACCCGATTTTTGCTAATGCTGTGAATGTTCGTGGTAAGGCTAATTTTGATTGCAGGAAGATGGTGATACCGTTGGATTCGCAGTACAAAAATGATATTGAGATTGAGGGTACTATATCGCTTGACGATGTTCGATTGGGGACTTCTGATTTGCTGGGTAAGATATTTTCGGTGGCAGGCGGCGGAGTTGAGCAGGAGATAAGGGTTCATCCTACGGATTTTATTTTGTCCGGTGGGATTTTGCGATATGACAATATGCAGATGGATGTTGGTGACAACCCGGTGAATTTTGCCGGGCGGATAGGGCTGGATAAGAGTTTGAATATGAAAGTCACTTTACCTTATACAGCCGAGGGGAAGACGGTGCGGATTGGCGAGGAAGATAAGAGGCGGCTTGTTGTTCCGTTGGGTGGTACGACGGATAAGCCGAAACTTGATCTCGGCGGGATGATCCAGGGTGAGATTGAGCAGCGGCTGGAAGAAGAGTTGCGGAAGGGTTTGGAGCGGATATTCAGGTAGAAATAATATTAATAAGATGCGGTTTTTTGTTTGTTTTGCCGATATAAAGGTGAGGTTTTTGATTTTGGAAATTATTTGAAGGGTGGCTTATGATTGGGCTGAAGGAAATTAAGGGCAATCTTAAGAAGCTTTTTACTACACCTACTGATCAGCTTGGCAAGGCTGGGCGGTTTGTGGTTTTTCAGGTTAAGCTTTGGAATTATTGCGGCAAGCTTTTGGTGAAGAATAAATCGGGTCAGCAGGCTGCGGCATTGAGCTATCATACGATATTCGGGTTGGTGCCGCTGGCGATAATGGTTCTTTTGATATTTCAGTCTTTTCCGGCTTATGAGTCTGTAGGCAATAAGTTTAAGAATATAGTTTATGATGAGCTTCGATTGAATATTCAATACCCGGATCCTGATAATACGGGTGAGATGATGATGCCTTCCGAAGAGATCGACCAGATTGTGGAAAGTTTTTTTACGGGGCTCAATGAGGGCAGGATAGCTTTGGTTAGTACGATAATTATATTGTGGGCGGCGATTGGGCTGCTATCGACGATCGAGCGGTCATTTAATAATATATGGCATGTTGGTAAGGGCAGGAATTTTATAAACAGGGTGATAAATTACTGGGCGGTTCTTACGCTGGGGCCGCTGCTTTTGGGGGTGGGGATATATTTTAGTACGCGGTTTGCGGCATTGAGCGAGCTGCAGCGGCGGGCGAATGTGGCACCGGCAATCGTTTCTTATTTTATAGCAGTAGTGGTTTTCTTTTTGCTCTATTATGTTTTGCCTAATACAAAGGTGAAGGTGAAGGCGGCATTCTGGGGGGCGTTGGTTGCGGCATTGGTGTGGTCTTTTGCGAAATTGGGATTTGGGGTATATGTTACTAAGCTGATCCCTTACAGCCAGGTTTACGGAGTTATGGGTTTGATACCGCTTACGATCTTATGGATATTTTTATCGTGGCTTATAGTGCTGTTCGGTTTGCAGTTGACGTTTGCGACTCAGCATTTGAAGAGTCTGGATGCGGCGGAGATAGCAAAGTCAAGGCAGCGGGAGGATTATTTTATAGCTAATGATCTGACGGTTTTCAGGGTTGTCAATGAGATAGCGGAGGCGTTTGGCGGCGGCAAGGGTGCGGTTGGCGAAGAGTTGATATGCAGCAAGCTTGATCTGCCGATAGAGTTCGGAGAGAAGATACTCGGTCATTTGGTGAGGGCGGGGATACTGATGAAGGTTTCTGAGCCTGTGTCGGGATACATGCCGGCCAAGGAGCCGGACGAGATATTGCTGGCTGAAATATCTGATGCGGTTGCGAGTGCGGGATTTGCACAGGGAGTTGTTAGCGGTGCGGATAAATTTGACAAGATAACCGAAGTGCAAAAGAAGATACTGAGCAAGTATAGTATCAGCCGTGTCTGGCAGGAATCGGATGTCAGCGGGCAGCAGCAAGAGCAATGATTGAATCGGCAATGAATTTTAAGAATTACCAGAGCGGCATTATTCACCTATGATCTTTACGAGCAGTCTTTTTCTTCTTTTGCCGTCGAACTCGTAATAAAAAATATGTTCCCATGGGCCGAGGTGAAGTTTGCCGTCAGTGATGGCTACTACTACTTCACGACCCATTACCTGGCGTTTCATGTGGGCGTCGGCATTGTCTTCGAAACCGTTATGCTGGTACTGGTCGTAAGGTTTTTCGGGGGCGAGTTTTTCGAGCCATACTTCGTAATCGTGGTGGAGGCCGGATTCGTTGTCATTGATAAATACCGATGCGGTTATGTGCATCGCATTAACGAGTACCAGGCCGTCTTTGACCTTGCTTTCTTCAACCAGTCGTTCCACTTCATTGTGAATGGAAACAATGGCCCGGCGTTGAGGTACCTGCATCCAGATTTCTTTAGTTAATGTTTTCATGTAACGAGTCTCCTGTATAACATAGAGGAATTATAGAATTATTAGCAAAATAAAGCAAGAGGCCAATGTGCATGGAACGGGTGCGAGGTTAATATCAGGGTCTATGAGAAAAGCTTGAATTTACGAGACAGATTTGGTATCCTGTTGATAATGAGGCCCGGTGTCTTGAGCGGGCAGGGATAAATGGGGAATCTCAATTAAGTGAAATTTGGAAGGTGGCTAAGAGGAACAGGTGAAGGTTGTGGAGCAGGTGAGGGTTTTTTTGCTACAATATTTAATAAGGCAGCGGTTCGCAATTATTTTGCTTCTTATTACCTTATCGCTGGGTGTGGCTCAAGCAGGGGTTGAAAAGCTCTCCAATGAAGAAGAGATTGTAGCGGTGTTTGAAAGCGGACAGCAAAAAGTCAAAGTAATCGTCGCCCTGGAGATGCCGCAGCATCTGAAGAATATTAAATCTTTTAAGGACAAAAGGTTTAAGGTACAGGTTAGAGCGGAAATTGCCAGCAGGCAATCAAAGGTATTGTCAGGATTGTCAGCTAATGAATTTGTTCTGGGTCATCGTTATAAAAACTTTGAGTGTTTTGCGGGCGAAGTTACCTTGTATGGGCTTGTCAAACTGCTTAATCATCCCCTGGTGAAATCGATTGAGCTTTCGATGATCGAGCATAAGATGTTGGCCCAGGGTATTGCTTTAATTAATGCGATGACGTCTCGTTCGAATTTCAATGGTCAAGATGTTGCTATTGCGATTTCGGATACAGGTGTCGATTATACTCATCCGAGGCTGGGGGGCGGTGGATTTCCTAATAGTAAAGTAATAGGTGGATATGATACCGGCGATAATGATTCTGATCCTATCCCCAACGGCGAAGCACACGGGACGGCATGTGCGGGTATAGCGGCAGGAGATTTGGGCACGGTTGGCGACTATATCGGCGGTGTTGCATACGGTGCAAAAATTTATGCAATGAAAATATCATTTGGCAGCGGCGGCTCGGCGTATGATACTGACGTGATAGCGGCATGGGACTGGTGCATTGACCATCAATACGATGACGTTGATAATCCTATATTGATCGTAAGCCACAGCTTTGGAGGTGGAAGATATTTTAGTGCAGCCGAAGCCGAAAACGATAGGCTTTCGTATGCATCAGCGGCAGGGCGGTTGGCGGCTGCGGGTATTACAATTTTTGCAGCATCAGGTAATGACGGTTATTGCGAATCGATGTCGGCACCAGCCGCTTTTTCTGATGTAATCAGCGTCGGATCGGTTTATGATGCCGGCTTAAGCACTGTAGGATTTTGTGTCGAGCAGGAGTCATGTGCAGCGGAGGCTGAATCTCAATGCTTACCTCCGTGGGCTTGCTGGGACGATTCGGTTGCGGATATGGTTAGCTGCTATTCCAACTCTGCAACGTTTCTGGATTTGCTGGCACCGGCCCACGATGCCTACACAACTGACATTGTTGGCTCGGATGGCTATGAGAGCGGTGATTATACGCCTGATTTTGGAGGTACCAGTGCGGCATGTCCGTATGCTGCCGGTGCGGCGGCATGTTTGCAGTCGGCAGTGAAAATACTTACAGGCAGCTACTTGACGCCTCAGGAGGTAAGAGATGCCCTTACAAGTACGGGAGATAATATAGCCGATTCCAAATCGTTAATTGTGACGCCGAGGGTAAATTTGCAAAAAGCGATAGATTCGATTCAAGTAATAGAAACTCCGCCTAATGCATTTGATGTTGTGGTATTGACTGAACCGGATACCCCCGTCGTTATAACACTCAATGCAAGTGATGATGGGCTTCCAAATCCTCCGGGCCGGTTATCATATGTTATTACAAAATTGCCCAATCATGGAACCCTTTCAGATCCTTGTGCTGCAAGTATAAATTCGGTGCCTTATACACTTGCTGATTCTGGCAATAAAATCATCTATACGCCTAAGTCGGGATGTTTGTTACCGGCGAGTTTTAATTTTAAGGCCAACGATAGTGGTATAGATCCAAACGGCGGCGATTCAGATGAGGCGGCTGTAACGGTCGCTTTTGAAGCTGTTGTCTATTCAGCAAATATGGATAGCGATCCTGGCTGGAGTATGGATGGCAGCGAATGGGCGTGGGGCGTGCCAACTGGAGGCGGTAGCAGCCCTTTTAGTTACCCGGACCCGGTTTCAGGTTTTACCGGACAAAATGTTATTGGCTATAATTTATCCGGAGGATATGCTAATAAGATGAGTTCGACAGAATGGGTAAGTACGACACCTATTGACTGCAGCAATACCGATGTTGTGAAACTTATTTTTTATCGCTGGCTCAATGTTGACGGTTCGTATAATGATCAGGCCCCAATTGCAATTTCAAACGATGGCGACAACTGGGGTCAATTATGGATAAACAGTTCAGCGGTAATCGATTCAAGCTGGCAAAAGCAGGAGTTTGATATTTCCGCTTATGCAGCAGGCCAACCTGCTGTTTATATTCGCTGGGGCATGGGGCCGACGAATACAAATAAAGAGTATTCCGGCTGGAACATTGATGATGTTTCGGTTATTGGTCAATATCAAGGCCAGGTTATTAGTGGTGACTTTGAGCTTGATTGCGACGTTGATTTTTTTGACTTTAGCATTTTGTCTAATGCGTGGCTGAGCGGGTTTGGTGATGGCAACTGGTGTTTACCTTGTGATATATCCGAGCCTAACGACAACGTCATTGATATACTGGATTTGCAGGTGCTGATAAGCAACTGGCTCGAAGGTAAATAGCCATGTACTTCGACAAATCGATACCTTTAAGGATTATTATCACTTCATAAGTTTCCTATATACGTTTTCGATAGTATCGGTCATTGTTTTGGGGGCGAATTTTTCTTTGACAAAATTTTGTGCGTTTGTACCGAGTTTTTGGCATAATGTTTTGTCGGCAAGCAACTGTGAGCATTTTTCGACGAGGTCTTCTATGTTTTTGGGTTTAACAAGTCGGCCTGTATTTTGGTTTATTACTTCACTTGAGCCGTCGAGGTCGAAAGCGATAGCGGGTTTGGCGCAGAGCATGGCCTGTGGTATTGCTCTTGCGAGGCCCTCTCGCAGGGAGCAGTGGATGAGGATGTCTGAGGACTGGATGGCAAGCGGTATAGCGGAGGTGGGGAGCAGGCCGGTGAATTTTATTTTTTCGCTGAGGCCGAGATTCTCGATTTTTTCTTTTAGCGAATCTTTTAAGATACCGTCACCTACGAAAAGCCAGACGGCATCCGGGAATTTTTTAGAAAGGAATTTTGCCGATTCTATTATGTATTCGTGGCCTTTTAGGTGGAATAGCCGTGCGATGGTGACGAGTACGGTGGCGTTTTGCGGGATGTTGTATTTTTGGCGGAAGGCGGATTTGTCATTTTCGGAAACTGGTTTTAGGAAAGATTCTTCTTCTATGGCAGAGTATGCGGTGGTGTATTGTTCCGGTCGGCCTATACCGGCAGCGAGTGCCTGGGAGGTCATTGCGTTGGCTACGCTGATGAAGAAATCGGTTTTTTTTGCGGCAGCTTTTTCGATGGCGATGTAGAATTTGTTTGTTAGCTGGTTCTGGTATGGGTGAAAAGCGAGGCCGTGGATGGAGTGAACTATTTTTGGTCGCGGTTTGATTGAGTGTGCAGCGAAACGTGCGAGGATGCCGGCTTTTGCGGAATGGGTGTGGACGATGTCGGGGTGTAGTTTTTTTAGAATTTTGCGGAGCCCGAAGAAACAGAGAAGATCATTTAGCGGGCATATTGGCCGGATCAGTCGTGGAATGGTGATGATATTGTAATCGTGGTTTTTTGTCTGGTTGAAAAGTTCACCTTCGGGGCCGATAGCAGGGCCGGTTATCAGGGTGACATCGTGGCCGCGTTTTTGTAATTCGCGGCAGGTGATGATAGTATTTTCCTGGGCACCACCGAGAATGAGCCTCGTTATAACGTGAACGATTTTCAAAATTTGTTCCTTTTATGAATTTTTTAGTATTTTATCCACATCAGGCAAAGGCCTTGCGGTGGTGCGATAGGACCGGCTGCGGTTCGGTCTTTTGCGGCGAGGATATGGTTTATTATTTGCGGTTTCCATCGGCCTATACCAATTTCGACAAGAGTGCCGACGATGTTTCTTACCATGTTATAGAGGAATCCGCTGCCTTCGGTGTCGATATGGATCAATTCGTTTTCCCCTATTACGTTGCAGCCGAAGATTGTTCTGACGGAATTTGTACGATTGTCGGCGGCTGAGGCGAAAGATTTGAAGTCGTGTGTTCCGACAAGCAGTTTTGCAGCCGAGTCCATAGCGAGTTGGTCGAGTTTGTATGGTAAGTGCCAGGCATGGTCGATACTGAGGACGGGGCGAGTTTTGGCGGTTGAGATTGTGTAGCGGTATAGTTTGCTTGTAACGTCGGATATAACGTCGAAGTCGTCGGGTACTTCGGCGGCCTCGGTTACGGCGATATTTTTGGGTAATCGGTCATTCAGTGCTTTTTGGAAATTTTCGGTTGGGATGGGTGAATTGATGGTGAAAAGTACCTGCTGGCCAAGTGCGCTGACTCCGGCATCGGTACGGCTTGCACCTTTGGTGGAGATTTGTTGGCTGGTGAGAGCGAAAAGGGCATCGGTTAGGATGCCCTGTATTGTTGTCTGCATCGGCTGGGCCTGCCAGCCGTGATAGCCGCTTCCATCATATGCGATCGTAAGCTTTATGTTTCTGGTTGCCATAGAGGCAGATTAAATCAGTTTTTCGGCGATTTGTACAGCGTTTAGTGCGGCACCTTTTTTGATCTGGTCTCCGGCTACCCATAGATTGATTCCTCGGTTTTCGGGCAGGGATTCATCTTGGCGAATCCTTCCGACGAAAATGGGGTCCTTGTCGGTAGCATCTATCGGCATTGGAAACCTGTTATTTTCGCGGTCATCAATAAGTGCAACTCCCGGAGCGGTACTGAGCAGATCGCGAACCTGGTCGGGGGTCATGGGGTCGGTGAATTCGAGGTTGATGCTTTCGCAGTGTGCCCTCATTACGGGTATCCTGATGCATGTGCAGGTAATTGCGATTTGCGGACAGCTGAAAATTTTTCTTGTTTCGTTTACCATCTTCATTTCTTCTTCGTTATATCCGTTTGGCATCATCGGTGCGTTATGGCTGAAGACGTTGAAAGCGATCTGGTATGGGAAGGCATTGCAGGTTGGCTCTTTTCCGTCGAGAATTTCCTGGCTCTGGGCGGCAAGCTCGTCCATAGCGGCTTGTCCTGCGCCGCTGGCGGCCTGGTATGTGCTGACGATCATTCTCTTTATGGGGTTTGCCTTGTGCAGCGGCCAGACTGGGACGTTTGCGATAATTGTTGAGCAGTTGGGGTTTGCGATAATGCCCTTGTTTTCTGCGATTTTTTCGGGGTTGACTTCCGGTATGACCAGCGGAGTATTGGGGTCCATTCTGAATGCGGATGAGTTATCAACGACGACTGCTCCGGCTTTTACAGCGGCTGGCGCGAATTCTTTGCTTCTTGAGCCGCCGGCACTGAAGAGAGCTATATCTACGCCTTCAAAGCTGTCTTTTGTCATTTCCTGGACGGTATATTCTTTTGACTTGAATTGTATCTTTTTGCCGGCAGAGCGGTGGCTCGCCAACATTTTTATCGAACTGAACGGAAAATCCCTTTCCTCGAGTATAGCCAGGAATTCCTTTCCCACTGCGCCGGTAACACCTGCAATAGCTAAATTAGGGGCCATTTTTTTCTCCAAAAAATTGTACAATCACTTTTTTATATATTTGGCATGGGAGGTTATCTGTCTCCCGATACAAGTACACAATCTTTGCTTATAGCAGAAAAAGTGGCCGGATGCAAGAGTTTGGTTGAAAAAGCGGCATTGTTGCAGTTTGAAAGGGATGCGCAGACCGCAAAGAGGGCATTTTTCACAGCCCTAAGCTTTCAAAAGCTGTTTTTCGCTATACCCAAAAAAGCAATTATTCTATTGTAATGGCATCAACCGGGCATTCGTCGGCGGCTTGCTGTGCAGTGTCCTGAACGTCTTCGGGTATCGGGTCTGCGATCACTTCGGCCATATCGTCGCTCAATTGGAAAACTTCCGGACATGTCTGGCAGCAGAGTCCACACCCCGTACAATTATCATCAACAATTGCTTTCATTTTTGGCCCCCTTTTGGGAAAATATAAGCTGTTATTTCCTTAAATCTGAATATATAAGTTTTTCAGAAACATGCAACAAAAAATCAGGGTAGAACAGCTTTTGGCTAAATTCTACCCTGATTAGCTGCCTGATCAATTATTTTTTGATTGGTTGAATCTGCATATTTTTGTCGTATTCCATTGTGAAGCTGTAGTTTACAATAGTTGCATCTTTGTCAATTGATTTTGGGGCAAGGTCCATATCCCACCGCAATATACCCTTTTTTCTACCCGTGCGAAGGTATT
>JADHXY010000025.1 GCA_016782755.1 Phycisphaerae bacterium | reverse complement strand
CTTCTAATGATTCAAAAATGACAAAAATACAAGCCGCATTTGCCATTTCGAATATTTGCACATCAAGAACAATATCGTATTTGCCGAAATTATTAAAGGATGATTCCGAGCTTGTCAGGCTTTCTGCGGCAAAGGCGGTGCTGAGTTGTATGTCGAAATTCAAGCCGGATTGACAGGTAAAACGTTAGAATGTTTAAGATACGTAAGCTTTCTAACCACAGTTTTGTAAAAATAGCTTGACCTGAGAGCTTTTTTTGCTTAAAATTAAATCTTTAGGCTGTTGTTTAAAAGTCTTAGTTGTTCTTATTATACATAATGTTTGAAAGGAGTTGGTTTTGAGTACCCTGACAAAGATATTAGTCGTGCTTTTGACGTTTTCAGTTATAGCACTCTGTCCGATCGTTGCAGTATATGTCGCAACAGCCGACAACTATAAGCAGCTTGATGAAACACATAAACGTGCTGCGGCCAGCGAAAAGTCGGAAAAAAATGAGGCCAAAAGTCAGCTTAGCGACTATATGACAAAAAGCGATACAGAAAAAAAGAGCTTAAATGCACAGATATCATCACTCAAACAGCAGATGGCTTCTACCGAAATAGAGCTTAAAAACGCTCTTAGAGCAAAAGCTGACCTTGAGGAACGCGTAAAGAGCTGGACAGCGGTGGTCGCAGATTTCACAGAAACCAACGATAAGCAGGGCACCCTTTTGAAGAACACACTCGCTGAGCTTGATAATTCAAAGACCGAGCAAATAAGGCTTAAAAAGGAACTTGACGAGACAACAGCCTATTTGAGGGAGCGTCTTGCTATAATCTCAGATATTGAGCGAAAGAGCAAAGAATTGATAGAGCAGAAGACCGAGCTTCAAAAGCGTCTTGATAATCTGCTCCAGGGTGTCGGCCAAAAGGTTGTCGCACCGGAACCGGTAATTGCTGCCAAATCACCAGTTGCAAAGGCTTTTGTACCGCAGCCGCAAGTAGAAGAAATCGGCCTTGTCGGGTTGGTTTCCGAAGTAAAGGCAAAGGATTCAATGGTGGCTATAAATATCGGTTCTGTTGATGGCGTGCATGAAGGAATGAAATTTCACATTATTCGCGGAGATGAATTTATTCGCGATATTCTCATAATTGACGTTGAAGAAGATGAGGCTTTGGGCGTTTTCGATATAGGTGCTGGTGTGCCGAAAGTCGGCGACAACGCTTCTACGAATTTCTGATCGGGCTATTGCGTAAATTTGTAATTATATATTAAATAATAACTTACGTTAAAAAAGAAGGCTCTTTTATGGTACCTGCAAATATTCGCGGCGGTAAAGTAATAGCTGCAAATAACATTTTCACAGTCCTGGCAGGGGCTGCACTTCTGGTTGTGCTTGCCACAGTTGCCTTTGTGGCCTACAAGTGCTATGTCCAGTACGACACAATATTTACTGTCAGATAGGTTTTTTGCCTATTGACAATATGGGAATTTCCTTTATAAATATAAAGTGATTTATATTATATGAAGGGAGTCAACAGTGTTGCTTGACACGATTTTAGGCTTTTTCAGTATGGATATGGGTATTGATCTTGGTACCTGTTCCACTCTCGTTTCGGTTCGCGGCAAAGGAATTGTTCTCAACGAGCCTTCCGTTGTTGCCGTTCGCAAAGGAACCAATATTGTCCTGAACAATGGCCAGGCAGTAGGCCTGGTCGCTCGGGAGATGCTCGGAAAGACTCCCGGTTCAATAGCGGCTATCCGACCGATGAAAGACGGCGTAATCAGTGACTTTGAGATAACCGAGGCGATGCTGAGTTATTTTATTCGCAAGGTTCACGGCAAAGGCGTGCGTCCCAGGCCCCGCGTAGTTATCGCCGTTCCCAGTGGTATTACAGCCGTTGAGCGAAGAGCAGTTATCGATAGTGCTGAAAGGGCTGGCGCAAGAAAGGTTTACCTCGTAGATGAGCCGATGGCAGCCGGAATAGGTTCGGGCTTGCCGATTACAGATCCGACCGCATCGATGATAGTCGATATCGGCGGCGGCACTACAGAGGTTGCGATTATGAGCCTTGCCGACATTGCCGCCTGCGAATCTATCCGGATAGGCGGCGATGACATGGACGAAGCTGTTATCAATCATCTAAAAAGAACTTATAATCTCCTTATAGGCGAAGCCAGTGCCGAGCGAGTGAAGGTCCAGATCGGATCGGCTTCAGCTTTAGAAGAAGAGCTTACAATGGAAGTAGCCGGCAGGGATACGATCTCAGGCCTGCCGAGAAAGATCGTGATTACCAGCGAAGAAATACGAGAAGCCCTCAAAGAGCCGGTTGCGGCCATAATAGATGCGGTGACAGCAACTTTGGAAAAAGCTGAGCCGGAATTATCAGCAGATCTGATCGAAAATGGAATTCACTTGTGTGGTGGAGGCTCTCTGCTTCGAGGTCTGGATACGGTTCTAACAAATGCAACCGGTCTGGCGGCTACACGTGTGGATGATCCGCTTACTGCTGTGGCAAGGGGTACGAGTGTATATCTGGAAAATCTGGAATTATGGAAAGACACTATGGACCATAGTGACTATGGATGGTGACCGCTGAGATAAGAGTGTTTTGAGCGGCAAATGCCCTTTGGGCTGTCAGGGATGGTTTTATGGCAAGGAGGCAAAAAAAAGTTTCAAGAAAGATTCTCCTTACGTGGTTTATCTTAGGTGGATTTATTTTCCTTTTCGCACCTTACAGCTTCACAAGCTTCTTACAGGGTTCATTCGTTCACGTTTTCAGTTTACCCTTGAAGATAGGCAGGGGAATTTCCCTTTCGGCCCAGTCTAATCCCAAGCCGGCAGATTTTGTCAGCAAGTCTAAGTATGAGCAGCTTCAAAATCACCTCAGCAATGTAATTGCAGAGCGTGATCTGGCGTATACAAAAATCGATCGGCTTAGCGGCTTACGCAATCGTTTTACGCTCGAAGGTGCGCAGATTGTTGCTGCTTCAGTAACAATGACAGCCGCAAAGTCAAACAGTGACGAGCTGATAATAAACAGAGGGATAGATGACCAGCTTCGTTGCGGGCAGTTTGTCCTTTCTGATAACAGCGTAGTTGGTGTGATCTCGGAAACATGGGACAGATGTGCAAAAGTTATCCTTTCGACCAATACCAAATTCACAAAAGCTGTCAGGATAGAAGGTTCAGGTTCAAGTTTTCTTATGCGGGGAACCGGCGAAGGTTATGCCCTGATTGTATCGAAAAATCAGATGCCAGCCGGTAAAAATATTATAGCTCTGCCGGAGTCTGGAATGCTCGAAACCCCGATTGTGATCGGCAGGATAACTGATTGCCAGAGGAGCACTGAAAATCCACTGCTCTGGAACATTATTGTGAAACCTGTTTGCGAAAGTGACAAGCTGACCGAACTTGCGGTCGTGGTTATGAATCCTAAAAAAGAGTCGGGGCGTTGAGATGCGATGGCTGAGATTCGGATTTCTAATCGTTTTACTTTCTATTTTGCAAATAGACTTTGTAAGAATAATATCTGTTGGCGGGGTCTATCCTAATCTATTGCTGGTGGCGATGGTTTTTTTTGCTCTGAGCAGTACAACCACTGATGCGATAATCACTTCTTTCAGCATAGGCTTAGCCGTGGATATGATAAATGTCGGTCACGTGATGGGGCCGGGTATTTTGAGTTTCGGATTATTAGGTACCCTTCTGGCTTATCTTAATCGAGTAGTCGAGATAAGGGGGATCGGTTTTGAAGTTTTGACGGTCTTTATTTCCGGCGTAAGTGTGGGGGTAATTTTTGCTTTGTTAGAAACTTTCAGGGCAGTCAAGATCACCGCCGATACAAAAATAATGGTGTTCGGAACGGCTGTTTATTCGGGTCTTTTAGCAGCATTCTTATTTCGTTTTTTTGCTTTTGTAATGAAGGTTAATGTCGGTCATCACAAACGCTGATGTTTTGGGCAGATGTATAAGAAAAGAATAAAAATAATAATGTTGATTTGTGCCTCAATGCTTCTGGTATGCATTGCGGTGCTTGCCAGACTTCAACTCCTTCCATCACCGGACTATATCAAAGAAATATCAGAATTCAAGCAGGCCAGAAACCGTGCATACCAGCTAAAGACCATAAGGGGAAAAATACTCGATAGAAATCACAGGATAATTGCAGCTGACGAGGCGAAGTTCGAGCTGAATATAAGTTATGGCCTTACAAAATATGCAGACCCAAGAGTAGTCCGGGCTATGAGATTCAAAGCCGCTAAAGATAAGACTGAAAACAAAGCTTTAGATCAGCTGCAGCAACGGATCAACTCAAAATTTTTACAAATCGAAAATGTTATAGAAAAATGCGTTCAGCTTGGTTACAGCCGCGAGCAAATAATATCCGGGATCAATCAGATAAACGAGAGGATATGGAACAGCAGGAGTTTTGTGGCGTGGCGTAGAAATTTTCTCAATGAAGATATCGTAACCAAATACGGCAGTCTTGCATCTGTTCCTTTATCCGTTGCGATGGAAGATTTTGAAAAAAACAAGCCGGATGAAGACGATCGAATTCTATTGACTGCTGCAGTAACGGATATTGTTGAGATGAAAAAAGACTGCTTTTTGACAAATCTTGAAGATGATGAAAATGTATTTATTGCACAGTCAGAATTTATGGATATAGAAGGCGTGTCCATATCTGCAAAACCGGGCAGGTCTTATCCTTACAAAAGTATTGCATGCCAGACAATAGGATGGGTAGGCAGTGCCAGCGGTGTGTCCCAGCACCCCTTTACGGATGACAGGCTCAAACGTTATCTTGCAAATGATGTCTGCGGCAGGGAAGACGGCGTCGAGTATGTTTGCGAGGGCCTGCTGAGAGGTAAAAGGGGCGAATTAGTTTACGACATAGACGGTAATGTGATAGCAGAGCTGCCGACCGATTTTGGCGATGATGTCGTACTTACACTTGATATGGAGCTGACAAAGAACATTACCGAGCGGCTGAAAGATCCGGATTTTAACCAGAATTATAATTCGTCAATTGCAGCCGTTGTAATTGACGTTAACAGCTCTGAGGTATTATCTTTAGTGTCCCTGCCGGATTACGATATAAACCGGATCAGGTATGATTACGGTAAGTTATTAAATGACCCATGCGTGCCTTTGATAAATCGCTGCATAAATAAGCAATACCCGCCAGGTTCGGTTATTAAGCCCCTGATATTATTAGCGGGCCTCGAAACCGAAAAAGTCGGGGTCGATGAAGTTATAAGCTGCCCGGCCCATGAACCGCCGAAAGGATGGCCGGCGTGCTGGCTGCAAAAGAAATACTCCTGCCATGATGACAAATGGCCAAATAACGGTACCAATGCCATAAAGGGCAGCTGTAATATTTATTTTTCACGTTTAGCCAACAGGCTCGATAGTAGAATTTTGCAGAAATATCTCTTTGCGTTTGGTTATGGCCGCCCGGCATTAAGTGTTTACGAAGAAGTGCAAAAAGCTGCCCCGGCAAGGAATTTCAGGCAGGCGGCAGGGATAATTTATAGCGGAAGAGTCAGAAATACCATAGAGGATTTTAATGACCTTTCCGCTTTAAGGGACTCAGAAAAGAGATGGTTTGGCATCGGCCAGGGGAATTGCAGGACAACACCTCTGCAAGTCGCAAATACAATGGCTACGCTTTCCCGCGGCGGAATTTTTAAAAAACCAATCCTGTTCAAAGGCCAGGCGACTATGCCCGAAGCCCTGAACATCAAACCCCAGACCCTCCAAATCGTAAGAAAGGGTATGTATGCAGTAGTCAACCAAAGCGACGGAACCGCTTATAAAGAACTCAGAAGCGGAAATTTTGCTGGCTATGGTATTACGGTTTACGGCAAGACAGGCTCAACAGAAGGACCGTACCATGCATGGTTTGCCGGTTTCGCAGAGGATGAAACAGGCCGAAAGATAGCATTTTCAGTTATCGTCGAGGGCGGAGCACACGGTTCCAGTGATGCCGGACCATTAGCAAGAGAGATGGTTAGCCTTTGCATAGAAGCCGGTTACATAGGTACAAAAAAACATAAGTGAGCTTTATAGACATTGAAATATCAAGCTATTCTTGTTTATTTCCTTAAAAACCGTTACAATCCGGTTTTTCAAATTTCTTTAAGGACGGATACGTATAATGGAAATTAAAATTAGATTTCTCGGTGCAGCTCAAAATGTTACAGGCTCAAGACATTTAGTCGAGGTAAACGGCATAAAAGTCCTTATAGATTGCGGCTTATACCAGGAAAGACAGTTCGTAGATCGCAACTGGGACACTTTTCCCGTAGCCGCCAATCAGATCGATGCGGTTTTACTCACCCACGCCCACCTCGACCATTGCGGCCTTTTGCCAAAACTCGTCAAGGAAGGATTCAGAGGCAAGATATACGGCACTACAGCCACTTGCGAAATAGCCAATATAATTCTTATGGATTCGGCAAAGCTGCAGGAAGAAGATGCCGAGTACAAAAACAGGCGGCACAAAAAAGAAGGCCGGGACATGCCCGAGGCAAAGCCTCTTTACACAATTGAAGATGCTCAGCAATGTATAACCCATTTTTCAGCAGTGCCATATAGAGAGGAAATTGAGATCGGAAACGGCGTCAAAGCCACTCTTTATGACGCCGGCCACGTCCTTGGCTCGTCGATAATAAGACTCAAAGCCGTTGACGGCAACGAAGAGAGAATAATAATTTTCAGTGGCGATATCGGCAGACCCGACAGGCCAATCGTTTGCGATCCTACCGTTTTCGAGAAAGCTGATTATGTCCTCATAGAATCTACATATGGTGACAGAGTTCACCAGGATACAGCCGACATAAAATCACTGATCGCCGAAACTGTAAACGAAACAAAGGCTCGCGGAGGTAATATCATCGTCCCCAGCTTTGCCTTGGAGAGAAGCCAGGAACTGCTTTACTATATTAATGAACTCATCAGCGAAGACAGAATACCGCATCTGATGGTATTTCTTGACAGTCCCATGGCATCGAAGATAACCAAAGTATTTTCTCACCATCCCGAGATGTTCGATAAGGATATGCAGCAGCTGATAGCCGAACATGGTTCACCATTCAAATTTGCCGGCTTAAAAGTTGTCGAAAAGACAGCCGAATCCAAAGCCATAAATCATATCCACGGAACCGTCATGGTTATCGCAGGTTCGGGTATGTGTACAGGCGGCAGGGTAAAGCACCATCTTGTCAACAACATCGGTGACGAAAAAAACACTATTATGTTCGTAGGCTATCAAGCTGTCGGAACTCTTGGCAGACGGATAGTAGAGGGCGAAAAAAGGGTAAGGATACTCGGAGCTAAGTATAACGTTAAGGCTAAGATTGCCAGAATTCACGGCTTCAGCGCTCATGCTGATAAAAATGAACTTTTGGCCTGGCTCAAAGAACTCAAAGAGCCTCCAAGAAAAGTCTTTGTCGTTCACGGCGAAATGTCAAGTGCCAACAAATTCGCCCAGTTCGTCCGCGAGAGCACCGGCTGGGACGTAATGGTGCCAAAATACAAAGATGAGGTAATTCTTGATTGAAGCCGCAAAAATATTTAGATGATATGCAAATCCAAAACATGAAGAACGAAGATCAAATTTCTGATTCTGGCAAAGCTGCCTCTGGTAAGGATCAAAAACCTTTTAGAAGAGCCCTGGTTTTATTGTGTACGCCCCAGCCGCAATTCCTTCTTCCGGGTTCAGCTGCGGTGGTACTGGGTTCTGCTTTGGGCTTTGGTGTTTCCGGCAATTTTGACCATGTATTGGCCTTGCTTGCACTGGTGTCTATCGTCTTCTTAAATGCCGGCTCTAATATGATAAACGATTATTACGACCACCTGAGCGGCAATGACTGGATAAATAAAAACACAACGACTTTTAGCGGCGGAAGCAGGTATATACAGAAAGGAATTGTTTCTCCTGTTGCGATGCTTGCAGCGGGACTTATTTGCCTTGCAATCGGCAGTTGTCTCGGGATAGCCATTGTCGCTTTGACAAAGAGCTGGTTTATTCTCATTCTTGGTTTGGCAGGTGTTCTTGGCGGCTTTTTCTGGACAGCTCGCCCTTTGCAAATTTGCTATCGCTTTATCGGCGAGCCGTTTATCTTTTTACTTTTCGGCCTTTTGCCCGTTTACGGTGCATATTATCTGCAGACACGATCTATAGACATTTTACCTTTACTGCCAGCGTCACTGCTGGGTGTATTGATCTCGATGGTCCTTTTGATAAACACATTCGCCGACTCAAAAGCTGATGCATCCGTAAACAAGAGAACGCTTGTGGTTCGATACGGTTTCGAAAAATCGATCCTGGTTTATCGAACATTTATTGTGATTACATATTTGATAGCAGCGGCTATGATGTTATTTTCCCGGGAGCTTTTCTGGGGCGGCTTGTTTTACTTTTTTACTTTGCCCATAGCAGCCGCAGCCTTTAAGTTTGCCAATGTAAAAAATTTATCAAAAAGAGGCTACTGCCTGCCGAACAAGATCACAATTTTTTATCATAGTTTCAGTTCGATCTTGATGAGTGCAGGTTTTATTTATTACGGTTTTACTGCGGCTTGCGTTAATTGATTTCAGGTCAGAATAAAGCCGTTTTCTTTATTAATTTATAAGGTGATTTTTGTGGAAAGAGTTTTTTTTGCTGATGGCTGGAGTGACTATTTCAAAAATTGCGGTATCTCATCTTTTGACGATTTTTTTCATATCACACATGACGGGCAGGTAAATAAAAACACAAAGCGGGATGTTCGGTTTTTCACATTGAACCAAAAATCCGGCAGCGAACACACTTTTTTTATGAAGCGTTTTTTCAGTCCTCATTTCAAGGATATGCTGTTTACCCTCAATCAGTTTGGCAGGATTTGCAGCCAGGCCCGATGCGAATGGAACAACGCAGCCATTCTTTTGAAAAACGGCACACAGACCTACCTGCCAGTATGTTTTGGCGAAAAAACAATTTTGGGTATCGAAACTAAATCCTTTTTTATAACGCAAAAGCTCGATAGCATATGCCTTACAGATTTTCTATCTCAAAAGTGGCATCAAATGCAAGCCGGCGACAAGGACGAACTCATAGTTTCCTTGGGCAGGTTTTTCCAGAAAATACACAAGGCGGCTATATCACTGGAGGATCTCTATGTCTGGCATATTTTCATAAAAGAATCTAAAGCCAAAAACGGCGACATCAAATATGATTTTGCGGTGATTGATCTTCACCGCATGAAGCACAATGTAAAAAACGAACGTAAATTGTTATCTAACTTAGGACGATTCCACCACAGTATGACCGACACCTATTTCGACGACAGGCTGCGCAGGCTCTTATTAGAATCTTATGCTCACACAGATGCCCGAACAGATATGGGTACTTTTGTCGATGATATAAAAAAACTTTCCGACAAAGTCTCCGCTAAAAGAAATCCAAAGCCATATTAGTCAAAGAATCATTCGCCTAAAACTATTATCTTCGAAAGTAACGCAGTCTTTCTGCGGGAGTTTCGGTATAGCGGAATCTAAGAAGGTTTTCCTTATAAAGTTCCTGTGCCTGCAGTCTTTGGCTCTGGAGCGTTTCTGTCAAAAAACGTAGATCAGGATATTTTTCAGTGATCGGGGTTATGTCCCTGTATTGATTGACCTGCCTGACCAGATTTGCCAGGAGATCATCTATAAATGCGTCATGATCTTCCATTATATCTACCAGCTCATCGGTCTCAATTCCTATTGCAGACTTGTTAAGCCCGTAAGAATCCCTGTCAATGCCGTATTTCAGGTTAATGCCGGCTCTGCTGGTATTCGAGATTGTCTCTTCTATATTATTAATATATGTCAAAAGTCTTTGAGTAAACGCTTCGGTGTTTTCAAGTCTATCAAGCATACGCGATATGGTACGGCTGGTACGAATAACAGCCGTACGGCTTCTCGATAATCTTCGATCGCGAATCTTTTTCGCCTTTGAAGCAGAGAGTAGCTGGTAAAGTTCTTTTTCATCTTCAACTATATTTTGAGCTATCCCCAGTTTTTTAGCAAGCTCGCCGTCTAGACTAACAAGGTCGTCTTTTTTGCTCAGGATCGCAAATTCTTCTTTTTCAGGATCGAGCTTTGAAGTTGGAACATAAACGAATTTCTCATCCCTCGCAACAACGGACACCTCCAGATTTTCATCAACAAAAGCTGCAACCAGCAATGGATCGAATTCTTTTTTCTCTGCCAGCCCCAAATAATACTCCTGCCATAGTGTATTTACATCTTCAGTAACAAAGGCCTCGTCATATACCAGCTCTGAGTAAACCTCATCTTTGGGGCTTAACTTAGTTTGTCCTCCGAGCTTTGCATTTTTATTCATAAACAGTTTATCGCAGCTCAGAGCGATAATCGCCGAGTTACCCAAAGCACCGCGATACCTGCCGCTTTTGATAAATGCAGCTGTCGTGCAGTAATCAACTTTTTCTATTACCTCACATATCCTCAGCGCAAGATCCGTACGAATATCAGGAGTATCAATCTCTAACAATATCAAAAGAGGGCCCTGGTTTGCGTAGATTTCGATATATTTTTCAAATTCCTCAATCTGGGCGACAAGGCTGGTCTGGTCATTTATAACAAAAATGTAGACATTATCTTTTCTGCCTGAGTTATTTCTTACGATAGTATAATTATCAATATCAATAAACTTGCTTTTTCCGGTTTTTGGTTTGACTTGTGTCAGATTGACTTTTTTGAACGAAGTGGCGTACCCGTCAAATTGTTGATTGTTGGTGTTGTTGACAAACGTATCTGCAGAACAATTTGCAAAAAACGCGGACAAAACAACAAATATCAGTGATTGTTTTAACATTTTCAGTCCTCCACGAATTATCATTGTTATCTTCATTATAGCTTGTAAAAGCAAAAAAACAAAAAAACTATTATTTTTCTCGTAAAAAAACCATAGGTCTATTTTTTTACTACGAATCTGCTATAATGCTGTTTTTCGTAAACCCTATTAGATTTTTCAGGTGTAGTTCTTATGGCATTACCGACAGTAGCAATAATTGGACGCCCCAATGTAGGCAAAAGCAGCCTGCTCAATGCACTTGCTGGTGAGATGATCAGCATTGTTGAGCCGACAGCAGGGGTAACAAGGGATCGTATTACCACGCTCATAGAGCAAAACGGTCAATACATTGAATTAATGGATACCGGCGGTTACGGTATTGTTGACAGCGACCAGCTCAATGACCATGTCGAGGCCCAGATTCAAAAGGCTATGGAGTCTGCCGAACTGGTAGTTTTCATGGTCGATATCCGTGACGGTATCATGGCCCTGGATAAAAAGATCGCCCAAATTCTACGCAAACAAAACCTCAACGTGATTGGTGTGGCAAACAAGGCCGATTCAGTCAAAATGTTTCCCGCAGCCGCTGAATTTAACCGGTTTGGTTTTGGTGAGTTCTTATGTATTTCAGCGACGAATAATATCAATAAATCTGTCCTGCTCGATATGATATTTGATCGGCTAAGCCACATAGAATCCGCTGCGCCTCCGACACCGATTATGAAACTTGCGATAGTGGGAAAACGAAATGCCGGGAAAAGCACAATGGTGAATGCTATGGCTGGAGAAGACAGGGTCATCGTTAGCGAGATAGCAGGAACCACACGCGACGCAGTTGATGTAAGGATCGAAAAAGACGGCAGAACAATAGTTGTGATAGACACTGCCGGGGTACGAAAAAAAAACAAAATCCAAAACAGCATCGAATTCTACAGCTACGTTAGAGTTACTAAATCCATTCACAGGGCGGACGTGGTCTTTTTCATGATCGATGCTACGACCCCTATATCACAGGTAGATAAAAAACTCGCAAGGATTATTTCCACAGAGCAAAAAAGCTGCGTCATAATCATTAACAAGTGGGATATGGCGCTCGAAGCCGGATCTTCCACAGCCGATTTCGAAAACTACCTGAACAAGGTATTGCCCGGTCTTAAATATGCTCCGTTGGCTTTTACTACTGCCACCGAATCAAAAAATATCCAGAGCGTACTCGACCTTGCCACCGAGATTTTCAAACAGACAACCACATGGATATCAACACCAAAATTGAATAAGGCATTTGAGCTCATTAAAGCTGAACGAGTGGGTGCCACAAAACGCTCAAAACTCGGCTGGCCTAAAATCTACTACGCAACTCAGGTTGCTGTCAACCCCATAACACTGCTCCTTTTTGTAAATAAGCCTGACCTTTTCGAAGAAAACTATCTCAGATTTATTATCAGCAGACTTCAATCAATGCTGCCGATTGAGGAAGTACCCATAAGGATTATGGTCAAGCCGCACAGGAAAAGAGAAGAGAAATAAATCCGAATAACTTTATAAAAAATGCCAGACAAAAATTCTCAAAATCTAAACCTCACAATGCCGGTTCAGTACCTAAAAGGCGTAGGACCTGCAAAAGCGGCGGTCTTTGAGAATTTAGGTGTAAAAACGGTTTCCGATCTTCTCGAATATTATCCTCGAAGGTGGGAATTTATTTCCGAAGCTGTAAAAATAAACAAGGCACAACCCCAACAGCAGTGCTGTGTTATCGGTCTGGTAGAGTCAGTTGATTTTAATAATTTCAGCAGGTCAAAAATCTTTGAAGTAATCCTTACCGATGAAACCGCTTCAATTCGTGCGATATGGTTTCATGGCGGGTTTATGCAAAAACAGATTGAGCCTGGAATGGCATTGTTAGTCTGGGGTAAGCCGGCTGTCTATAAACATCAGCTGCAATTCACAAACCCCGATTTTAAGATTATCGATGAAGAGTCAATTAACTCGGCAGAAAATCCCGGCGGCGGCGTATATCCGGCAACTGCAAAGTTGAGCAGCAGGCAGATTAAAAGAATAATCTCGCCGATTGTCGAAAATATTGACAACCTGGTAGACGATTTTTTTGACCGTGCTTTTTGTGAACATGCCGCCATAGTAAACAGAAAAGATGCCCTCAAATGGATACACGCACCAGAAGACGAGGAACAGCTAAAAAAGGCAAAACGACGATTAAAATACGAAGAGCTTTTCCTTATGCAATTAGGACTGGCATTAAGGCGTTATAAATATGAGCATTTTTCAACCGCATCAGCCATGAAGGCGGACGAAAAGCTCGACAGCCGAATTAGAAACAGGTTTCCCTTCCTGCTCACAGCCGATCAGGAAAAAGCCATAGAAGACATAGTGTCCGATATGGAGCAAACCAGGCCTATGAACAGACTTTTGCAGGGTGATGTGGGATCTGGTAAAACGGTGGTTGCCCTGTATGCGGCACTATTGGCAGTAGCAAATAAAAAACAGGTTGCGATAATGGCCCCGACTGAGATTTTGGCTCATCAGCATTTTATTAGTATGGAAAGATTTCTCAAATCCAGCAAGGTAAAAAGACTACTCGTTACCGGCGGCCTGACCGGTAAGGATCGTACCAAAATAACAGAGGAAATAAAAAACGGCCAAATCGACATCGTAGTAGGAACAGTTGCCCTGCTGCAGCATGATATCCAATTCGCTGATATCGGCCTTGTGATAATCGATGAACAGCATAAATTCGGCGTCGAGCAGCGAAATATGCTTCGCAAACAGCTGACTCCTCACTGCCTCGTAATGACCGCAACGCCAATACCAAGAACGCTGGCTATGACTGCTTTTGGCGATCTCGATGTGTCGATAATAAAGCACAGCCCGCCGGGAAGGGGCAAGGTTATTACCCGATGGGTGGAAAGGGCCAAACAGCCCGAAGCAGAAGAATTTATTAGAAAAAGGCTCAAAGCCGGCAAGCAGGCCTATTTTGTATATCCGAGGATTGACAGCGTCGAAGATAATTCCGACATTAAGGCAGCCACGAGCGAATGGAAAAATCTCAGCAAAAAAGTTTTCAAGGAATTCAAAGTCGAGCTTCTGCACGGCCGTATGACATCTGAGCAGAAGCAAGAAATCATGCAAAATTTTCGTAGCGGCAAGATAGATGTGCTGGTTTCGACTATTGTTATCGAAGTAGGGCTGGACGTGCCAAACGCAACTATAATGGTAATAGAGGGAGCGGACAGGTTCGGCCTGGCCCAGCTGCATCAGCTTCGAGGAAGGATCGGCAGGGGACAATCGCAGAGCCATTGTCTTCTTTTTTCCGAAACGCAAAGCCAGATCGCAAAAGAGAGACTTGAGGTTATGCAGCGAACCAACGATGGTTTTGAAATTTCCGAATACGACCTGCGACTTCGGGGCCCTGGTGAGCTTTTCAGCACCCGCCAGCACGGCTTGCCCGATCTTAAAATCGCCGATATTGTTGAAGATTACGAGTTATTGGAAATGGCCAGACGCGATGCATTCAAAATGGTTAAAAAAGATCCTATGCTGACTGAGCCGAATAATAAAAAGATACGTAAAGTGCTTTTGGAAAAATTCAGCGATTCGCTCGGATTAGTGGATGTGGGTTAATTTTGTTATTTGGATAATTTTATGTTTGCGGTTAGTGAGGACAAATTAAAATTTCGATTTTCCCGAAGCGGCGGTCCCGGCGGCCAGAACGTTAACAAGCTAAGTACAAGAGTAGAAGTACTTTATGATATCGAGAGCAGTGACGATTTGAATCAGGTGCAAAAACAGCTTGTTAGAAAAAGACTTGCAAAGAGGATAAATAGTGACGGTTTTCTATCGGTAACCTGCCAGGAGCATCGCAGCCAGAATGCAAATCGGGTTGGGGCGGTGGCTAAGATGAATGAACTTATCGGCTGGTCGTTGAGAAGGGCGAAGGTTCGTAAAAAGACAAAAATGCCGTTTAGTGCTAAATTAAAGCGGTTAGACGAGAAGAAAAAGCGAAGTAAGATCAAAACACTCCGAACACAAAAACATTTTGAGGAATAAACTCTTCGGAAGGTTTTTTTAATAAGTGGATAAATAGTATTGCAATTTTGCGCGATCAAATTTGCATGTAAGGGCGGGTTCGGAGGTGAAAAAGGGGGAAAGTTGTTAGTTTTTTTGGAATTTTTACGAATTATTACGAAAATTTACGAAAATTTGGTAGTAAATTTGGGAAAAATCAGGTGGTACTTGCGTTTTTGATTGATTTCTTTAACCACGAGGCACATGAAGAGCACGAAGAAAAAGAGATGTTAGAAATTAGATATCAGAAGTGAAAGACAAAAAACTTGAACCACGAATTGACACGAATTATCACGAATTTTAAAAAGAGTGTACAGCGTGGGTAAGCCCCGAAGGGTCGGGGCTTTCAGCAAGTCACCCACCCTACAAAGCCATGTTAGTTTTGAATTCGTAATACAAACCATTTATGGCAGCCCGTCCACAACCTTTTCTTTTCTTCGACAGTTAATTGCTGAGTGGTTCTATAAACAAACTCTTTTTTCTTACCTTTTGCTTCCACGATTACGATCAATTCCCAATCTCCTTGTTCAATAATATTATACTCATAATTTTTCACCTCTTTCAGCCTTGGCATGCTACCAATATATTCTGGCATTAAATCTTTTATATCAGTAGGTAGAGAATTATTTTTTTTCTGATATGAAGTAATTCCGTCTATAACAGGTTGGTAATTACCAACAACCCTCTCTTCAAGACCAAACCAGAATACTAATGTGTAAAGTATATAGGCAAAATAACTGAGAAAGAGCACTGTACCAAACCCTAAAGTTACAAATATGTATTTTACCATTTTCTTTTTTCTCATTATTTTTTAACCTTCTATTTCCAATTCGGCTACGACCTTTTTCATGTCTTCCCAGACTTTTTTGCGGTTATCTATGGAGTAATTTCTTAGCAGGTATGCGGGGTGGTAGGTTGGCATTAGTTTTATCGGCTGAGAATCCTCGTCGGTATAGTATTCGTGGAAAACGCCGCGGAGCTTGCCGATCGCCTGTTTGGTATCGAGCAGTGTTCGGGCGGCGTGGGCACCGAGGGCGACGATTATTTCGGGGTTTATCAGTTTCAGCTGGGCGTTTAAGAACGGCAGGCATTTTACTATCTCATCGGGTTTTGGATCGCGGTTATCCGGCGGGCGGCATTTTAGGATGTTGCAGATGTAAACATCCTGCCTTGTGAGGTTCATGGCCTTTAAGATATCGTCGAGCAGTTTTCCGGCGCGGCCTATGAACGGTCGGCCTTGTTTGTCTTCTTCTGCTCCGGGTGCTTCGCCGACGAAAACCAGTCTTGCGTTGGGATTACCCTCGCCGGGTACCGGGTTTGTGCGTGTTCGATTCAGCGGGCATTTGCAGCATTTTTCGACCTCGGCTGCGATTTTGGCTAACTGTTTTTCGACATCGGGGGATTTGATGGTTTCCGCTTCCATGCTCTTTTCTCCTCTTGGGGTAAACCCGCCGCTGAAAAAGTCCTCCATCTGTGAGTACTGGCGGATAACTTTGTCTATATTAACATCCTTGTCCATGTTTTTGATTTTAGCGGACAGAAGCTGTTAAAGCAATAAAAAACATGCGTATCGGAGAAAACCACTCCTTTATGGTCGGCGTTCTGAAATGCTTTTTATGGTTGACTTGAGGACGAATCTGGCTAAACTAACGGTTCTAATGTTAAAAGGATGTTGATAAGTCTAACAAGCAAGGAGAAAGTAAGTGGCCTACAATTGTGTTGTAATGGTAAAACAAGTCCCTGATACACAAAAGATCACAGGTCAGGCGATGAACGAGGATGGAACCGTCAACCGGGCGGCTCTTCCGGCGATATTTAACCCTGAGGATCTCAACGCCCTCGAAATGGCACTGCAGATCAAGGAAAAATTAGGCGGCAAAGTGACGGTGGTTACTATGGGTCTGCCGACAGCGGCGAACGTTCTGAGGGATTCGCTTTACAGGGGTGCGGACGAGGCGATTTTGATAACTGACCGCAAAGCAGCAGCAAGCGACACCTTAGCAACCAGTTATATCATCGGCTGTGCCGTGAGAAAATTGGATTACGATATCGTTCTTTGCGGCAGGCAAGCGATTGATGGCGATACCGCCCAGGTCGGCCCGCAATTAGCGGAAAAACTCGGTATTACCCAGATAACTTATGTCGAAGAGCTTTTGGGGCTTGAAGGCAAGGATATTTTGGTTCAGCGTAATGTCGGCAACGGCTGGCAGCAGGTTAAGGCAAAACTGCCCGTTTTGTTAACCGTGACCGGTGATGCCAACGAGCCGAGGGTAACGGCTGCGAAGAAGCTGATGAAATACAAAAACGCCAGAACATCTATCGAAGTTTCGGGCGAAATCAAGGCCGAGAACCCACATGCCGACGAGGTGGAGCTTGCAGAGCTGACAGAGAGAAAATGCAAACAGCTTGACGAAAATGGCATGCTGATAAAGGTATGGGATCTTGATTTTCTCGAAGCGGATTTGAATTGGTGCGGCAGGAGCGGCTCGCCGACAAAAGTGCACCGAATCCAGAGCGTTGTGTTGACGGCTAAGGAGAGCAGGGAAGTGGAGCCGACGACGGCTGGGATTTCGGATATGGTTCATGAATTGATAAAAGATAAAACAATCGCTTAAAAATTACAGGATGGTCTATGATAAGTGTAAATAGAGAAGGAGAAGTTTGGGTTTTTGCTGAGCAGCATGGCGGAAAAATCGAAGATACCCCGCTGGAATTGATGAGTAAGGCAAGGGACCTGGCTGACACGCTTGGAGTCAAATTGGCGGCAGTGCTGCTGGGTGACGATGTTAAGCCGTTGAGTAAGAAGCTTATCCAGTTTGGAGCTGATAAGGTGTATCTGATAGAGAATCCGCTGCTTGAGCACTACCAGACCAGGACATATTCAAAGGTTATTTATGATTTAATTCACAAGCATAATCCGCAGATCGTGCTTTACGGAGCTACGATTGCCGGACGTGATCTTGCGCCGCAGGTTGCGAGCGCTGCAAAGGCGGGATTGACGGCTGATTGTACGGATTTGCAAATCGGTCAGCATGAAATAGCCTCTAACGGTGAGGTACATGAGAATCTGCTATTCCAGGTTAGGCCGGCATTTGGCGGAAACATTATCGCTACGATTATCAATTACGACAGGTGGCCGCAAATGGCGACAGTTCGAGAAGGTGTCATGCCGATGCCAACTCCGGACGTAAGCCGCAGCGGAAAAGTCATTGAAGAAAAGGCACGGATATCGAAAGACGACCTCGTTCTGGAGATCATCAAAGAGCATCAAAGGCAAAAAAAGGTCGATCTCAAAGCCGCAAGGGTTATCGTAGCCGGTGGAGCTGGTGTCGGCAGTAAGGAAAACTTCAAGATGGTGTGGGACCTTGCAAATTCGCTCGGTGCTGCTCCGGGAGCGACAAGGGCAGCGGTTGACCTGGGCTTTATCGATCATGACCACCAGATAGGTCAGACCGGTACGACTGTCAGGCCGAGCCTTTATATCGCAATAGGCATAAGCGGTGCGATTCAGCATCAGGCGGGTATGAGCGATAGTCAGAAGATTATCGCGATTAACAATGACCCCGATGCACCGATTTTCCAGATCGCCCATTATAAGATAGTCGGTGATCTTAACGATGTTGTTCCTAATATGACAAAAGCTATCAAGGAAAAAGTTTAAACACTAATCCATAATTAACAGGAAGATATTGTGGCAAATTTCTACAAAGACAATGACGATATTAAGTTTTTATTCAACCATATTGACCTCGGTGTACTTTCAGAGCTGATGGAAGAAAAATACCGTTTTGCAAAAGAATTCGATTATGCCCCGGCGAATGCAGAAGAGGCAAAAACGAATTACCAGATGGTGCTGGATTCACTCGGTCAGCTTAGTGGTGACTTCATAGCAGCGCGAGCCGAGGATGTCGATCGCCAGGGCAATACGCTCAACGAGGACGGGAGCGTTTCCTATGCCGATGGTATCGCCGAAGACCTTGAAAAACTCGCCAAGGCCGAGGTAATGGGCTTTACGCTGCCCCACCGTTTTGGCGGGCTTAATTTTCCGAACCTTATTTATTCAATGGCTATCGAGATGGTTTCGCGCGCGGATGCATCGCTGATGAATATTTTCGGTTTGCAGGGGATCGCAGAAACGCTCAACTCTTTTGCATCCGAAGAAATTAAACAGCAATATCTTCACGATTTCTCGGCTGGCAAGGTAACCGGTGCTATGGTTTTGACGGAACCCGATGCTGGCTCTGACCTTCAGGCGGTAAAAGTTAAGGCCTATCAGGATGAGGACGGAAACTGGTTGTTGCACGGTGTAAAGAGGTTTATCACAAACGGATGCGGCGAGGTGCTGCTTGTTATGGCACGGAGCGAGGCGGATAGAACTGGTGGTTTGGGGTTGAGTTTATTTGTGTGCGGGCAGGGGCCAACGGTTCATATAAGAAGGCTCGAAGATAAGCTCGGTATTCACGGTTCGCCGACCTGTGAAATATTTTTCGACAATACCCCCTGCCAGCTGGTCGGAGAGAGACAGCGCGGGCTGGTAAAATATGTTATGGCACTGATGAACGGGGCAAGGATAGGAATTGCCGGTCAATCGCTTGGTATCGCAGAGGCAACGTACAGAATAGCCCGCGATTATGCAGCCAGCAGAAAACAGTTCGGGACGGCTATAGAGAACTTCCCAGCCGTCAAGGATATGCTAATAGAAATGAAGATAGCTACCGAAGCTGGGCGTTCTTTGCTTTACGAAACAAGCCGGGCTGTCGATATGTTAATCGGATATGAAAAGATCGAAGAACTCAACCCGCCGCAAGATAAGCAGGAATTAAAAGCCATTAAAAACCAGTCTCGCAAGTATAAAAGGTTAGCGGCTATGCTGACACCGATGAGTAAGTATTACTGTTCGGAGATGAGTAATACAATCTCTTATGATGCGATACAGGTGCTCGGCGGTAGCGGATATATGCGGGATTATGCCTGCGAAAGACACGCACGAGACGCTCGAATAACCACAATCTACGAAGGGACATCTCAATTACAGGTGGTAGCAGCTGTGAGAGGCGTTTGCAGTGGGACGGCTGAAAAATATTTAACGGAGCTTGCAGACAAAAAATATAATTCAGAATTGAAAGATTGTCTCGAAAAACTCACCGAAGGCACAGATGCCCTGAAAAAATCGATCGTGTTCGTCAAGAAAAACGGCAACGATTATATGGATCTATACGGCAGAGCACTGGTTGATATAGCCATTGATCTTATCTTAGGTTATCTTTTCTGCGAGCAGGCGTCTTCGGACTTTGATATGCAGATTCCCATCTCGGCTGCAAATGGCAAAGCGGATGAAAATACTATCTCGATGAAACAGCGTAAGGCGATGATCGCAAAAAGATTTATCAGCAAAAACGCACCGAAGATTATGGCTTTATCAGAGCTTGTATGCAGCGGCGACAAATCTTCGTTCACCGACTACAGCTCGCTGGTGAATCCATTGGTAACCGAATAAAACCCAAAGGGGTACGGCTCTATGCTCAGAGCAGTTATATTTGATTTTGACGGCGTTATTACTGACTCGGAAGTTTTGCATTTTCGCTCTTTCAATAAAATACTTGCAGATTTCGGGATAGTAATAACACTTAAAGATTACTATAAAAACTACCTGGGGCTTTCAGACTTTGATTTATTCAGCCTGCTTGTCTCTAAAGGACGGCTAAGACTCAAAGAACTCACCGTCGAAGATTTGATAAAAAAGAAAAATGTAATTTTCGAAAAGCTTGCCAAAACCGAAGGTCAGATAATCGAAGGTGTCCGACCCTTTATCGAAATGCTGGGC
>JADHXY010000024.1 GCA_016782755.1 Phycisphaerae bacterium | reverse complement strand
GGAAGTCGTTATATTGACGAACATGATCAGAGTTCTGGCACTAATAAGTAATGTTTTTTTAAGTTTTTTGAGAGATTGTAATGCAGTTCAGTAAAATACCGGAAATTTTAAATGACCTTAAAGCAGGTAAAATGATAGTCCTCGTCGATGCGGAGGATAGGGAAAACGAAGGCGATTTAGTTTGTTCAGCCGAGAAAGTAACACCCGAAATTATCAATTTCATGGCGACATTCGGTCGGGGGATGATTTGTATGCCCCTGACCGGCGAAAAATGTGATTCATTGGCTTTGCACCCTCAGGCAGCGGAGAATACAGCCCGCCTGCGAACGGCCTTTACGGTAACTATCGATGCGGCAGAGGGCATTACCACCGGCATCAGTGCTGCTGACCGGGCTAAAACCATTCAGGATGCAGCCGCAGATGGCGCCAAACCATCGGACCTGGCACGTCCGGGGCATATATTTCCGCTTCGTGCCCGTGATGGCGGGGTTTTAGTCCGTGCAGGGCAGACCGAGGGTTCTGTTGACCTGATGCGATTAACAGGATTGAAACCTTCTGCTGTTATATGCGAAATAATGAACGATGATGGTACTATGGCGAGAGTTCCGCAACTGTTGAAATTCTGTGAAAAGCACGATATCAAAATAACCTCTACAGCCAAACTGATCGAATACCGCCTTCAGCGCGAAAGCCAGATACAGCGGGTCGAATCCGTAAAGCTGCCCACCGATTACGGTGAATTCACACTAATCGGCTACGAGAGCATAACTTCGGCTGAGCCGCACCTGGCACTTTGCAAAGGCGGAATTGGCGAACTGGACGAAAACGGCAAGCCAATAATTTGCGATGACCCTGTACTCGTAAGGGTTCATTCTGAATGTATGACCGGCGACCTGTTCCATTCGCAAAGATGCGAATGCGGTTATCAGCTGATCGAGTCGATGAAGATGATCGAAAAAGAGGGTGTCGGGGCAGTGATATACCTGCGGCAGGAAGGCAGAGGTATCGGCATGGCGAACAAACTCCGTGCCTATAAGCTCCAGGAGCAGGGACTCGACACCGTAGATGCAAACCTGAAGTTAGGATTCATGGCGGACAAACGCGATTACGGCATCGGGGCACAGATTTGCAGGGACCTGGGACTGCGAAAAGTCAGAATATTAACAAACAATCCCAAAAAAGTAAGCCGGCTGGAAGTTTATGGTATCAAAGTCACCGAACAGATACCGCTGAGGGCAAAGCCGGGCAAACATAACGTTGACTATCTGAGAACGAAAAAACAACGCTTTGGCCATATACTTGATGAGGACCTTTAATAGATGGATCGATTGAAAGCGGTAACAGGGATAATTTGTGCGGCGGTTTTGTTTTCTGGCGGCTGTCAGGAAACGCAAACGGTAACTCAGACGAGTTCGGCTCAATCTAAAGAAGCTCAAAGATGCATGTACAGCGGCTTTGATCCGGTGAAATTAGAGATTCTGCCATTAACGGAAGTTAAAGTTTCGTCAGATAATGGTTCTAAGGTCAATGTCCTTTTGACGCTTTCAGATACATTCAACTGCCAGCAGAAATTCCCCGGTGCGTTCCGATTCGAATTATATGAATATGTCGCGCGATCAGTTGAGCCTAAAGGCAAGAGACTGATCCTCTGGCCGGACATTGATTTGAACAATCCAGCCCAAAACAATAAATACTGGCGAAATTACCTCAGGGCCTATGAATTTGAGCTGCTGCTCGACACCAGCCTCGACAAAACATGCATCCTCGAAATAACTTTCTTGACCGCAGATCAAAAAAGACTAAACTCCGATATTACGATCAATCCTTGAAAAAAGTACCCGCTAAAAACGCAAGACTAAGAAGTTAAAACTATTTTCATCCTGACAGGATCATATTTTTTTTATTTCAGTCCTATATTATCAATCGCCAAAAACGCTCAGCTGGAAGGTGGGATTAATTTCAAAAAATCTCGATTTTTGTACGGGTTTTGTTCGGGTTTTTCAGGTTCATTTGCCGATAGATGTCAATACCAGTTAAAGAAGTATGGACATAAAATGACAGGAACGGAAAAATGAAAGAGCGTTTTGATTACAAGCAACAGCCTTTATGCAGATTTGGCCCGGGAGGAGATTTCGCAAGCGACTGGCCAAAAATTCCATTAAATTTCATTATCCCCCATCCCGACTCTTTGAGCAAATTGGTTTTCAGACTAACAAAATCGCTTGTCGCCAGCTCATCGTGCGAACGATCATCGGGAGAACATAGCCAGGAAAAAGTAACGAAAACCAGAAATTTATCAATTAGATCCATAGCGGGGTCCTATGCAAATAAATACAACAAAATCAAATCATCACCTAACCAGAAAGCAAGTGGAAATCTTACAGGCAGTATCGATTTTCAAGACCAGAAACTTTTGTTCTCCGACGATAGCCGAATTAGCAGCAGAGTTGGGAACAAGCAGAAGCACAGCATTCGAACATATAAGCGAACTGCGAAAAAAACAAATGCTCACAGGTCAGTCGGGCAAGGCACGCTCTTTGAAGTTGACTACAAAAGCGCAAGAACTGCTTAAAAACGAATACTCAAGTGATCAAAGCTATGAGTGTGAAACCTCAAACGGTATCCCACTGCTTGGGCGAGTGGCAGCGGGTATTCCTATTGAGGCGATTGAAACAAATGAATATCTGAACCTCGACTCTCATTTCAAAACATCCCAGGGGAATTTTGCGCTTGAGGTAGCAGGTGACAGCATGATCGATGAAGGGATATTTGATGGTGACTATGTTATCTGCCAGAATTGCAAAACGGCAGAAAACGGTCAGCTTGTCGTAGCAGCTGTCGAAGAAGAAAATGTGACCTTGAAAAGATTTTATAAGGAAAAAGATCGCGTCAGACTTCAGCCGGCAAATTCTCTTTATCAGCCAATTTACTCCGAAAATTGCAAGATCAAAGCAATTGTAGTGGGTTTAGTTAGAAAGTTTTAGGCAAGTCGAACTTATATTCTCACTGATGTTTTTTGCTGATCGACATCCGAATCAAGGTATTTTATCCATTTTTTCCAGGCTTTTTTATATACCTCTGCCGAAACAAGAAAACCGTCATTGTGATAACCGCAAATCTCCGTAAAATCTTTCGGTTCATTTGCCGCTTCATAGAGCCTTAATCCAAACTCAAAAGGCACAACCTCATCATCGCGGCTGTGAACAAACATGATAGGCATATTGACGTTCTTGAGATATTCAATGGTGTTATATTTAAATCTTGCAAACCATCTTACGGGCATATAAGGGTAGAATTTTTTTCCGATATCAGCATAAGAAGTGAAACCACTTTCTATTACCAATGACTTTGCCGAAACATTTGAGGCTAATTGTGCGGCAATACTTCCGCCGAGAGATCTTCCAAAGATAATAATTTTTTCCGGCGGGATCGATTTCTCTTTTATCAGCCACTGGTATGCAGCGGCTGCATCAAGATATGTCCCCTCTTCGCTGGGTTTGCCCTGAGAAGTTCCATATCCGCGATAATCAAAAATAAAACAGTTCAGGCCGAGCTGGTAGAACATGTTCAAGCTGTCGAGCCTGTGCATAATATTACCGCCGTTGCCATGGCAGAAAAGTACTGTGTAGGAATTGCGGTCAGAGGGTATGTACCAGCTGGTAAGATTAACATTATCCGAAGTAGTTAAAGTGACTTTTTCGTAATCGAGTCCCAACTCAGCCGGCGAATAAGGCATTTCTTTTACGGGTTTATAAAGAAACTTAGGCTGCATGAAATACAACGTCCAGCCTAAAACAGAGTAAGCTATAAACAACACCGACAAAATTTCTACAAAAAGTATAATTGGAGACATAATTAAATAGTATATTCTTATTCTAATCTTATTCAATTAAATTTTTGTTCGGCGACATTTTAATTTGATAATAAAAATAAAACAAGCTACAATTTCAAAAATGATAAAAAGGAAAAAAACAAAAGCTGTAAAAGTTGGTAATGTTACCATAGGTTCTGCGTCACCGATAGTGGTTCAGTCGATGACAAAGGTTTCGACGCAAGACGTAGGCAAATGCGTAAAGCAGGTTAATCAACTGGCCCAAGCCGGCTGTAAGCTCGTAAGAATAGCCGTCCCGACCAAAGCGGACACCGCTGCATTTGCCAAAATTGTTCAAAAAGTGAAGATACCACTAATCGCGGATATTCATTTCAGTGCCCAGAGAGCCATCGAGGCCATAGAGGCGGGAGCGGCTAAAATCAGGCTCAATCCCGGTAATATCAAAAACCGTAAAGACATATTTCGCATTATAGATGCCGCTAAGATGCACGATACAGCCATAAGAATAGGTGTTAATGAGGCCAGCATCAGAGACCTTAAACAAGATAACGTGTCGGCTGATAAACGAGTCGGGCTGATGCTCAAAGAATTGAAGCAATACGTAACTCTTTTTGAATCGAGGGATTTTGAAAATATCGTATTGAGTGCCAAAAGCAGCAATACCGCCAGGACAATAGAAGTAAATCGGCTGATATCAAATACCTTTCAATACCCTATTCATCTTGGATTAACTCATGCGGGGCTTTGCGAGGATGCCCAGATACCTTCAGCAGTATGCCTTGGTTCGCTTTTATCTGAGGGAATTGGCGATACTGTCCGAATAAGCATTGCCGGTAATCCGGTCGTCGAAGTGGGTGTCGCCAGGTCTATCCTGCTGAGCTTAGGTTTGGTTGAGCGTCAGGAGCCTGAGATAATAGTATGTCCGACTTGCGGCAGGACACAAATTGATGTCGTTAAATTGGCGAAAAAGGTTAAAAAAGCGGTTAGTGAATGCCAAAAACCGCTTCGAATTGCCGTTATGGGGTGCTTTGTTAATGGCCCGGGCGAAGCCGCCGATGCCGATCTGGCTATATGCGGCGGCAAGGGCAAGGCCTATATCTATAAAAAAGGCAAAAAAACAGCCGTAGTGCCAGAAGCTGTGATAATTGAAACAGTACTGCAGCTGATCGACAAATTCTAATCGCTGTTAAAGTATTTGAAAAACAATCTGATTAATCATTCAGCTTGATGCCTTTGGATTATTATTCAAGGCAGCAAACTTTTCAAACTTTCCAAAGATCATTTTCCCAGCTGAAGTTTGCAGTGAACTGGTAATAGATATCTCAAGGTCTCTACCGATCTTGTTCCTTGCACCTTCGACCACAACCATTGTTCCGTCCTCAAGATAACCAATTCCCTGGTCAGCTTCTTCACCTGCTTTTATGATTTTGACAGTCATGCCTTCTCCGGGCAGTGCAACAGCTTTCATGGAACTTGCAAGATCGTTGATATTAAGAACATCAACCTGCCTTACCTGTGCAACCTTCGTAAGATTATAATCGGTGGTCGCCAGCCTTCCGTTAAAAATCTTTGTAAAGACAACCAGCTTTTGATCCACTCCTTTTACATCTTCGCTTTCAGGTAAGGGACTATCGTCTATTTTTATCTCAATATCCGGATTTAACTGCATCTCTTTTAAGATATCCAGTCCCCTTCTGCCCCTGTTGCGTTTGAGCTTGTCACTCGAATCTGAAATAAGCTGAAGCTCGTTCAAGACAAATCTCGGAACGACCAATGGAGCATCGAATAACTTGCTTCGGTACAGATCTGCTATTCTGCCGTCGATTATCGCAGAAGTATCGAGAACCATCGGCCTTAAGCCTTTTGTTTGTTTTGCAAATTCGATGTATGGTATGACAAACCTGACATCATCTTTTGTTCTCATTACAATACTTATCACAAAAAAGCAGATGCAAATTCCCATTATTAATTTAGAAGCACTGATAGCTGTTTCACTTAACCTTAGAAAATAGATTTCGTTTGCCATGTCAAGAACCGGTGAAAGCGCCCAGCTGAAAAATATGCCTACCAAAAGACCGAAAAACACCCCCGCTAATCCTGCCAGAGATTTCTTGGGTGTGAAAATGTCGAGGAAGAAAGTAAAAAAGAACATCCCAAGACTCGACCATACAATGAACCAGAACTCGCGGGAATCAGCCTTTCCGGCAATTTCTGTCGAGCTTACATTCACAAAAAGGACGGCCAAAACTATTACAAAGAAGATACCGCGAAAAATATTAATTAACATAAAATAACTCCCAAAAAATATAATAACATTAACGCTATAAAAGTTTTATTATAAAACATTTAAACATTTAATCAAGTTTAGATGTTCATGGTATCAACTATTTTGTTTAGGCTTTACACAACTGGCCAAAAAGCGTAAGCGGCGAGGTTTTTGTGATCTCCACGGTTGCAAACTCTCCTGCCAGCGAAGCCGGGCCGTTAAAAACTACAATCCAGTCGGTAGCAGTTCTTGCGATAAGCTGCGGGTTATCGTCATTGATTGATTTGTTCAGATGCGGTTTTTTGCTCAATCCTTCGACAAGTACCGTCAACTTCTTTCCAAGAAAAACCTTACTCAACTCTTCGCTCATATTGTTCTGAACCGCAAGAAGTTCAATATTTCTTCTTTTTTTTATCTCATCAGGAACATCATCCTGCAGTTTCATCTCTGATTTTGTCTGTGGCCTTGGTGAATATTTGAAGATGAAAGCATTTTTATACCTTGCTTTTTTGACCAGTTCAACGGTTTGCTGAAAATCTTCCTCGGTCTCCGAGGGAAAGCCTACAATAAAATCCCCTGCAATTGCAATATCGTCAATTGCATCCCTTGCCCTATCAACAAGACCGAGATATTCAGCGGCTGTATAATGGCGGTTCATCGCCTTCAATATGCGGTCTGAGCCGCTCTGTGCACACATGTGCAGATAATTGCAAACCTTTGGCAGATTCGTCATAGCCGTAATTATCTGATCAAAATACTTATCAGAAGGATAATTTGTTACAAACCTGATCCACTCGATACCATTGACCTCGCTTGCCATTTCGAGCAAATCGGCAAGGCAATACGTTTTTTCTCCGGCTTGATAGGAGTAGGAATTTACGGTTTGGCCGAGAAAAGTTACCATTTTTACCCCTTCATCAGCCAATCTTTTTACCTGTTCGATGATCGCTTGCGGAGGTCTGGAAATTTCCGGGCCTCTTACATAAGGCACAATACAATATGAACAAAAATTATTGCAGCCTCTCATAGCACGAACAAATGCCTGTGAAGGTATTTGTTTATCATCGCTATCGAATACAGATTCGAATTCCTCGAGATTTTTATTAATTTCGCAATTTTCTTTCCTGATATTATCTGTAACGGCCAAAACCTTCTTATTTTTTTCAATCGATTCCTGAATCAAACTTACTATCTGAGATATCTGTGCCGGCCCGCAGACAATATCAACCACAGGCTCATTGAGCAGTTTTTCTCCCAGTCGCTGGGCCATACATCCGATAACACAAACTATGATGCCGGGTTTGCTTTTCTTCAAATGCTTGATATAGCCAAGATTGGAAAAAACCCTTTCTTCTGCGTGTTCCCGAACGGAGCAGGTGTTGAATATGACAATATCGGTGGAATCAATATCGTTTGTGATTTGATAACTGGCCTTTTTCAGGGCGGCTTTAATCATGGCAGTATCCAGTTTGTTCATCTGGCAGCCGAAACTCTTTATATGTACATTCTGATAAATCATAGACATTCAACTATATAGAATTCTGCCCTGAAAATCAATAAGAGCTTGATTTTAGTAATAAAATTAAGGTCTTATAAAAAACACATACACCTGCGAGGCACTTAAAATCATATGCATAAAAAAGCCTTTCCCCAAAAACTCATTAAACTTTCCTCGAAGGCTTTTTTATCGGACAGCTGAAATTTTTATACCACTTATGGGCTACACCTTAAAAGCTTTAGATTTTATTGCATTTGTTTTTAGCCGATTTGTATTTTGTTATCTATATTTTAAGGGTAACTCTAATAATTGCTTTTGAGCGACAAGTAGTCCCGATATATCGGGATTGTTTTCCGGCAAGGAAAAAAATCGCTTGCTCGCCAAAATGAATTGTTAGAGGTTCCCTGAAGTTGGTGGTATTTTAATTGTGATGATATGGGTGCATTCTTTAAAACCGGGTTTTTAAAATTTATTATGTTAAGCTATTTCAACAAACGCACCTTTCCGATCGGTGTTGATATAAGCAGCGACGGGCTTTATGTTTCTCAGCTTTCGGTGCAAAAAGGGGCCGTTCATTTAATCGCAAGCGGTTCAAGGAAATTTCCTGCCGATTTGATCGTGGGCAGTGAACAGTGGCAGCAGTGGGCGATCCGCTCTCTTAAGGAAATCTGCCAAAAGGGCAATTTCAAATCAAGGAAAGTTATTTCATCCATACCACCCAAAGAGCTTGTAGTAGAGCATATGAAAAATAACGGGTTAACCGGTCAGCAGCTTCAAGACCAGATAAACAACAAGATTAAGTATATGACCGGGTTGAATGCTGATAAACTTATGATCAAACATCTGGAAGCAGAGGATGGTAATTTTATCGTTTTAGCCGCAGACAAGGAAAAGGTGGACAGGTATCTTGAAATATATGAGAAAGCCGATCTGGAAATCGTATCAATTGGAGTCTGGCCGGCAGCGATGGTTAATTGTTATATAAAGTTTTTTGGAAGGCGTCAATCTGACTTAAATTCGGTGGTGATGGTAGTAGATGTAAAAAGTGATCATACATTTGTGTCTATCTGTAAGCATAATAGAATATTGTTTGCTCGATATTTGTCAGCCGGCTTTTGCAATGCTCAAAATTCCTCTCTCGAAAAAATTGCAGACCCGCTATCAGAACAGATGCTGACATGTAAAAAGTTGTTTTCAAGCATTTATGGAGATTTGAAAATAGACAGATTGGTTTTCTTTTCTTCGGGTAGTACGCTCGATATTGAACAGGAAGTTTTTATCAAATTGGCAAAAGATATTCAGCTGCCAGCGCAATTGGGTAATTGTTTGACGGCAGTAAATATTAAAAAACTTGAATATTCAGGCATTGAAAGGCGCAGCGAAAAGGCATCTGACAACAACAGCTCTGAACCCGGATACAGCTGGGCAATGTCTTTTGGCCTGGGTCTAAGTTAAAAATTAATAAAGGTGGTAAAAAATGCTTCATATAAATTTTGTGCCGGATGAGTATGTTCAAAGCAAGGATTCTACGCGAACTAACTTGATGTATCTTATGCTTCTGGGGGTAGTGATGCTCGGGCTTGGCAGCTCATTCATGGCAATCAAGCTAAAGCAAAACAGGTGTAAGGCAGAGGAGCAGCAAGTAGATCAGCAGATGTATAAAGCCAAGGAAGAGATGCTGAAATTCCAGGAACTTCAAGCTAAAAGAAAGGTAATGCTCAAAACAGCCCTGATGACTTCAGAGCTTTTAGAGCCTGTTGGGCGAAGTGTATTAATGGCAGCTCTTACTAATAAGCTTCCGGCTGGCACTTCTTTTCTTTCGCTGAAGATGGAACAGAAAAAACCTAAAATACCCGTTGACCAAATAACACCGGCTGCAGAATCCAGCAAATACAGTTCTATAAAACAACAGCTCGTTTCCAAGGAGAAAAATCTTGAGACTCATATCGAAATAGAAGGCCTTGCGCCAAGCGATCTTCAGGTTGCAGAGTATATTAAGAAGTTAATCGAAACCGAACTTCTCGAAAATGTCTCCCTGGTAGAGTCGCGCGAGAAAAATATTGATGACATTAACTACAGGCATTTTAAGTTGACAGCAATGCTGAACAAAAAGGCAAGCATGGATTCGGGAGACATAGAAAAATTAATAAAAGAAGTATCAGATTCTAAAAGCCAGGTCAGTATGAATACTAAAGGTGAAAAATCATGAATACAAGATTGCGTAAAGTTATTTTCTTTATCCTGCTTGTTGGCATAACCTACATAGGATACGAATACATGATAAAACCAGCCAATGTCGGTTTGACAGAGCAGAAAAAAAGGGTGGCCCAAAAGCATGCGAGATTGTCGGAATTCCAAAGGGCTTGCGCAGCCGCAGAAGACCTCAACAAGCAGCTGGAAGAACTTAAAAAAGGAATAGAAACTTTGCAGAGCAAACTGCCCCTGACAAGTGAAATCCATAATGTTCTCGAGCAAGTGACAATTATTGCCCAGAAACAGGGCTTAGAGACTAAGGATATTAAAACGATCAATCGCGAAGAAAACAACGGTTACATAGACCAGACCTTGAAAATGAAACTCGAAGGAAACTTTAACTCTTTCTATTCTTATATGCTGGAGCTGGAACAACTGTCGCGAATTATGAAAATACGGCAGCTGCACATTCAGAAAGATCTGAAAAACGAGGGTAATGTTACTGCGGATTTTGTAATTAGCATATTTTTTCAGCGACAGGTATAAGGTCTTGTCAGGTCAAAAAAAGAGAGGTTTATATGTTGTCTTATTTACAGGAACAAAACAATATTTCGGATAAGCAAAATCCCGGGGCGGGAAAAACTCAACAAACCCAGAAGCAGGCTACGGTAGCTACTCGTCAGGAACAGCTTAAAAAAACGAACCGTCTTCTGGTTGTGTTGTTTTTTGCCGGTCTTTTTTGTTTGTGGATAATGATACTGAAAAGCGGCCCGGAAACTGCATCGGCTCAGGAGCAGCAGGCACAGCAAACCGAGATGGAAATAACATTGGCCCGCATGATGGGTATTAAATCGGAGCTTAACAGCAACACTCGAGAATTGGTAAAAAAATTCCAGCAGCTCAGCACCGTAGAGCAAATCGAACTTGGCGATCTGAAAAAAAATCCTTTCGAGATCGAACAGGCATTAGCTGCTTTAACGGCTATCTCGGCGGCTCAGCGTTCGGGCAGCCGCGGTTCGGGGTTATTGAACGATCAATTAAAAGATTTGCAGCTTTTAAGTATTATGCTGTTCGGCGGAGAGGGCGGCAGGAGCTGCTGTATGATAAACGACAAAATACTTTACGAGGGTGACACTATAGGCGAATTAAAAGTCGCAAGCATAAAAGAAAAATCCGTTTCACTTGTATCAAAAAATGACTCAGACAAGCTTAATGCTAACGCTGACAATGTAACTGTGATATTGAAACTGGACACAGAGCTTTAAGGAAGCTGCGAAAATCTGATGAAAGAAATTTTCAACAAACAAGCGATTCATCTTTTATTTGACCAGTTCCAAAAGAATCACAACTGGCATATAGACGATGACCGCTTCGACGAAGAGCTTCTTTGCGAAAATGAAGAGGTAACAGGACTCACCGATCTTTATCAGCCGCAACGGCAAACGCAAAAGCAAGATGAGATTTCAAAACAGGATAAACCACAGCAGCAAAAACCGAAAGACATAGCCGATATTTTGCTTGAAATGAATGTGTTAAATCAGACTCAATACGAGCAGATACGCCATAGACAAAAAACTGAACCCGCAAGGGAACTTGAGTCTATAATAGTCAGCAGCGGAACGGTTTCTGATGATTCCGACTTGATACTGGAAGCAAAGGCAAAACTCCTGGAAATTGATTTCAAAAAGCTCGACCCCGAGCAAATAGACAAATCCATATTCGAAAAACTCGACATCAATTTCATAAGAACAAATCAAATATGCCCTGTATCTATAGAAAGTAATACTTTAGTACTCGCAGCCGTAGATCCAATCAATTTGTTTGTGATAGAAGACGCGAGCAGAAGAACCTCTATGGATGTGAAAGTAATTGCCTGTGGAAAAGAAGATATTGAGCTGTTGTGCAATTACTTCACCGAGGAAAAAAACGAACATTGCCTTGATGAAATTATCAATGATATGGGCGATCTTGAGCTGGTCAAGGAAGAAAAAAAGGATTTTGAAGACCTCGAAAAAATGGCCGGCCAATCTCCGGTTATCAAATTTGTAAACTATCTCATAACAAACGCTATCCACGAAGGCGCAAGTGACATTCACATCGAGCCAAAAAATAAAGTAACCAAAATACGTTACCGAATTGACGGAATTCTTTTCGAGTCGATGGAGTCGCCTTTGAAAATGCACTCCGCCGTTGTCTCCAGAATCAAGATAATGTCCAATCTTGACATATCCGAAAGACGACTTCCACAGGACGGTAAGATATCAGTGATAGCCAGCCACAGACAAATAGACCTCCGAGTATCAACATTGCCCACAAGTCATGGCGAAAAAGTAGTTGTAAGAATCCTCGACAGCAACTCCATTCTCCGCGGCCTTGGCGACCTGGGAATGAGTCCGGAAATGACCGAAGCATTCAAAAATCAAATATCGATGCCCCACGGGATAATGTTGGTGACCGGCCCTACAGGATCGGGAAAAAGCACAACGCTTTATTCGGCACTGGCAGAGATGGACTCGGAAAAGCTGAATGTATCGACCGTTGAAGACCCGGTCGAATACGAGCTTGGGTTTTGCAACCAGGTGCAGGTCAATGAAAAGATAGGGATGACTTTTGCATCAGCCCTGAGGAGTCTTTTGAGGCAGGACCCGGATATTATAATGATTGGTGAAATACGTGACGAAGAGACCGCAAAGATAGCGGTGCAATCCGCATTAACAGGTCACCTTGTCTTGTCAACCCTGCACACAAATGATGCACCCAGCAGTATCACAAGACTCGTAAATATCGGCATAGACCCTTACCTCATCGCCGCCAGTCTCAATTGCGTTATCGCACAGCGACTGGTTCGGAAAATCTGTCCAAAATGCAAAGAGCCTTATGATGTCCCTGAACGCTTGCAAAAATTGCTGCAAGAGTCAGATATTGATTCAGGTGATATTTACCACGGCAGAGGCTGTGAAGCTTGCCGAAATTCCGGATATTCGGGAAGAGTCGGTATTTATGAAATGCTCACTATCGATGACATATTCAGAAAAATGATAAATAAGGATACATCGGTAAACAACATGCGAAAGGCGTTTCATGAAAATGGTTGCAAAACATTATTCGACGACGGATTGGAAAAAATAAAAAAAGGACAAACTACAATGGAAGAAATTTTGAGAGTAACCCAGATAAACTAAAGAGAGGTTATTATGCTGAATATACAGGAAATTTTGGCCAGATCCATTGAACTCGAAGCCAGCGATGTGCATATCAATGTCGGCATGGTTCCAATGGCCAGGAAGAATACGGATCTTTTGGAGCTTGATTACAATGAGGTAACTAACGAGGATGCCCGTCAGATGCTGATCTCGATGGTTGGCAGTGAAAAATTCAAACAATTCGAAGAAAAAAAGGATTTAGATTTTTCAACGATGATAAACGAAGGCTACAGGTTCCGTGTTAACGCACATTACCAGCGTGGCACTATTGCTTTATCCTTCAGAGTCATCTCGAATGTCATCCCTTCTATCGATGACTTGCACCTGCCAGAAATTGTAAAAGAACTTACCGAACTCCCCAGGGGAGTTGTGCTCGTTACCGGCCATACGGGTTCAGGGAAAAGTACCTCGTTAGCTTCGATGATAAACGTTATAAATTCTAAATGTCGAAAAAGAATAATAACTCTCGAAGACCCTGTAGAATACGCCTTAAGCAACGAAAAATGCATGATAGAACAGCGGGAGATAGGCTCGGATTGTACAAATTTCGCATCCGGTTTGCGTCATGCACTTCGCCAGGACCCCGATATTATCATGGTCGGCGAAATGCGTGACCTCGAAACTACCAGTTCAACAATCACAGCCGCCGAAACGGGGCACCTCGTTTTCAGTACGCTCCATACTATCAATGCCCCACAGACTATTGAGCGAATTATTGATGTATATCCCGCAGCACAGCAAAACCAGATACGTGCGATGCTGGCTAATACTCTGCAAGCGGTTATTTCGCAGACGCTATTTCCGCGTATTGATCAGCCGGGAATGGTACCATGCTGTGAGATATTGCTTTGCACATCCGCTGTAAGAAACTGTGTCAGGGAAAACAGAATTTACGAAATACCGAATATAATCGAGACATCCCGCAGGATAGGCATGCAGAGCATGGATCACAGTATCGAAGATATGTTCCTTAAAGGATTTTTGAGTCGTGACGAAGCAGTAATGCGTTCGAGCAACCCCGGCAAAATGGACAAAAAACTACCCGCACACGCAGAAGCAGCAGCCGTTTCAGCCGGTTAACAAATTTAAGAGGTATATTTTTATGTTAGATTCAGTCTTAAAAACAAATCAAGCTTTAGCCGTAGAAAAAGTGAATTCGAAAGTTGACGGTACTGAGAGTACTTTTAAGAAAATCGTAAATTTCAAAGTCCAGATGGGCCCCAGCAGCAAGGATATACTTAATTTTACTAACCAGTTATCCGTCATGGTAAAAGCCGGAATAAGCTTGCAGGAGGCCCTGGAGTCTATCGGCGAACAGCAAACCAATGAAAAATTTGCGGCTGTAATTATGGATCTCAAAGATAATATCGAGTCCGGTCAGAGCTTTTCACAGGCATTGGCAAAACATCCCGATGTCTTCACAAATATTTACATTAACATGGTAGCCGCAGCCGAAATATCCGGCTCACTAAGTAACATGCTGCAGAAGCTTAACGGTTATCTAAGCGACGAAGCCCAGACACGTTCGCAGATAAAAGGCGCAATGATATACCCGATGATCATAGCTTCTATGGCTGTATCTGTTACGATATTTTTGCTTTGCTTCGTTCTGCCCAAATTCACCGGTATCTTTGCCGGCAAAGAGCACCTGCTCCCTATTCCGACAAAAATGCTTCTTGGCGGCAGTGCGTTTTTAAGGGGTTACTGGTTCTTAATCATTCCCGCTTTGGCGGCTGCAATCAGCGGTTTCTGGTATTACATCAACACCGATGCTGGCAGATTCTGGTGGGACAAGACCAAGCTTAGGCTCCCGCTTATTAAAACACTTTGCCGAAGTCTCTATATCAGCAGAGGCCTTCACACCATGGGAGTATTAACGCACGCCGGAGTTCCGATACTCGATACCTTGGCAATAACAGCTCAGATATCAGGAAACGTCTTGTTCAAAAACATGTGGAAAGGTGTTGAACAGCAGGTTCGCGAAGGGAAGAAAATTGCCTTAAGCCTTGCTAATTATGAACTAATGCCCTCCGATGTAGTTCAGATGATAAGAAGCGGCGAGGATTCCGGAAGCCTCGGAGATGTCCTTGCCGCGGTAAGCGAGTATTATGCAAACCAACTCAAAAATGTTATTAAAGCTGTAACTTCAATGATAGAACCCATAATGATAGTGCTAATGGGTGTACTGGTAGGATTTATCGCCATGAGCATAATGCTGCCCATATTCAAAATGTCCAGTCTTGTATCCGGAAAATAACACAAGCAAATTAACGCGGTAATAAAATGAAAAAAAACGGATTCACACTGATCGAAGCTTTGATTTCAATCGTTCTTGTCGGCTTCGCTATAATATCTCTGCTCAGCGCCAGCACCTGTTACACAAACATCAACGGCGAAAGCTTAAAGCTCTCTAACGCAGAGTTCCTAACCGAGCAGATAAGGCAGCTAATAACTTTAGCCGACTATCAGGACCCCCAAACCGGAGACACAACATTTGGAGCAGAGGAAAGCCTTTTGAGCGGCTATGACGACGTAGATGATTACGATGCCAAAACTTTCAGCCCACCGATCGATATGAATAAATCCCAAATCTCGGACCTCGCTGATTACAGCCAGCAAATCACAGTCGAAAATGTCAGCGAGCAAAATCTCCAGCAAACTGTAAGTGACAAAGGCAGTAATATATTGCGCATTACGGTTGAAATAAACCATAAATCCCAGACCTTAGCAACTACAAGCTGGCTGAGAGCGAGATATTGACTCTCGAGGACAATCAAATGAAAACACAAAAAAAATCAAAAGCTTTCAGTCTCGTCGAAGTACTTGTCGCCCTTGCCATAAGTGCCGTGCTGCTGGCGGCTGTAGCCGTTGCGTTCAACGCATCAATAGTAAACTATAATGACAACAGGGACATAAGCTCTGCCCTGAATACTGCCAGGCAAGCCATCATGCGAATAACTAACGAACTCAGGTGTGCCTCCGCTGTTGATACTACAACCCCTTCGAACCAATGCACCTTTATGACCGCTGACGGCAGGGATATCACCTACAAATTCGACAGCACCAGCCAGGCCGTTTATCTGGTCACCAATTACGACCTCTTTGACAGTAACTATTTACTATGCGAAAACATAACAGACATGTCTTTCGACCTCAACACAGCCACAGCCGACGGCCAGACTTATGTCAAAGCCGTTATGATATCAATGACAATTCAAAACGGAAATTTTCAAAAAACCATTACCTCGGGGGCAGTAATAAGAAAAAATCTCGAATAATTTATAAAAATCTTACGTAATAAAAACGCACATAACAAACACATTGCCGCTTAGCAGCTGCAGAACCCATGTCCTATAAAACCGCCTTTTTACAAAAAAACCCGGATTAATTGCCTTGAGGTGAATCAATGATTGTAAAAAATTTAATTTCCAAATTTGGGTTCCTCCAATACGCTATTTTTGCCTAATAATAAGCAATTTTTCGATTTTTTGCCATATACTCAAGAAAATTGCAATAAACCCGGCTATCAATACGTTATAATAGTACTGACTGGTCAGTTCTGCCCTGAGGAGGGTTATCTGTCCCAAGAAGTAACTTTTTCCGTAAATCAGGAACCCGAAGATGGTTCATGAAGACAAACAAAAACAGATTATGCGTGTGGTTGAGAAGTTAGCCACGAATCGAAGATTCCATGAAATTACGCTGGACGAAATTGCTCAGGCAGCAGGAGTTGGTAAAGGCACTATTTACTACTATTTTGCGGATAAGGACGATTTGTTTTTTCAGGTGGCTACTTCCGGTTTTGAGGAACTTTGTGAATTATTGAAGCAAACGGTTCCATGCGACACTTTATTTGGTAAAAAGCTCTTAAATGCATGTAAGCAGATCACCAGTTTTTTTGCCGCCAGGAGGCAGCTTCTTCAAATAACACAAACCGAGGCAAACCTTGCATATTGGCGAAAAGGTGAGATTCGACAGCGTTGGCTGGCAAAACGCAAAATGCTTGTCGATGCTGTTGCGGATATATTTCGCCAAGGGATTGCCGAGGGTGTAGTTCGATCTGATATTTCTGCTGAGGTTATGGCGACCCTTCTTCTTGGTATGCTGAGAACACGATCAAGAGACCTGCGGGAAGTTCCGGGGAACATGAAAAACAGCAAATTACTGGTGGATATATTCTTGAACGGAGTACATACATCACATAATGACGTAACAAGGGAAGATGTTGCAATGGCAGAGATTGAGTTAAATTATTGACAGAATTTACCTTATGAAAACATGGCTGAATAATTTTGTTCTTAAAACATTTGCTGCAAGGGCTTTGCAAGGCAGATTCGTTGCGCTGGCTGTAGTATTGTGTTTGATGTTATTTACCCAAACTGGATGCAAGTCTTCGACAGAATATCGGCAGCAAGCCGATAGAGTAGGAAACCAGATAGTACAGGAAAAGATGGAAGCAATTGGTCGAACGGAGCAATTCAGTATTGAACGTTCGAGCGACATTCTTCGCCGCCGTCTTTTAATTGAGCAGAACCTGCCTTATGCCGGTTTATCTTCTTTAGGGGCGGACCAGTTAGAACCAATCGAGCATTGGCCCGAGAAAGATTACCCCAGCCCGGAAGCAATCCTTGACCCGATTTTACTGCTCGGAGAGGCAAATGATCTGCCCCAATTAACACTTCTGGAGGCATTGCAGGTAGGAGCCCGCAATAGCTTTGAATATCAAACTCGCAAAGAAGATATATTCAAGACCGCGTTGGATCTTGATCTTGAGCGTAATGAATTCCGAAATATTTTTTCTTCTCAGGTTGAGAGTTTGGCCAAAACGGACATGAGCGGCTCAAGGACGGTGAGCGGTCTTGAACAAAGCGGTTCAATGAATGTTTCGAGAAAGCTGGAATCCGGTATTGAGGTGAGTGCGGATTTGGCGGTAAGTCTTGCCAACCTGCTTACGCTTAACAATGCCTCAGCTTACGGGGTTTCGGGTGATGCAACAATCTCGGTTCCATTATTACGCGGCAGCGGAAGGCATATAGTTACTGAACCGTTAACTCAGGCAGAACGGAATGTTGTTTATGCTATTTACCAATTTGAAAGATTCAGAAGAACTTTTGCGGTTAGTATAGGTTCTGAATATCTAAGTGTATTGAGACAGTTAGATGAAGTTAAAAATAACGAAGAGAATTATCGAGGATTGATTCTTTCGGCCGGCCGCGCGCGACGTCTTTCGGATGCGGGAAGATTGCCAGAGGTACAGGTTGACCAGGCAGTTCAGGACGAATTAAGGGCTCGAAACAGGTGGATAAATGCCGTGGAGACTTATAAACGGCGTCTGGATTCTTTTAAAAAATTATTACAGCTACCTCCTGATGCCCGAATTGAATTAGACCGTTTGGAACTGGAACGCTTAGCAGTATATTCAGATGAATTCACTGAAAAAAGCGAGAGAGAGGAAAAATCAGAAGCTCAGGTATCATCTGTAAATGTTGATGCTCAAATTGTTTTAGAACAGCCTGACATGAAAAATGTTGGCCCCCTTGAGATAGCTGAGAAAACAGCATTAGCTCTGGCCTTTGAAAATCGTTTTGATTTAAAGATTGCTGAGGGGAAGATTTATGATGCTCAAAGGGCTATTGTTGTTTTAGCTGATTCCTTACGGGCGGAGTTGACCTTGCTTGGGCGTGCGGGTTTTGGCGGCAGTAGATCAATAAGCAGTGCGAGCTCAGATGATATAAAGCTCAGAACTGATAAGGGAATATATTCTGCACTTCTCAGTTTGGATTTACCCATTGAGAGGACGGCTGAGCGCAATGCATATAGAAAAGGTTTTATTACATTTGAGCGTAATGTTCGTGATTTTCAAAGCCTTGAAGATGATATCAAGATAAGTATTAGAGATAAGCTGCGAGACTTGCTTGAATCGCGTGAGAGCCTGTTAATCCAGGCGCGCAGTGTGAAGCTTGCTGAAAAACGAGTAAAAAGCACAAATCTGTTTTTAGAGGCGGGAAGGGCCGCTATACGTGATGTTCTCGAAGCACAGGAATCACTTTTGTCTGCACAAAATTCACTGACAGCCGCTATAATAAGTTACCGGGTGGCTGAACTGGAATTGCAGCGCGACATGGGTGTATTAGAAATAAACGAGAATGGTTTGTGGCAGGAGTATTTGCCCGGAGAAAAAGAAAATGTCAAAAAATAAAATATACATATTGATTGCGTGTTTAATTGTCGTTCTGGTAATTATTTTTGTTTCAGGGCAAATCTTGAAGGGTAAAAGCGGCGAATCGACCAATGTTCCAACTTATCAAGTCAAACGAGGTCCTTTGACCATAAGTTTTGTTGAATCCGGCACTATCAAAGCCAGGGAACAGATAATAATTAAAAATGAACTTGAGGGCAGGACTTCTATAATATCTCTAATTCCCGAAGGCACACGGGTTAAAAAAGGGGATTTGCTTGTAGAATTGGATGGAAGCTCTTTAGAGGATGAGAAAATTGACCAGGAAATCAGGGTACAAAATGCTGAGGCTTCATATATTGGTGCAAATGAGAATTTTGCAGTTGTCGAAAATCAGGCCAAGAGTGATGTTGATCTGGCGACCCTGAAGTATGAATTTGCAAAACAGGATCTTGAAAAATATATTAAGGGTGAATTTCCATACCAACTTGATAAGGCAGATGCCGAAATTACACTTGCTAAGGAAGAATTAGTGCAGGCCGAGGAGACGCTTAAATGGTCAAAGCGGCTTTTTGAAGATAAGTACATTTCTGAAACGGAACTTCAGAAAGATCAACTTGCAGAAAACAAAAAGGCTTTAGATGTACAGCTGGCTCAAAAAAGCAAGGAACTTCTGACCGAATATACTTACAATAGGGATTTAGCCCAGTTAAAAAGCGATGTTTCTCAGGCCGAAATGGCATTGGAGCGTACCGGGCGAAAAGCCAGAGCCGAGGTAATACAGGCCCAAGCCGATTTGAAAGCGAAAGAGGCCGAATATAATCGCCAAAAAGATAAGCTGCAAAAAAGTGAAGACCAAATCAAAAAGACTAAAATCTATGCACCTGCTGACGGGCTGGCTATCTATGCTACCAGTGCCAAAAGCAGCTGGAGAGGCAGCGAAGAACCTCTCGATGAAGGACAAGAAGTCCGTGAACGCCAAGAGCTTATATATCTACCTGTTGGTAATCTATCCAACGCAGAGATTACAATTCACGAGTCCAATCTGGAAAAGACCCAAGTCGGACTGCCGGCAATTATTACGGTTGACGCGTTGGCGGATAATACTTTCTATGGCACGGTAGCACAGATTGCCCCCTTACCCGACGCACAAAGCATGTGGATAAACCCGGATCTAAAGGTTTACAACTCGGAAATTTATATCGATGGAAATAATGAATCCCTGAGAACCGGAATGGGCTGTCAGGCTGAGATTATTATTCAACAATACAATGATGCTGTTTATGTTCCTCTTCAGGCAATTATACGCATTGGGACAGAGCCTACGGTTTATGTATGGACAGACAATTCATACGAGCCAAGAAAAGTAAACACAGGTCTCGACAATAACAAAATGATTCATATTCTCGATGGCCTGAATGAAGGAGATGTGGTTTTATTGAGCCCGCCGCTAAAGGATGCTGCTGTAGATTCCGAGAATCGTAATAATTCAGAAATCAACTCTTCTGCTGAAAAACTGAATTTGAAAATATCTGAACGTCTTAACAACATAAAAACAACGGATACAAATGAGAAATCTGATAGATCAGCAGATGGTGCTTCGAAGGCTAAGAAACGAAAGCAAAGTCTTGAAAACCTTGACCCTGAGAAACGAGAAGAGATGAGAAAACGATTCGAACAAATGTCTCCGGAAGAAAGAGAGAAAATCCGAAAAGAGCGGCAAGGGTAGCCCCGGGTAAAGATATGAATCTTATAAGATTTGATAATATTTACAAGATATACGAAATGGGCAA
>JADHXY010000134.1 GCA_016782755.1 Phycisphaerae bacterium | reverse complement strand
CCTATTTTGACCTTGAAGCCGCCATCGATTTTTTCAATAACGGGTACGTGTTTTTCTTTGGCTTGGTCGGCAGTTTTTTCTTCAAGTTTTTCCATCGGCTGGCCACAGCAAACCAATTCTCCGGCACCGGCGTGAACCATTTCGACTATGTTACCGCATATGCTGCATTTGTAGATTTCAAGTTTCTCTGTCATAAGTTTCCCCTTTCAATAAATTTATTTTTCCAGATATTTTAGATTCTAACTTTTTAGGCCTTAGCTTTGAATAAGGCAAAGCCTGATTTTTTTATCAGAGAATATTTTTAATCTGACAGGATTTTTTTTGCTGCATCGACTGCTGCTTCGTAGTCCGGCTGATCGGAAATCTCCTCCACAAGCTGGACGTAGCGGACGATAGAATTTTTGTCGATGATGAATACAGTTCTTGCAAGTAGTCTTAATTCTTCGATGAGTATTCCGAGAGCTTTTCCAAAGTTTGCATTGAGGTGGTCGGAAAGGGTAATGACATTTTCGATGCCAGCTGCAGCGCACCATCTTTTCTGGGCAAAAGGCAGATCCATGCTTACGGCAAGGACCAAAATGTTTTCGTCTAAATTGGCGGCTTGCTGATTGAAATTTCTTGTCATCTTGTCGCAGACACTGGTGTCGAGAGAAGGGACGGCTGTAATTATGCAGACCTTTTGGCTTATGTCAGATAAACTAAAAGGTGTCAGGTCATTTTTTAGAAGTTTAAAATCAGGTAATTTACTGCCGATTTCGGGCAGGTTTCCGATTAGAGAAAAGCGTTTTCCCTCTAAAGTGACGTATTTATTTTCCTTTTCCATTTCAGACCCCCTGTAATTAAGGTTAGTAATTAATCGCTTCTATTTCAAAATGAGCCTGTGGATGTGCGCATGCGGGGCAGAGTTGGGGGGCACTATTGCTTTCATGCACGTATCCGCAGTTTCTGCATATCCAGCGAGTTTTGTTTTCGCGTTTGAATACTTTTCCTTCTTTGATATTATTCATTAAGGCAAGGTATCTGTCTCTGTGGCGAGCTTCGGCGACGGCGATTTTTCTAAAGACTTCCGCGATTTCGGCAAATCCTTCTTCGTCGGCGATTTGTGCGAATTCGGGGTACATTTGAGTAGTTTCATAGTCTTCGCCGGCGGCTGCATTTTTTAGGTTATCGACAGTGTCGCCGATTATGCCAGCGGGGAAGCTTGCCTGAATTTCGACTTCTCCGCCCTGGAGGAATTTGAAAAGGCGTTTTGCGTGTTCTTTTTCCTGGTTGGCGGTTTCATCGAAGATAGCAGAAATCTGCACATATCCTTCTTTTTTTGCCTTTGAGGAAAAATAAGTATAGCGATTTCTGGCTTGAGATTCTCCGGCAAATGCGGTGAGAAGATTTTTTTCGGTCCTTGATCCTTTGATATCCATAAATTGCACTCCTTTTCAAAAAAATGATATCATTTCTGCTTGTTTTTTTTATAGCATATTTGCGGCTGGTATTCAAAATATAAATTTCCACAAAAAAAACATGGATTAATTTGTGCGGCGATAGTTTTGCGTTTTTTCGGATATTACTTATGCTTTAGTTAGCAGATAGTCCGCTTATGGCTACGGAGAAATCTGCTGATACGGTGGTAAAAATGTGTTTTTCTCAAAAAGTAGTTTTCAATAAAGCCAGAAAAGGCTCGGTATTTGTCATTTCGCTGATATTTATCCTTGTTTTTTCGGCTCTGGCGGTCTCTATAACCTCTCTTTCCGGAACGAGTCTTCAGATATCGAATAATCAGAAAAAAGCGTCTTCTGCGCTTGATTCGGCCCATAGCGGATTTGAGATATTGCGTTATTATTTGAATAATGTGGGCTTTTCGGGGGCGGTTGATGAGACAGAGCGTTTTGCTGCTATAGCGAGTAATATTGAAGATCAAATCAATTCGAGTGCGGCTTACAATATGAATTTCAGCTACGATTCGGTGAATAAGATAATAACATTCACTGATGTAACCTTAAATTCACAGCAAAACCAGAACTTTACAGCCGTCCTGAGCGAGGTGGATTCTGAGACGGTTTGTTTGTCGATCGAAGGGTGTTGTGGAGAGTTTAGTAAAAATGTAGAGGTGAATTTTGTAATAGCTCCCATAGGCAACCGTGTTTTCGATTATGGCGTTGCAACGGTAGGGCCGCTGCAAATGAGCGGCCAGGCTGAGATTGAGGGTGTTAATCTTGCGATTGAGGCGAGTGTTTATATATTGGGTGATAGTGTGGATTCTGATTCTTTTTCTATTACTAACAAAGCCAGTGTGGCTGGAGAAGTGAGCATTGCTAATCCTTATGCAACATATTCGGTTGGTACGCAGTCTTCTGTGGGAGGTGCTACTGGCGAGGATGCTTCTGATATGGTGCATATCGGTGTCGGATATACGGATTTTCCTGTGCCGGATCCGGATTTTTTCAGGCAGTTTGCGACTGGTGAGGTTATAGACAGCACGAGCGACTGGGATAATTATTCAGTTTTGAATAATGTGGTGATAGCAGCGGGGACGAATCCCACCTTTGCGAGTAATGTTACTATTAATGGCGTTCTTTTTATCGAAACACCTAATACAGTTCATTTTGCGGGTCAGTCGGTGGTGAATGCGATTGTAGTTGGTGATGGCGATATAGACGACGAAAGTTCGAGTTCTAATATTTCATTTTCAGGACAGGTAATATGCAATGACGTTGGTGTTCTTGAGGGATCTGAATTTGATGATATTAAGCAGAATACGGGTACTTTTATTATGGCACCTGGTTTTAGTCTTGATTTTAGCGGTCAGGAAAACCAAATGCATGGAGCCATTGCTGCCAGTGGTATATCTTTTAGCGGTCAGGCCGGCGGAACGGTTAACGGTACTCTGATAAATTATTCGCAAGATCCGATGTATATGGCGGGACAGAGTACGCTCATGTTCAATCGCAGCGGAATTGAAACGAATCCGAGTGGCTTTCGTTCGGATTATATACTCGAATATATGCCCGGAAGCTATGCTGAGCCTGTCATTTAGTATAGTTTTCGGCAAGAAACACTTCTTATTTACCAATTTCGATTTGCTAATCTAAATAATTAGCTATTATTATTTGACAAAGCACTGGGGATTTTGTCTAATCACCCAGATTTTAGCCCCATAAAAATAACGGAATGTAAAATTAACTAAATCAGGAGGTAGCCCCGTGCCAAAACGAAACGATATCGAAAAAATAATGATAATTGGTTCCGGTCCGATCATAATCGGGCAGGCTTGTGAGTTTGACTATTCGGGCACACAGGCCTGCAAGGCTTTACGAAATCTTGGTTACAAGATTTTATTAGTGAATTCAAATCCGGCTACGATAATGACCGATCCGGGGATGGCAGATGCTACCTATATCGAACCTCTTAATGTTGCGAGTCTTACCAGGATCATCGAAAAGGAACGTCCGGATGCTCTTTTGCCGAATTTAGGCGGACAAAGTGCTCTTAACCTTTCGAGTGAACTTGCTAAAGCGGGAGTATTGGACAAGTATGACGTAGAGGTTATTGGTGTTCAGTTGGATGCGATCGAAAGAGGCGAAGACAGGATAGAATTTAAGAAGACGATGGATTCGCTTGGTATCGAGACGGCTAAAAGTGAGGCTACTAATACTCTTGAGGGGGCAGAGAAAATAGTTGAAGAGATGGGTTTCCCAGTTGTTATCAGGCCGGCTTATACGATGGGCGGCACTGGTGGAGGGTTTGCTTATAATATCGAGGAGTTCAGGACAATAGCAGCGAGGGGGCTTGCAGCGAGTATGGTTCACCAGATACTTGTTGAGGAATCTGTGCTTGGGTGGGAAGAGTTGGAGTTGGAAGTTGTTCGTGACGCTAAGGGACAGAAGATCACAGTATGTTTTATTGAGAACGTGGATCCTATGGGTGTTCATACCGGCGATTCTTTCTGTACGGCACCGATGCTGACTATATCTAAGGAATTGCAGAAAAAGCTCCAAGAATATTCCTATGCTATAGTTGAGGCTATTGGTGTTATCGGCGGGACGAATGTTCAGTTTGCACATGACCCGAAAAGCGGCAAGGTGGTAGTGATCGAAATTAATCCGCGTACATCGAGGTCGTCGGCTTTGGCTTCTAAGGCTACGGGCTTTCCTATAGCGTTGATATCTTCGATGTTGGCGGCTGGGCTGACTCTGGATGAAATTCCCTATTGGCGATGCGGTACGCTTGATAAATATGAGCCGTGGGGTGAGTATGTTGTTGTGAAATTTGCCCGCTGGGCTTTTGAGAAATTTAAGGGAGTTGAGGACAAGCTTGGCACTCAAATGCGTGCGGTTGGCGAGGCAATGAGTATCGGGAAGACTTACAAGGAGGCATTTCAAAAAGCGATACGCTCACTTGAGACTGGCAGATACGGTTTGGGTTTTGCAAAGGATTATAACAAACTTTCTAAGGACGAGCTTTTGGCGAGAATTAATGAACCATCGAGCCAGCGGCAGTTTTTGATGTATGAGGCCCTTAGGAAGGGTGTGGATGTTGATACTCTTCATGAGCGGACTTATATAAAGAAATGGTTCATCGAACAGATGAAAGAACTTGTTGATCTTGAAGAGAAGCTGCTTGAACACAAAGGCAAAAAACTTTCGGATGAATTGTTGATGCAGGCTAAGAAGGATGGTTTCTCGGATAAGTATCTTTCTGTGATTCTTGAAACAAGCGAAGATGAGATTCGGGATCAGCGTTTGAAACTGGGTATGGGCGAATGTTGGGAGCCGGTCCCTGTTAGCGGTGTTGAGGATGCGGCTTATTATTATTCGACGTACAATGCTCCTGATAAAGTGAAAACTACGACCAATAAAAAGATCATGGTATTAGGCGGCGGGCCTAACAGGATAGGGCAGGGTATCGAATTTGATTACTGTTGTGTTCATGCAGCTTTTACGATTCGTGATCTTGGATATGAATCCATCATGGTAAACTGCAACCCTGAAACCGTATCGACCGATTACGATACCAGTGACAGACTCTATTTTGAGCCGTT
>JADHXY010000133.1 GCA_016782755.1 Phycisphaerae bacterium | reverse complement strand
AGAATTGCTTACCCAACCAATCCCAGCTTGTGAGTCTGATCCGATCAGCCGAAAAGAACAAGCGGAAAATATGGCAGGTTTTCTTTGCGGTATTGCATCTGAGTTAGGGGTGCCTGAAACCAGAGCTATAGCTGTCGGCAATACAGTAGCGGTTGAGCGTGCCAAGAAAGTTATCACCAATGACAAAATCCGTGGCATGAAACTTTTGCCCAAAGAGCTTCGTGAAAAGTTGCCAGCATTATATGCCCAGGATAGTAAAGGCGGAAAAGCTGTTGTTTACACGAAGTACTTTACTCCGAGCTCAAATTGGACTTGGCTGGCCACGGAAGGGGAACCTGTTCTTGACGAATCTCAAAATGAAGTGGACTTTAGATTCTTCGGCCTGGTTTTCGGCCATGAACGGGAATTCGGGTATTTCCTCTTAAGCGAACTCGAAGAAGTAAGAGGGCCGATGGGACTACCTATTGAGCGTGACCTTCACTTCAAACCCAAAACACTCGAAGAGATTGCACCGGATATGTTCAAAAAGGAGGGACAAAAATGAGCAGCAAAGATTACAAAATAAGCCCTCCACCCAAAGACAGCGGCGCTGAACCTCTGTTTCGTGTTGTGTATGCAATTGATGTAAATGCTTCCAATGAGCAAAAGGCAGCCGAGCAAGCATGGCAGATGATGCGGGCTAAAAATGCCTTTGATCCGATCCTTATGGTTTTGGATAGTGAAGGTAAACAGACGAAGCTTGATCTATCTGATTTGTTGGAATTCAACAAGGTGACAACCGGTTTTGTTGTTCAAAAGTTTCGCAACGATGGCACAGACAAGTTCGGATGTACCCACCAGGAGTTTATCGCCGGTGACGATGTCCAGTTCGAGAACGTCAAAGGTGAATCAATCGAAGTACCGGAACATGAGTATCAGCCGTTCAACATGACTTTGGTTAGTAGGGATGAAATCATTGACCGGCTGGGTGATGTGCTTACCAGCATCGATGTTGGCGGCGAACAGTCAAGACAGTTTGCCCATGAGATAAAAATCCTGGATGAACTGCTAAGAGACCTTGGCTGGGTACAAAAAGATTAAAGAAAAAGGGCTGCAAGCCTAAAACTTTCAGCCCTGTCTGGCGTCAATTATAAATTCCCTTCAACGACAGTTATTTCTTCCCTTTCATTATAACAGTTACTCCATAACAAGTAGTTCCTGAGGGGATGCCCCCATGGGGGCAAAATTTCGGACATCACATGTCTTTAGTTTTTCGCCTCAAAGCTTCTTCTGCTCGATAGCTGGGAACATTCAGTTCAAGGATTACACTGTGATGAACCAGTCGATCTATCGCCGCCGCAGTGGTCATGGGGTCTTTAAATATCTGTTCCCATTTGCTGAACGGCAGATTGCTGGTAATCAATACACTGCCACGTTCATAACGATGAGCTAACAAGGTAAACAACACTTCCATCTCCTCTCGGTTTTGTTTGACATAGCCGAAGTCATCAATCATTAACGTCTCATACTGCGAGAGCTTCTTAAGCAATTTGTCCAATTTCAACTCCTGCTTGGCTCGTAATAACTCCTGCACCATCAAATCACAGGTGACAAAGTACACCCGCCTTCCCTGTCGAGCCAGTTCATGACATATTGCACACAGCAGATGCGTCTTACCGCTGCCAGGTTTGCCAAACGCAAGAATATTCTCTCTTCTGTCAACAAATGAACCTTCCAAAAGAATTTTGACCTGCTGACGTATCTTCAACGGCATACGTTTGAGTTCAAAATTGGCTATGGTCTTTTCCATAGGAAGCTTTGATGCTTTTACCAGCCTTAAGATTTTATTGGCTCTGCGAACCTCACACTCACGCTGAGCCAATTCCAATAGATATTGTGAATAACCCATATCTTCGGCGATAGCCTTTTGAGCGAACTCGGCGTAATATTCACGGAACATCGGCAGATGAAGTTCTTTGAGAAGGTTTCCAAGCTGATTATTCAGATCATTTTTACTCATACCAGTAGCGCCTCCGCAGATTCAAGCAAACAGTCATAACTGTTAATATCAATATCGCCAATACAAACGTCAGTAACATCCGGCGGTTGTTGTTCGGATTTGACTATTTGTTTTACCATATCAAAATCGATGGCGTCTGCTTTGTTGATCAGGAACCGCAAAGCCTCATTGACAGAAGTCTGGTTCTCGTTGGCAGCTAATTCAAGAATTTTCAGATACTGCTTATTACCCTTCTTCATCCCATGTTGATCACGCAGGATATCGTATACGATCCTGAACTGACTTGTGGGAAACATATCATCTTTATAGCAATAGTTCTCAAACGCCCCTGGTTTGCGGACAAGGGTATCTATAACGTGGCGGTAATTAATGTAATGACCGTTTTCACCGTGTAATCTGGGCAATACTTCAATTATTCTTTGGGCATACCAGACTTCGATATGCTCGGCATATATTCGAACATCAACATTTTCTCCCCTAATCCTGCTGTGCACAGAATAGCTGTTCTTAAGAACTCGAATCGTGCAGCCACGACTTACCCTGCATTTATCCCTGGTGAAATCTTCATGCCTGCGGGCTGGCAATTGCCACAGAACCATTAACTCTTCGGCCAGGAGTTTTGTGCGGCCAGTATTGAGTTGGTCGAGAAGTTTTTCAAGAAACATTTCATAATCTTCCCTGCTGTTAAAATCTCTGCTTCCTCTAAGAATTAACGCCTGCTCAACAGCTCTCTTCAACCTGTGATGACGCTGCTCTATATCGCCGTTTTCATTCGGACAGTGAGGCTGGATTTTACAGCTTTGGAAACCATAATGACTTGCAAGACCCCGATAATTAGCTGTGAATTCCTCAGGATTGCCTACCTTGTTGACCGCACTGGTTAAATTATCAGTCTTGTGATAGCGTGGTATACCGCCTAACTTCCAAAGGGCATTTTGAAGGCCGGAACTTAAACTTTCATAGCTTTCTGAAAAACATACCGTGACGGTTTCCCAGTTCGACAAACACAATACGAAATGATACAGCATGTGAATAAAAGGTATGCTGCAAATGGTGATACCCAGCTTATTCATCCTGGTAAAGTCTGATTCACACCATTGGCCGGGTTTATAGATTTGTGAAAAAAACACTTCCTGACCCGGACCGGACAAGGCTTTCCATTGTTTTACCCGTCTCTGGAAGGTTCTTAATTCACCATCCTGGTATTTACCGGGATATTCACGCTGCAGAGCCTCAAAAAGTGATTTGGATTCAATGCCGGAGTTGTTTTTGAGAAATTCTTCAACCCATGGCCAATCTCCTGCAAAGGCATCCGGATGGGTGGGCCAGTCGTGGATGGCTTGGCATTGGCTGGGCGACACTCCCGATTTTAAATACTTGCGAGCGGTTTTAGTACTCATACCAGCCTTGTCTGCGAGCTGATAGAGGTATTTGACCTTGTTTTTCATTTTGAACAATCTCCTTACCTGTCGATCTGTGACCATCTGAAATCTCCTGACTTAATAAGTTTCAGATAGTCTATTCTAACTTCGATTTATCCGGAAATTTTAATTGTCGCCGGAAGGTAAGAATGATTGTCGCTGATCACAGCCCTTACTTTACTTTTGATAGTTTATACTTTGCGTCTTTTTCTCAAAACCAACCCGCCCAACCCAAGAAATAACATCGTGGCTGGTTCGGGAACTGGTGTATACGTGAGACTTTCAACCCATGTCGTCGATGTTCCAGGCCACACCGAACAACTTACGCCGATTAACGTACCAGCATCATAGACTCGATCAGCTGTCCAAGTTACGGAATCGTATCCTTCGGCCCCGCATGTGCCGTACAATACTTGCCAATCCCCAGGCTCCTCAATTATCAAGGCCCAACCGCTGAAGTTCCCCATATCTGTGTGGAATACATTGACTGTAATTTTGTCTCCTGACTCCATCGCGATCTGTGTTGCTTGAGAAACGTTTGTCTGAGCAGGGGCTCCGGTTATATACATTTTAGCTGAACCGCCGTATTCATCGCTCCACTGTACATCCCAAGTACCAAGCGGATCCACCACACCAATTGACCAACCGGTAAGGTCTGTCTCAAAATCCATGTTCTGTAACAAAGTAGCGTTAGCTTCGCCGATGCCATACGCCGACATCATCACCATTGCCAAAATCAAAACAAATTCTCTTTTCATCTCACTTCTCCTAAAAAATTGTTAACGTTTTACGCTCTATGCGCATACCACAACCGCATTGCGTTTAGAACTTTTTTAAGCTCATCACGCTTCGTGTTCGAAAAACATTTCTTAGTGGGGAAAACCTGGCGGGAAATCCAACAAGCTCTCTCACCACTCCTCTTCTTTTGTAGAAAGCACGACAGGAAACAAAATGCTCTGTATCCCGTGCACAATTCTACAACCGAAAGTATACGCTAACAGCATAGAATTGTCAAGCGATTATCGGACGAGTTTTGCTAAATTTTTTGCTTTAAGTACTTTTACGGCTTAAATTTGCCAAAAATTCAGGCCTGTCTCGCCCATCTGGCAACCTCCAGCCATTTGTGCCTACCCACCAAATCAATTTTTTTAATCAATCGAAAGGAAACATTATGCGAAAGAGAAGATTCTACGCGCGCAGTCCGCCTCAATCCTATTACTGACGGATTGCAAAAACAAATGTATTAAAACAAATCAAAATGTTAACGACTTTTATCGAAAGGAAAATTACAATGAGAATACTTTACATAAACAATCAGGGCGGCGGGTTTGCAGATTTCATCAACGTTGAAGAAGGCACAACAATTGACAAACTTTTCAAAGAAAAGATGCCAAATGAAAATGCAGCCGATTATCTTATCAGGGTCAATCGTCAACCGGTGTCACGTGACTATCATCTTGCTGAAAATGAACGGGTGACAATAACCCCAACAAAAATTGACGGGGCGATCTGCTGACGCAACCAGCATACCGCAAAAAGCAAACATTAACCGTAAGGCCTCTGCTTATTTTCAATTATAGGCGGGGGCCTTTTCTTGCGCAAGGAGTTTTTATGAAAAAATATAAAAATATTGTAAGGCTTTC
>JADHXY010000023.1 GCA_016782755.1 Phycisphaerae bacterium | reverse complement strand
TACAACAAACTGATGCCAGGCTTTATGCTGCGCAATAATAACTTACCAGCAGCACAGAATCACCACACAATCAACAAAAGAACACCGAACACTATATGAATTTATCAAAGAGCAATTTTGGTGCCGAACACTATTGTATTAATCCCCTTTTTGAAATCGATCTTGCGATTGTCACGGACGACAGCAAAATTGTCATTGTAAACGGTCAGGGCAAGCCCCGGGGAGGATTGCGGCGGCTGAGCCTGTGTAAATCCACAAAAAACAATAATGGATACGAAAGCTAAAAATATTGTTTGATTTTTCATGTCATTTCCCCTTAAATCTAAAATTAAAGTACTCTGGTATCTTCTCATAAAGATATCTTTGAGTAAAGCAAAACCTTTTGAATGTTAATTTATGAAGATAAGTTTCATTTTTATTTGAGTACAGGAGCTATTTTATGGTCGGTGGAGCAATGGCAAACATTCTATCCTCGTTGGCGGCGATATATGATTATGAATTAATTAAAGGCAACGAGCTTTGGCGTTTCGGGGTAATCCTTCTTGTTATCCTGATATCAATGGCAGCAGGTAAAATTGTGCAATTTGCAATTGTAAACGCGGCTGTAAGAAGAGAACAGAAGGATGCTAAAAGTATAATCCCAATTTTTTTAAGATCGATATCAAAGCCGGTTACTATGGCATTTTTGGGTATTGGATTGAATATTTCCAGAGGATTCGTTGTTTTTGCGAAAACGACGCTTGTGGACCAGACAATCGTAATGGTCTCTGATGGGTTGAATCCTGCTATATCTGATTACTGGAATAAAATAAGCTTGGCCTTGATAGCTTTTGCGTTCAGCTGGGCGGCTTATAAACTTGTGGATATAGTTGACTTCTACATGTGCAAGCTCACCAGCAGGACCGAAACGAAACTCGACGATATGCTTGTTCCCGTAGTGAGGAAGTCGCTTCGGGCTACGATAGCTATTATCGCTGTTTTGTGGATAGCCGACGGGATATTGGAGCTTAAAATCAAGGCTATCCTGCTAAGTGCGGGCGTGGGCGGTATTGCAATAGCATTAGCGGCAAAGGATACGGTTGCGAATTTCTTCGGTTCTATAACTATTTTTGCGGATCGGCCTTTTCAAATCGATGACCTCGTGAAAATAGGCGATTGTTACGGCCAGGTTGAAGAGGTAGGCTTTCGGAGTACGAAAATACGAACTCTCGAAGGGCATCTTATTACCGTCCCGAACAGCCAGGTTGCAAATTCAATGGTAGATAATGTCAGCAAACGCCCATTTATACGCAGAACTTCCAATATAACAATAACTTATGATGCAGGGCCATTGGGAGCACAAAAAGCCGTTGAGATCATCAAGGATACATTGAAAGATATTTCGGAAGTCAACACGAATAAGGATTACCTGCCGAGAGTTTATTTTAATGAATTTAATGACTGTTCGCTTAATATTTACATGTCTTATTGGGTGAAACCAACCGACTGGTGGCTTTTTAATGAGGTTAATGAGAGGGTAAATCTTGAGATGATGAAAAGATTCGCAGCTGAAGGTATCGAATTCGCATTTCCGACCCAGACTCTTTACCTTAAAAACGAACCCCAGGACGGGAAAAAAGCACCTGAGAAATAATTATCGGTGTATCTGCAACAGTACAAAATTTGCGGCTCTGAGAACAAACTTTTATAAAAGTAAAAAAACACGGTATGGTTTTGCGAAAAGCCTTGACAAATATGCAGTTATATATTATTTTTTCCTGTTTAACTGTGTTTGAGGAAAGAAATATTTAATTTAATTAAGATTGTTTGGAGGTTTTTTTGTGGCTAACGAATTGGCTCGTAAGTTAATTAATGCCGGAGTTCATTTTGGGCATAGCTCAAGCAGGTGGAACCCGAAAATGGCCCCGTATATATTCAGTAAACGCGGCAAAATTCATATTATCGACGTCAGGCAAACCTTTAAGGGTATGCTGATTGCGAAGAAGCTTCTTGTCGATATCGTATCTTCCGGCAAGGACGTTGTGTTTGTGGGTACTAAACGTCAGGCACAAAAAGCGGTTGAAAAGGCCGCAGACAAATGCGGAATGCATCATATTTCAGAGCGCTGGCTGGGCGGAATGCTTACTAATTTCAGAACTATTCGCTCACGCCTTCAAAGACTCGAAGAGCTTGAAGCCATGCAGGAAAGCGGTACTCTCGACAGCGAGAGCAAGAAACAGGCCTCCAGATTAAAAAGAGAAATGAACAAAATCAAGACAAACCTCGACGGCGTACGAAAAATGTCGAAACTGCCGGGAGTGGTTGTGGTTGTCGATGTACGAAAAGAACATATCGCTTTGGCTGAGGCCAAAAAGTTGGGTATCGCTACGATAGGTTTGATCGACACAAATTCTGACCCGGATTCAGTTGATGTAGCGATTCCGGCAAATGACGACTCTATTCGTGCAGTTGACATTATTCTCGATCAGCTTGCAGATGCAGTTTCCGTCGGCAAGACAATGTCGATAACCAAAGAAAGAACGGATGAAAAACCCAAGAGAGCTAAATCCAGCCGAACAGTAACTGCAAGAGCAGATGAAACTGAGCAGGCAGCAGCAGTTACAGCGGCCCCTGTTCAAGAACCAAAGGTTGAGGCCCCTGTTCAAGAACCAAAGGCTGAGGCACCTGCTGAAGAGCCTAAGGTTGAGACTCCATCGCCGGCAGCACCGGTTGAAGAGCCTCAGCAGGAGACTGCCCAGGAAGAAATTCCGAAAGAAGAATCAAATCAATAATTTATGTAAACCGACGGCTGAGCAGTTTTTTTACCCTGCGATGGCTATGTCTTAAAATGTATTTAAGGAGTTTAAAGGATGGCGGATATTTCAGCATCGGCTGTAATGAAACTTAGAAAAATGAGCAGCCAGGGAATGATGGATTGCAAAAAAGCTCTTGCGGAAGCCAATGGCGACGTTGAAAAGGCAATGGGGATACTCCGAAAAAAAGGTTTGGCTACACTCGAAAAGCGATCTGCAAGAGAAACATCAGAGGGACTTGTTGTCGGTAGAATTGCTGAAGACGGCAAATCGGCGACTCTTGTTTCTTTGTGCTGCGAGACAGATTTTGTTGCAAAAAATGATGATTTTGTAGAAGTTGCGGATACGCTGCTGAAGTATGCGGAAGTTTGCAGTAGTGATAAGGGTGTAGAGAATTTGCTTGAAACAGAGGTTGACGGCAAGAAGTTCAGCGAGATAATTACCGATCTTGTAAGCAAAACCGGTGAGAAAACGGAAATTGGCGATTTTGCCAGATTCAGCCTTAACGGCAGCGGTTTGATCTCGATCTATGTCCATTTCAATAAAAAAGTCGGTGCGATGGTTAAAGTTGAAACCAGTGACGATAGTGTTGCCGGGTCAGAGCAAGTGGTAGGTATAGCCAATGATGTGGCTATGCATATTACCGCTACGATGCCACTGGCATTGAATAAGGATAGTATTGATCCTAAGACGATAGAGAAAGAAAGAGCAATTTATGCAGATCAGGTAAAAGGTAAGCCTGAGAACATCATAGAAAAAATAGTTGACGGGAAGTTAAATAAATTTTTTGCTGAAAACTGCCTTTTGAATCAGCCCTTTGTAAAAGACGACAGTATGACAGTCGAACAAGTGGTTGCGCAAGCCGCTAAGTCGGCTGGCGGAACAGCCAAAATAACTGATTTTATCAGGATAAGCGTCGGAAGTTAACCGACGCTTTTTTTATTTTTCTCGGTAAAGTACAAAGGATTGTTGGGGAAAAATATGAATAAAAGCAAGTACAAAAGAGTACTTCTGAAAATCTCTGGAGAGACATTTTGTAAGCCGGGTGAGTTCGGAATCGATGGCGACCAGTTAAACAGCATCGCAGAGCGAATACTCAGTATAGCTCGATTAGGAGCCGATGTTGGGGTTGTTGTCGGGGCGGGTAATATTCTTCGTGGGAAAGCATTTTCGGCTAATAGCGACATACCGAGGAACACCGCAGATTACATGGGTATGCTTGCAACGATAATCAATGCCTGCGCGATTCAGGAAGTTCTTGAAAAATTGGGTCAGCCGACGAGAGTAATGAGTGCAATAGAAGTTTCGGCAATCTGTGAAAAATTCATTAGACGCCGCGCAATAAGGCATTTTGAAAAATCCAGGGTTGTAATACTTGCAGGCGGAACGGGTAATCCGTTTTTTACTACGGACACCTGTGTAGCCCTGAGAGCATCGGAGCTGGATGCGGATCTGGTAATCAAGGCGACAAAAGTCGATGGAGTCTATTCAGCTGACCCGATGACTAATCCTGATGCAGAATTTTTTGATCATCTCAGTTATGACGAGGTTATGCAAAGAAATCTCAGGGTTATGGATCAATCGGCAGTGAGCTTGTGCAGAGAAAATAATATCCCGATTATTGTCTTGAATATCTTCAAAGAAGGCAATATAACTAAGGCGATATGCGGAGAAAAAGTCGGTACTTTAATAAACTGATACGGAGTTTATACTATGCCTGTTAAGGACATCATACAATCACATGAATCGAAGATAAAAAAGAGAATTGAGATATTCCATGACGAGCTGAAGTCGCTGAGGACCGGCAGAGCAACAACTGGTCTTGTAGAAAATATCAAGGCTGATTTTTATGGCAGTATGACACCGATTAAGCAGATGGCAGCGTTGGCAGTTCCGCAGCCTGATACGATAATGATAAAACCTTATGACCCATCGTCACTTAAGGAAATTGAAAAGGCTATTAAAAATAGTGAGCTTTCGATATCTCCTGTTATTGACGGTAAAATGATACGATTGAGTATTCCTGCTTTAAGTCAGGAACGTCGCGTTCAGATCGCTAACCAGGCTAAACAAGCCGGAGAACAGGCCAAAGTCAGCGTGAGAAATATTAGAAGGGATGCCAATAAAATGTTCGACAAAGAAGAGAAGGACAGCATTATCACTGAAGACGATCGGGAAGACGGCAAGAAAAATATGGACGAAATAACAAAAGAATATACAAAAAAAATCGACGAGCTGATTAAGTCTAAAACAAACGAGATAATGGAATCTTGATTGGGTGGACTTGTTAGATAAAATTACTAAGCGAAATCAGAGCCTGGGCCGTGAACCCGGGCTTTTTATTATTTTTATAGGCCAGACCAAATTGGGAGTGATCATTAATAACGAGCATACACTTGTTGTCTGCTGTCACCATGCTGGTATGGTTGATAAGGACAATAAGATCAAGGGTCTCGACAGGCTTTTGGGTATTGATGCGATTGCGACGATGTGGGTGATTTGTGTTCTTTCGCTGATATTTTTGGCCATTGACCAATTGCCGCTTTGACAAATCGAAGGGAGAAGAAGATGGAAATAAAAATTACCAGCAGTGCTTTTGGTGAAGGTGAGATGATACCCTCAAAATATACATGCGCCGGGGATGATGTTTCGCCGCCTCTTCGGTGGGATAATCTGCCGGAGAATACCAGGACTATCGCGATAATCTGTGATGATCCTGATGCCCCGATGGGCGAATTTGTACACTGGGTTCTTTATAACCTGCCGGCGGGTGTAGATCATCTCGAAGAAGGTTTTGCTGACGGTGAAACTCTTGAAGACGGCACAAGGCAAGGGATAACAGATTTCGGCAGTACCGGTTACGGCGGACCTTGTCCACCGAGCGGGGTGCACAGATATTTTTTCAAGATATACGCACTTGACAGCCAGATAGATATTGTGCCGATAGCAGATAAGAAGCATTTGCTCACGGCTATGGAGGGTCATCTGCTCGGGCAAGGGAGGCTCGTGGGAAAATACAAAAGGCAAAGATAGATAAGCTTAAAAAGGCCTGTAACGGTTTGTAATTGGCATTCTGCGGTCCTTGCCAAACGCCTTTGGGCTGATTTTGATGCCGGGAGGCGATTGACGCCGCTTGTATTCGTTTATATCCACCATTCTTATGATCCGCTTTACAACATCGGCTGGCAAGCCTTCGTTGATAAGCTGTTTCGCGGATTTGTCTTGTTCAACAAAGCCCTTTAATATTCTATCAAGGAGGTCGTAATCGGGGAGAGAATCGGAATCTTTCTGGTTGTCTCTCAGCTCGGCACTTGGTATGCGAGTTATTACACTATCCGGTATTATTTCCTTCGCGTTGAGTATATTTACATATTTGGATAATCTATAAACAAGGGTTTTGGGGACGTCTTTTAGTAAGGCAAACCCCCCGGCTGTATCTCCGTAGAGGGTGGAATATCCGACAGCGGTTTCGCTTTTATTTCCGGTGGTGAGGACAATGTAGCCGAACTGGTTGCTCAGTGACATTAATATGGTGCCTCGTATTCTTGACTGAAGATTTTCATAGGCTGTTGATTTGTCGTCCCAGCCGTTAATGTCGTTCAGAGTATTATTAAATACATCAAGGGTTGTGCCAATAGGGATGGTGTGAAATTCTATGCCAAGATTATCGGCCAATACCTGTGCGTCTGTGATGGTATCCGGAGAATTGAACCTCGAAGGCATTGTAACTCCTACCACGTTTTCGCTGCCGACGGCATCAACGGCAACGGCTGCTACCAGCGAAGAATCGATCCCTCCGCTAAGGCCAATAACAACTTTATCAAAACCGTTTTTTCTCAGGTAATCTCTTGTCCCAAGCACAAGTGACCCATAAACCTCTGAGATCAAATCCAACGGCTGAGATTTTTGTTTTTGACCAGCAATGGGAACCTGTTTAACTTTTAACCCTGAACTGCTGTCGCTTTGGATATCGGCAATAAGCAAATCCTGATCAAAGGCCCGTGCCCTTGCTGCAATGACACCATTTGGATTCAGGAACATACTCTGTCCGTCAAAAACCAGCTCGTCCTGACCGCCAACGAGATTGCAGTAAGCCAATGCGCAATTAAAATGCACAGCCACATCGGAAAGAATTTTTACTTTCTGGTCGATCTTGCCCATGTGAAAAGGAGATGCGGATATGTTAATTAACAAATCTTTATTGTAATCTTTTAGAAAAGCGGCCAGCCAGTCCATCTGCCATATATCCTCGCAGATAGTAAGAACGATTGATAAGCCGTCGATTTCAATGACAAGAGGCTTTTCCCCTGGTTTAAAGTAGCGATGTTCATCAAATACGCCATAATTTGGCAAAAGACCCTTTCGGTAAACATTCTTTATCTGACCGTCGGATAAAACCGCTAATGAATTATAGCATTTGCCGTTTTGGGGTTCTGCAAATCCGGCAATTATAGTTTTTCTGGGGCAGTCAGCGGCGAATTTTTCCAAAGCAGTTCTGGTATCTTCTATGAAATGTTTTTTGAGAAGTAAATCTTCGGGGGGATAGCCGCAAATGGCCATTTCCGGGAAGACAATAATGTCGCAGTCATATTCTAATGCCTGATTATAGTAGTCTTTCATCATGTCAACGTTACCGTTAATATCACCGACAGTTGTATTTATCTGGGCTAAAGCTATACGCACTTATACACTTCTCCTGAAATAACTCTAATTGGCTATAAAAACCACACCGACCATTAGTAATACAGATTTGTGAGGAAAATTCAAACAAATTAACAGGAAAGTGTGCTTTATACGTCAGAAAAAAACGATTAATAGACTAAAATCTCAGATGCGTACTCAACTCGTTTTATGTTCTTGACGATAAGATAATAAGAAAATTTTTGTTTTTTACCTCATTTTATTGGAGATTGTCGATGAGCATACAAAGATGGTCCGAAAACATAGTGGTTGTTGATTTGTCAAAAGAACCGCAAACAGCAGAGGATATACAGGACGTAATCGATTTATTCAAGGGAAATGCTGATTTTGACGTGGTAATGGATTTTGAGGATATTGACATAATAACATCTTCAAGTATCTCGGCATTGCTTAAACTCAACAAATTGCTATCAGATTCAGGTCGCAAACTCATCTTAAGCAGTATGTCCAAGGCAACTAAGAACATACTAAATGTTATAGGCGTAGAAGAGCTGTTTGAATTCATAAATGAAAAATTTATGGCTCTCGCCGGCTTACAGATGGTTCATTAAAAAAAAATAACTTCAGCTTGACATATTTACTGATAAAGACTTAGAATATGTTAGAGCCGAGTACGAAGCTCGTATCTTCGGGTACGGTTTTCGTAATCTGCTCGTTACGGATTTTAAAGATCAGGGTAGTAATCATGAAAAAAGAGGCTTTGTGCCAAATCGAGCAGATTGTAGGTTATAAGTTTAAAGATAGAAAAATCCTCAAAAAAGCTTTCACTCACTCCTCCTCTGTTGATGACCGGAAATTGAGCAACGAACGTCTCGAATTTTTTGGCGACTCAATTCTTGGACTTGTTATATGCCAGAAACTATTTGAGCATTTTCCCGATCATGACGAAGGCGAATTGACAAAGATCAAAAGCATGCTGGTATCGAGAAAAACCTGCTCAGAAGTAATTAAGAGGATGGGTTTAGCTAAATATTTAAAATTGGGCAAGGGTATGATTTCAAGCCGTGCGGTAAATGGTTCTATGGCTGCGGGACTGCTTGAATCTTTGATCGCGGCTATTTGTATTGACGGCGGAATAGAATCTGCAAGGGATTTTATTCTCAAAAACTTTGAAGCGTTCATTATAAACTCTGAAAAGAAAGATCACCACGGCAATTACAAATCGATACTCCAGAGCTACGCTCAAAAGATGTGTAATACAACACCGCACTATGAGCTTTTGGATGAGAAAGGGCCGGATCATATCAAATGTTTTGAGACAGAAGTGATAATAGCCGGTCGCCATTTTGAGAGCGCTTGGGGCATGAACAAAAAAGAAGCTGAGCAGAAAGCGGCTTACAATGCCATGGTTGAGCTTGAACTGCTCGATGAAGATTCGCTGGAAGCAGAGGAAGACTATAACGAATGACAGGCTACTTGTTTATTCGACAAAAATCCACGAGAAAGCGATCAGCCCCACACCTATCAATGCCATGAAAACGACAATTGAAGAGAAAAGTACTAAAAACTCTTTAAAGAAAACACTTTTTTTCATTTCCGGAAGTTTTGCGGCTTTATAGACTAAGGAGATCGCCGCAGCAAGGGGAAAAAACCATAAAAGCGATGCGGGATTTGTAGGTAATCCCTTAGGCGATGTCAAGATAGCTAAAAGTGTCATATTTGTGAAAATCATTTTGGCTCTTCCATTTCAGTAGTTCCGCTATAAGCGAGATATACGCAGTTAATAACGGCAAACAGGTTCATTAGGCCTGCAATGCTGGTATAAAGCTGGCCAATCTCATTTGGCCTGCCGTAGGCAAAATAACCTCCAGCAGCAGTCATTCTCCCGATTATTGCCACTAAGGGCGAAGTCATGATCTGTGCAATATACCATAACTTGCCCCCTACCGGATCGATTACAGCAATGGAGCCTAAATAGAGACCGATTAAGAAAGTCGCTGAGATAGCAAAAAAAATAAGTGTCGAACGGAATTTTTCCCTGATGTACCAATAGCCCGCACCAGGTATGATCCAGCTGATAACGGCTATGAAAATTAATTCAACCGGTTTTCTTTTGCTGTCGAAACTCATTTACTTTCCCTGGCTGGCTCATTGGGTTCGTTTGCATCAACGGCAGCTATTTCGTGTTCGATAAGCTGATAACGGTTACGCTTAATTATATTTTCAGGATTAAAGAAGACGGCAGAAGCACTTTGTGAACTTACAACTTCCTGTACGTAGGACATCGTTGCTTTAGACATTTCATATTGCTTCTGATTAAAACGCTCGATGGTTAAATCTTTAATGACATAGTAGCTTCCATCCGGCTCAAATTCTAAAATATAAGGTGTGTTTTCCAGCGAATTTGCGTCCGGACTTATGAGAGAGAAAAACTTATCGAATCTCATTTTTTCTATTTTAATTTGCCTTATCATAGGTTCAGCGACCGGATTCCCTTTACTTTGTAAGGCTAAAGTCTGTATATCAAGTTCTGAAGATATTTTGAGGCCAGTGATTGGTGTTAGCTTAAGATAACCCGGCTTATTAGGGTCTTTGCTTATATCTTTTGCATAATCTGCATTCAATACTTCTAAGGCAGAATCCCAATTATTTGGCTCGGCTGTATCTGCCAGTTTTTGAGCATAATCCTTTGCAGTTTCCATGGCAGCAACAATCTTTATATTATTTATTATCCGTTCTCTTAAAGATTTTGAAGTATCCTTAACATCCTCTCCAAGTTCGAGGGATGTTTTATCTTCAACGGCATCTATTCTTTGCGGGACAGTTGCCATTTTTGCATTTTTTACCCTGACGGCTGCAACAAAGCGATTGGAACGGTCTTTCACCGGGCCGATATTCTGATGCATTTTCGGCCTTTCGATACCCGGGCTCAATTGGGGAGCACCAAATTCATCGATTGCAAAAACCAGGTCAGTCAGACTTGCTATGTTATAATTATTTTCACCGACATACATTCCGGACATGTACGTGTCTTCATACATATCTGCGGCTGCCATCATTCCCGTTGTACCTGAATAGACCTTAATACCGTACTCATTGGAAAGTTTTTCGGCTGTGGTGGAAAAATCGGTTAAAAGAGCAGCAAAATCTTCACTGCTAAGGTCTCTGATATCTTTATCCTCCAGAGAAGTTTGAGTAAGGTCAATTGCCTCTCTAACGATCTTTAAGGCTTTATTTGTTTTTTTCTTTTCGTAAAGAGTGTTTTTAATATAAGTTGCAACCTCAGCAAATTCCATGGTTCTTTCTTCAACCGGTGAATTTGGGTCGTTCGGATCGGTCTGAATCTTTTCGACAAAAATATCTCTGTTCCTCTGGTAGAACTGCTCAACTTCTTCAGGAGTCGGCTTATTAACGATTTTTTCCACATCTTCTATCTTTACCGCAAGGTAGTCCAGCTTTGCTGAATCCGCCAGTTTGTAGCCAAAACCGAATGGGTTCTGCTCGGTTATCGTCATCTCAAAATTATTTTTATATTTATTGAAATAATCAGTAATTTCCTGTTCTGAAGGTTCTTTCTGAGCATCAACAAAATAAGCGGCTTTGATGTTTACAAGTTCAATATTTGCCTGCTCACCCTGGATTTTTATTAGATTTTGCAGCTGAGAAATAGTAATGGCACCATTAGAGCAAATGCTATCGGCGTAATCATTTATGGCTATTAATTTTGCAAACGAATTCCATACACTTTCCTCGGGAATGCCGCTGTCAACTATAGGAGAAATAAATTGTGTATAGGTGCGGTTCTGCATTAGCTGTGAGTACTGTGAGGAGGAAAGCGTGTTATAGGCATTTTGTGGGTTTGATTTAATTCCGGCTTTTTGGGCCTCTGCGTTAAGCAGTATCCACAAAACCGCTGGCATCTGATCAGATGTAAAAATGCTATGTATATCATCACTTGTAATACGATACTTATTTTGGACGACGATCTGCTTTATCATTGGAATAATTTGACTTGATCGCTGTTTTTCTCCAAATAGAAGCTGTCCCATAAATATGGTATGTAAATTTGGTGCAGATGTGAGCGATACTGATATAGAATTAAGAAAAGTATCGGCACCAAGCTTACGGAGCATATCTAATTCCTGCCTGGCACTCATGATGTCGAAATTTGTGATCTTTTCCCCGTCACCATAAAGAGCAAATTCCTGTTCCGATGCCCCCGATCCCTTGCCTAATTGCCTGAGAATCGGGCCAATTACAAAGCCAACTAAAGCCAGCAAAAGAACCGCCAACATTATTTTGCTATTATTCCTTCTGAACCATCTCATTAAATTCATTCTAAAACTCCAAACAAAATGTCTAAGTTAGTTGTAAAATAGCGGATTATAATCGAATTAGAGGTCTTTGCAAGTAAATATAAAAGTTTACTTGTTTCAAAATTAAATAATTGTTTTTTATTTTTTTGTAAGTATAATTCGAACCAAATCCCGGGGATGTGGTGTAACGGGAGCACACCGCGGTCGCATCGCGGAAACGAGGGTTCGATTCCCTTCATCTCCACTTTAGCCTTTGTTAGGTAACGGTTGTTTTATTGAGTAAGTAATGTATAATAATAATTGATTTTAGAGGTTTTATAAGGCGGGGCCAAAAGACATGCCAAATCTTTATAGACAAAAGCAGGCAAATAATCTTTTCACACGGTACGAAAAGAACCCGATTCTTCAGCCGAAAGACTGGCCTTATGCTGTAAATTCCGTAATGAATCCAGCGGCTGTTGAATATAACGGTGAAACGGTCCTGCTTGTAAGAGTAGAGGATTTAAGAGGTTTTTCTCACCTTACAGTAGCAAAAAGCAAGGATGGTTTTTCCAACTGGCGTATCGATTCTGAGCCAACTATGAGGGCAAACCACAACACAAGGGAAGAAAAATGGGGATTGGAAGACCCGAGGGCGATCTGGCTGGAAGAACAAAAACAGTTCGCGATAACATACACAACATTCAGCGAGGGCGGGCCGACTGTCTCGCTTGCAATAACAAAAAATTTCCAGACTTTTGCCCGCCTTGGAGCAATGCTTCCACCAGAAGATAAGGATGCCTGCCTTTTCCCCAGAAGATTTAACGGCAGATTCGCACTTATCCATCGCCCTATCGTTCGCGAGGAGGCGCATATGTGGCTCAGCTTTTCGCCAGACCTAAAACACTGGGGCGATCACCGCACTCTGATAATGACCAGGCACGGATATTGGGATTGCCACCGGGTGGGTCTGGCTTGTCAGCCGATAGAAACTCCCCAAGGATGGCTGCTTTTTTACCACGGAGTCAGAAATACCACAGCCGGAGCAATTTACAGAATGGGACTTGCCCTGCTGGACCTGGAACAGCCGTGGAAAGTACTAAGAAGAGGTGATGAATGGCTGCTGGGGCCACGGGAGATATATGAAAGGCTCGGTGATGTTGGAGGAGTGATTTTCCCTTCAGGGGCAATTTTTGACAAAGACACAGACACAGTGAGACTCTATTATGGTGCAGCTGACTGTTCTGTAGCGGTCGCAACCGCTAAAATGCAGGATATCATGGATTATATAACCTGCTGTCCAAAAGCTTGAAAGTAATTACATCGGTTATAAGCCGATTCAAGAACACTGGTTACAAAGGCCATCGCCTTGAAATGTTCCTCAAAATACCCGTTTTCCCGTGTTTTGGGCCGGAAATTCCTATAGTAGCGCAAAAAAACAAGCTTATCACTAACATAGAAAGCATCTACCGCTTTGTCTGTGAAATAATTCAGGGTATTTGGCTTTTGTGCCGGGAATGAATTATAGTAAATTATAGCCATTTTTTTTGGCGTTTTTATTTTAGATTAGCTGATATTTGTTTATTGATGTCAATTTTGTGGTGAACTTTTTAGTTTTTTTTACGCTATTTGTAATAACATTTCCTTGTTTTTTGACCGATATTCAATCATAGGGCGGCTTTTTCGTTCCCTATCTTAACATTGCGAGCGGCTATTAGTATGAAATACTAAGTGTCGCATTTATAATTTGTTTGCAATAAAGCATTTAGTGATTTATAATGAGAGCAAGAAAAGATTAAGGTGACAGGAGTTAGTCATGGCAACGACAAAGCATATCCCACCAATTGAGCAGTTAAAGGGCCGTACGATAGGCAGAATTTTGACTAAGATGCGTCTTACAACTCGTGAGCAGGTTCATCAGTGTTTGAAGCTTCAGAAGCAAGGTGGGAGTAATACTAAGCTTGGTAAGATATTTGTCGATCAGGGTTTTATTGATGAGAAGGACTTGCGAGTTGCCCTAGCTGCCCAGCGGGGTATGGAGTATGTTGATCTTTCGGGAGTGGAGATACCGGCTGAGACTTTGGATAAGGTTACTGAGGATATTTCTAAAAATTACAAGGTTTTGCCTATAGAATTCAATTCTGATACTAATGAGCTTGTTATAGCTATTGACAACCCTGATAATTTTCAGGCATCTGATGATATTAGTACTCTTACTGGTTTGAAGGTTACATCTAAGATAACTGACAGCGATTCTCTTGAGACTTTGATCGAGAAATATTATTCGAAGACTGAAGAAGGCGGTGATATTAATGATCTTATCGGGGAATTGACAGGTGATGAATTTTTGCATGAGTTTGAGGGCAGGGACGCGAGCATTGATCTTGATGACCTTAAGGAGCTTTCAGAGTCCAATCCTGTTAAAAAGCTTTTGAACCTTGTGATAATGCAGGCGATTCGTGATAAGGCATCGGATGTTCATTTTGAGCCATTTGAAAAAGAATATAAGATGCGTTACAGGATTGACGGTATTCTTTATGAGATGGTTCCTCCTCCTAAGCATATAGCGACAGCGATAAGCAGTCGTATTAAGGTTATGGCGGATCTTGACATTGCGGAGCGTCGGTTGCCTCAGGATGGCAGAATATCTTTGACGGTTCAGGGTAATCCGATCGATCTTCGTGTAAGTGTTTTGCCGACGATGTTCGGTGAGAGCGTTGTTCTTCGTGTTCTTGACCGGAGCCAGGTTAGTCTTGATCTTGAGAAGGTTGGGCTTCAGCAGCATGATCTTGGTCTTGTTCGTCAGCTAATTCATAAGCCGAACGGCATTGTTATTGTAACGGGGCCTACTGGCAGTGGTAAGACGACGACGCTTTATTCGGGTTTGACTGAGCTGAACGATCCGGAGTTTAAGATAATTACAACTGAGGATCCGGTAGAATATGATATTGACGGGATTGTACAGTGCCAGATGCGTCCTGATATTGGTCTTACGTTTGCGAGGTGTTTGCGTTCTATTCTTCGTCAGGATCCCGATATAGTTATGGTTGGTGAAATTCGAGATCTTGAGACGGCAGAGATAGCAGCCCAGGCCTCTTTGACGGGTCATTTGGTTTTTACGACACTGCATACAAATGATGCACCGAGTTCAATTGCCCGTTTGCTCGATCTTGGAGTTGAGCCGTTTTTGCTTACGGCAACGATCGAGGGGATAGTTGCTCAGCGTCTTGTGAGGACGATATGTACACATTGTAAGACGGCTTATGAGCCGACGGAGAGTCAGCTTATGGAGATTGGTCTTACTTTTGATGATGTCAAGGGTAAGGAGTTTTATTACGGCAAGGGCTGCAGTAAATGCAATAAGACGGGTTATAAGGGCCGTACGGCATTGTTTGAGATAATGGTTTTCAATGATGAGATGCGTGAGTTGATAATGAACAACGCATCGACTAATGTTTTGCGGACGGCTGCCCAGAAGAACGGGATGATACTTTTGCGTGAAAACGGTCTTAAGGCGATGTATGACGGTCTTACGACGATCGATGAGGTTGTTAAGGAGACTATTTCGGATGCGGGTTAATTTTGTGGCTTGTGATTAAATTGGTAATTAAGGAGGTTTAAGAAATGCCTTTGTATGTATATGAAGCTCTGGATTCGCAGGGTACGTCGGTAAGCGGTCAGATTGAAGCTCTTAATGAGAAGGAAGCAGTTAGTAAGATTCGCAATCAGGGTCATTTTCCGACCAAGGTTAGCACTCGCAAGGCGAAGAAAAAGAAGGTTAAGGCGGCTGTTAGTGGCGGTGCTAAAAGGCGTGGCGGTACTGGGAGAGTTAAGGTTAAGTTAGTTACGCAGTTTGCAAGGCAGCTTTCGACGCTTCAGGATGCGGGATTGCCGATATTGAGGTCTTTGCGAGTATTGGAAGAACAGCAGAAGAAGGGTACTTTTAAGAAGGTATTGGGTTATGTTTCCGATGATATTGAGGGCGGATCGACATTGTCGGAGTCGATGGCGAGATTTCCAAAGACATTTGACCGGCTGGCCGTAGGTATGGTTGCAGCAGGTGAAACTGGAGGAGTTCTTGATCTCATATTGGCGAGGATCGCTGATTTTATGGAGAAGAGCCAGAAGCTCAAAGCGAAAGTTAAGAGTGCGATGGTTTACCCGACCGTGGTTTTGGGTGCGGCGTTTTTGATACTTCTTGGGTTGATGACTTTTGTGGTGCCTAAATTTAATGACGTTCTTAACGATATGCTTGAGGGCGAGCCGATGAACAAGATCACAACGACGGTTTTGGGTATAAGCTCGTGGATAGCATACGAATGGGGATGGCTTTACCTGATAGGTGCGCCTTTTGCGATATCGATCATTCTTAAGTTTATCAGGCGGTTTCGTATGGGAAGGTATGTTCTTGACAGTATTAACCTGCGTCTGCCCGTGATTGGGCCATTAGGTAATAAGATATCGGTTTCACGATGGACACGTACTCTTGGTACTCTTGTGGCTGCGGGTGTTCCGATACTTGATGCGATCAAGACGAGTTCAGAGACGGCAGGTAATGAGGTTTTTACGAGTATGCTCGGTAATGTTCATGATTCGATCAGACAGGGGGAAACGTTTGCTGATCCTCTTGGTAAGAGTAAGACGGTTGACCTTATTGTTACGAACATGGTGGCGGTTGGCGAGGAGACGGGTGATCTTGATAAGATGCTTTTGAAAATAGCGGATGATTATGACGAGCAGGTTGATGTTCTTGTTGATTCATTGATGTCGATGTTAGAGCCTATAATGATTATTGTTTTAGGTGGTGTTGTTATGGTGATCGTTTTGGCGATATTCCTGCCGATGATCCAGATCATAGGCGGATTGAGTGCGTAATGTGAAAATCGTTACAGCAAAAAGAGAGAAGATTTTTGTTATTGGTTGATTTTAATTTGAGTGTGTAATTATAGGATATAAGGAGACCGGAAATGAAAGCGAGAAATAAAAGTGGTTTTGGCTTTACGATCGTTGAGCTGCTGACGGTGATGAGTATTATGGTTCTGCTGATGGGGATATTGCTGCCGGCATTTAATAAGGTGAAGCGATATAGTAAGAAGGTTAAGCAGAAGGCGCAGTTTAAGAGTATCGGTATGGGTCTTGAGCTTTATAATGCCAAGTGGGACGGTTATCCGGATTCCGGTTGGGAAAGCGACAATTCATCTATTGACGGCTGGGGTGCGGTGGTATTGTCGAATTCGCTGATGGGTGAAGATCTTCTGGGGTACACACCGATAGATGGAGATTATAAAGATGGTCCTACAGATACGGAGTATGATGATAGCGGCAGGGATCCTTATCTTGAGATAGAAAATGCGAATGTTTATAAGTTAAGGAATGTTTGCGAAGGTATTGCTCCAAGATATAGCAGTTTTTACGTTCTGTGTGATATTTATACGACAAATATCTATGAGAATGATGATGATACTGATGATCGCATGAACGGCCAGCAGATAGGTATGCCGATATTGTATTTCCGGGCGAATTCGTCGGGGACGGAGCATCCTGTGGATGAGACAGCAACTGGGTGGGGCGATTATACAAATTCAAGTACGGTGGCTGTTACCAATAACGCTGACAGGATTTATTTTCATGATGACAACCATCAGATTACGGATCAGGTAATTCGAGACAGCGTAACGCATCATCCAGTCTATAATAGTCCGTACTATTTCTATAACCAGATATGGAACGACAATATAAGCAATATTGATCGGCCTTACAGGTCGGATAGTTATATCTTGATGTCTGCGGGCTTTGACGGTTTGTACGGTACTAAGGATGATATATTTAATTTTGGCAGCTGATTTAAGAAATATATATAAAGGGTTTAGTCGTGGAAACTAAAAGAGGGTTTACGGTTATAGAGTTGTTGACGGTGCTTGTTATCATAGCAATATTGACGAGTATTTTGATGCCGACTGTTAAGATGGTTCGGAATATGGCAAAAGAGACAAAGGTTTCGGCACAGCTGGGAGCTATCGGAATGGGGCTTGCGGCATTTCGTAATGATTACGGGGATTATCCGCCTTCGGATAGTTTGGCAGATCCTGCATATACAGGTGCGCAGATGCTTTGCGAGGCGTTGTTCGGCTGGGACCTGATGGGATTTCACCCGGATAGTGCGTGGCGGCAGAATGGATTTGATATAGATGGTTTGAATTTAACATACGACCCGGATAGAACCAGGGGCGATGATACTTTGTATGAGCGTAAGGATCGTTATTTAGAGATTGAGCAGTCTAATGTTTATCGGCTTGGGGATATTTTTGATAATACTGGTGCAGATTTGGATCCGGATACTTATGTGATATGTGATTCGTTTGGGGTTAAAAATTGCACTTATCCCGATACCAAAAAAACATTCAAAATAGGTACACCTATACTTTATTATAAGGCTAATCCGAGCAGTAAGAGCATAGACAATACCTATGCATATTATGAAAGGATTTATAACGCGGTCGATAACTTTCCTTTGGTTGATTTAGGGCGTTTGACTTCAGATGGAACTGCTGGTGATGCGCACCAAACATCAGATAGTACTCCAATTCCATTTCTGAGTGCGCCGTATAACTATTTTTATGAGGATTATATTCTTGATCCCAAGATAACTTATAATAACTGGCCTTACCGTTCGGACTCTTATTTGCTGATTAGTGCCGGTGTTGACGGGATATATGGCACAGAAGACGATATAACGAATTTTGGTAATTAAAAACTATTTACCACAAAGCACACGAAGAGCACGAAGAAAAGAAGTAAAAAATGAAGAAGTTTAAGTTCCAATCTGGTTTTACTCTGATCGAGATGATCGTGGTCGTCGGTGTTGTGGCTATACTTGTTTCTATGGTGATGACGGTTGCGACGCGGGTGCAGAATAAGGCTAAGGAACAGCTGACGAAAAGCACTCTGGATATTCTCAATGGTGCGCTGAGTGAGTTTGCGGATTTTGGGTATCGGTATAAGGGGAAGGATGCATTTGTGGGTAGTGATCAGGGGGATTTTTATGCGGGATTGAAGTTTCCGCTGGACTGCAACGGGCTTATCGAAACAGATGTTGAAACTGAGCTTGAGGATGCCATGTGGCTTGATTCGGGTGATGTGGTTATAAATAGCCCTGACCCTCAATTAGAAGACTCTGGTATAGCGACTGCTTATTTTCTTTTGAGCAGGGTTCCGGGGTGCAGAGAAATACTTGCGGGGATAGATGGCTCGCTGGTAAAGAGCAACGGGGCGATAGCAGTTGGCGGTATAGAATATCCGTGGGTTCGTGTAGTGGATGCGTGGGGCGAGCCGCTACGGTATGATTTGTATTATGAAGCGGGAAACTTTCAAGATTGGATTGATACGAGGCGGAGTTTCCCGCTTATAATTTCGTCAGGTTTGGATAAGGAGTTTGGGACGGATGACGATATTTCTAATGAATAAGAAAAGATTTTGACAGGATTAACAGGATAAAACAGGATTTATGAAAAAATAACAAAAGATTGGATTCCCGCCTTCGCGGGAATGACAAAATGTTGAAAGAATGACAACTTGCGGAGAGGGGCGAGAGAAGATTGGAAATGTGAATTAAGATGTGTTTGAAAGCAAAACAATCTGGAATGAGTCTGATCGAGACTGTGGTAGTGGTTGGTATCGCGGCGTTGATGGTGGCGTTGACTATGCCGGCTGTGAAGGGTCTCGTTGGGTCGTTCGGGTCAGCCGGCGGTGGTCGGAGTATGATCGGGGCGGCACTTGCGAGTGCGCGTGCGATGGCTGCGAAGGAGCAGAAGTATGTCGGCGTGCGGTTTCAGGAGGATTTGGACGGCCAGCAGTATATGATATTTATCGAGCAAAAAACTAATTTTGTTACTCCGGCGAGTCCTTTCTGTGTGGTTGAGGGAACCAGTCCGATGAAACTGTCGGAAAATATCAGTGTGATGGATATGTTTGCCTATGACCCCAGTACAACAATTCAGGTGGATATTGGTAATTTTGGTAATTCAGATGCTGTGAGAAACGCTGCGATTAATAACGATGTTGGGCTTGCGGATACGACGACGTTTTCGATAGTTTTTGATCAGGCGGGGAAGTTAGTAAAGAAAGAAGTCAGGGTGATTAACAGGGACGGGCAGACAAATAATAACAGTGAGGACGAGATTTTTAATACGATGGACAATGTGGATAGCGACCCGGCAATAGGTAAATTTTATCAGGATTATCATAACATTTACCCTTATAGACAAGAGTATAGCCGGCGGGAATTTGTGATTTATGATAAGAATCGTTTCAAGAACACTGATGTTGACTACAGGTGTACGGATTATCTTGATGAGCTGGATTATTGTCATGTGAATGTATATACGGGTAAATTGATACGAGCGGAGCAGTAATGAGGCGGCATTTTCGACATGATGGCTTTTCGTTGGCAGAGGTTTTGATGGCCATCGGTATAATGGCGATAGGTATGCTGTTTATAGCCGGTGTTTTTCCTGTTGCGATACATTTTACGACGTTGACGACGGAGCGTACAACGGCTGGGGCGGTTGCTGATGAGGCATTTGCGAAGATAGGGCTTTATGGGATTAATCTGGCTGACACCAGATGGTTAGCTCCTGATGGAGATGAATGTGTTTTGTTTGAGGATGTGTGGACGGGTTCTGATGGCGGTGACTTTATAGCGGATGATGAGTTTGCGTATCCATCGACTTTTGATCCTTATAAGGATGCGGGTAGTATAGGCGATGATGATCTTGGGTATTATTATAAGGATTATTTCTGGAGTGCTTTGTGCAGGCGGCTGGGCAGCAGGACTGTTCAGGTGACGGTTTTTGTTTGTCGCAAGAGCGGCAGAAATCAAGTTTATCCGAATCCTTATCCTCCTCCTTTTCCGCCAACTGTTGTGCGGCCTATGGCTTATAAGTTGCCTGTAGTTGTTGGCACAAGGTTTGATGAGTTGGAATTAGATACCGGATATAAACATTTTATAAATGATGGTGATACGATAGTTGATAACGAGAGTGGTGAGATTTACCGGGTTCTTGAGCGGTATGCGGATTTGAATGATGATACTATTAAGCTGGATAAGTACTGGAATGATGGGAATTATACGATTGGCGCTCCGGAATGGGTTTGGGTTGTTCCGCCGGCTGTGGGCGGGAGTAAGAATCCTTGTATTGGAGTTTTTCAGCGTGTGATAAGGTTTTAAATAATGCGTAAAGGTTTTACGATAATTGAGTTGCTTGTAGCGGTTGGGGTTTTGGGGCTGCTGGTGGCGTTTTCGGGTTATATATTCGAGGTGAGTATAGATTCACAGCGGACGGCTGGGGCTAATACCGAGATAATGGATAAGCTGCGGGTAATCTGCGATCAGCTCAATGCCGATTTTGGCGAGATCAGGACGGATGGCTACCTGGTTTTGCAGAGCAGAGTATCGGATAGATACGAATATAAAGAAGACGAACTTAATAATGAACCAAACCTTTTTCATGATGATAAGCTTTATTATTTTTCGACTGGTGATTATCAGTCGTGGTTTGATGAGGGGGTAGAGAGTAATACAGCTCGGATATATTTCGGGCATGACAGCAGTTCGATATACGACAATACTCTTCGTCCTTATGTAAGCGAGTGGAGCCTTGCCCGTGATGTTCTGCTTTTGACGCCGGGTATTATTGTTACAGGTTTAGATGATTGCATCGATTTGAGCTTTACGAAGTTTAAGAAGGATGTTTTGAAAAACAATCTTGACGATGTTTGGGGGATGTTTGAGGATAACCCCCCACTAAGAGTCAGGATTGATATTGCAAATCCGAGTTATGCGGACGATGTGCGCCGGCTGATGTGTGAGAATGTCGGCGAGATTAAGATAGAATGGACGGACGGAACGGCGTATGAGGAACCTCCGACAGGCAGTAACATTTATATGCTTGCATGGTTTGGGTTTGATATGCA
>JADHXY010000132.1 GCA_016782755.1 Phycisphaerae bacterium | reverse complement strand
ACTTTCCGCATTATCTATCCATCTGTGACAGGCCTCCTCACTTTGCCCAAGGGTATTAGACAAGGCCTTAACAATCTCATCCTGGTTAAACATGTAACTGTCACGTTCTTGGAGCCAGTCCCCGCCAGTTTCCAGCGTATAATTTTCCTTAAACTGCCCATATTTTCTTTTGTTTTCGAGATATCTTTCCATGTGGGCAATATGAGGATGATCAGGGCTATAACCCTGCAGTTCATTCAGCACTTTTAAAAATACCGCCAGAATAGCATCGCGACCTTTTGATTGATCCGCTTTACTGTCAATATTAAAGAGTATGACATCTGCTTTTTTAGCTATAGATCGCTTTATATTTCCCAGGAGCATTGCATCTTCGATCTTTTCATCAAAAAATTCTATCGCCTGTTTAGTTTTTCCATTGTTTGAAACTTGCCGATTGCTCAAAAGATACGATAAAGCTTTGATAAAATGCGATTTGCCTGAACCGAAAAAGCCTGACACCCAGACTCCAATTTTGCCTGAAATATCAGGATCATTTGGATTGTCAACAGAATCAGCATATACAACAAAATATTTGTCAAGATGCCTGCTAAGCTCTCGAGTAACAACTAACTCATCAAGCTCCTGCCAAACAGAGGCATCATCTTGTTGTTCGGCTTTAACTACACCATTGATCGAACGGTCAATATCTTTTGAAAACAGTTCTTTTATTTTCATAATTTATCCCTGACTATTTTATGGAACGAGCCTGAAAGCCCTGTAATAGGGGTTACTCTTAAGTTTACCAAATAATTTAAAAGACCGACCGTCATAGGCGCCTGGATAAAATAAAACCAACGGCCTGCTTTTCATCACTGGCTGTAAATTATTCAGCAGCGAATGAGCACGAGCTAAAGGCCAGGCATTTCCTATGCCCCTTACAACAGTAAGATCGTATTCTTCCGGCCTGACTTTTTCCTGAAACAATTTAACAAGATTTTCCGGTTTTAGAGGGGCCCTGACTGCCTTTGCAAGTTGTTCGACTCCCTTTTGAACTTCTACCTCACACGATTTATCAAAAATATTACGGCTTTTAAGATGCTCCACTACAAACTCAAAGAGATTTATATCTGCAACCTTAAAATCCGTCTGGCTTTTTATTCGCTTGAGCATGAAATCAATATGGTCACGCACCTTCAACTCTTCCTCTGGCAGATAGTCGAAAATGTAAAAAGCAATCTCGTTACCCAACCCTCGACATTTGAGGAAGTCCTCAGTTGTAATAATGTCATATATTTGGTTTAATCTTTCCGTTAGGTTAGCCATATTTACACCTGTATGCATCTAAGCACATAGTTTTCATTTCTGCTCTGTAAGTAACGAATAACTTCCTTAGCTATTTCAACCCGTTGAAGTATAAGCGTCCTGCTGTTTTGCAAGTAACCTGCTTCGACAAGAATTTTATGAATATTTGAACGGATTTTATTAGCTGTCGATGGAGAAAAATCATCCATTAATGGGTCTCTTTGTTGGCACTGGATTATATATTCATCCCAGAGTCTTCTTAAGAGTTTTTCTTCAAGTCTTCGAAACTGTCCTCTCACAACTATATCAAGATAATCTCCTAAAAGGACGCAATGTTTTATTGCTGCTGCAAAAGTAGCATGAGTTGCCACTTTAGAATCGCCGTTGGCAACGAGTGTCCAAAGCCCGGCATCCATTAATTCCAACCTAGAACGAATTAACGCCGCTATTCTCTTTGCTGAAGCAGGACTTCGCTTCTGAAGAATATTTTGATTTTCAATAGATTCTTTCCAGCGAACTTTATCAACATTTTCCAACAACAGCTGCGCAACCTTACGGCTTTCCAGAACGAGCAGTGTACCAGCAGTAATATTCGCTTTGTACCTCGTCACTTTAGTATCACTAATTGTTATCTGGTTAGCCCTCATTCTTAGGAGCAGCCTTCCCTGTTCGAACCCATTTATCTATTTCTTGAATTTTAAACTTCCATAACCTTCCAACCTTGTGTGCGGGCATTTTTTTGCGAGCTACCCATTTGTAAATAGTGTCCTTTTTTACCCCCAGGTGCTCCGAAATTTCGTCAATCGAGACCCATCTTTCAGCCATAACTAACAATCCTTAAAAATAGAGGCAAAAAATTGATTCTTTTAAGACAGAATTAAACCATCTAATGCATCAGAAGTCAACTGGTTAATTGGGACAAACTGGTATAAGCTGGAATTACCCAAGGAACGGAGGACGACCACACGTCCACAGGGAGTGCGGTCACCGTATGTTCAAGACGATGATCACAACCAGTGAGCAACAGATATATAATCTGGATGACACCGTCAAGCAACAAATAGTAGAAGATCCTCTTATCGGCACACAGATTCAATATCCGGTTGGGTTTAAAACTGAGCAACAACTGCTTCAGTTCTAACTCATTACAGTATAACAAGTTGCCAAACACTTTGTCAAGTCTTTTTTTCGCTCAAACAGGGCGCGTGCCAAATGCGTGCCAAATCCTTACCGACACCCTGCCCCGATGCTACTCGGGCACGGTCCACTAAATCGTCAGCAACGGCCAGGTAGAATGCGTGCGTTGTAGCAAAGCTAGAGTGGCCTGCAAGAGTCATCACGTCATGTTCCTTCATATCGTTGATAAACCAGTTGGTTATGGCCGTATTCCTCAAACAGTGGAACGTTCTTTCTCTGACACCAGCTCTTTTTAGGATTTTCTTGAAGTCCCGCATAAAAGTACTTATCACCTTCCGGTTGGCATCCTTGAGCCTCCATTTGCCCTGCTTTCTCAACCGTTGGATACGGTCATATCTGGCCTCCGGCATGAACACATAGGGATAGCCCTCTGGCTGCTGGCTCTGATGGTCTACAAGCATCTGGACGACATCCTTTGTCAGCGGTAATATCCTATGGTCAGTGTCCTTGATAAGCCAGCCCCAGGTGTAATCGGTGTTCGTCTTTGGCAAAACTTCTATGGTCATTTTCTCGAAGTCAATATCCGCCCAGGTACAGTTGAGCAATTCGCTTTTCCGCATGGCAGTGCAAAGTGCGGTGATAATCAGCAAGTCCCATCGCAGACTACCTTTTTTTTGGTAATCTCTGGGTAACTTCTCAATAACCCAATGTAAATTGTGAATTTTACCTACGGATTGGCACAGATGGGGTAAAATTGGCTCACAAGATGACCGGAAAGCATTCGATATTCAATCTATTCTTGCTCGGGCTCGAATTAGCTCCGGCAAGGGTTTGATTTTGCCGGCTTTTGAGACACGATCGTAGAGATATTCCCAAAAGGATACCCCCAATTTTCGGCAAGTTTTCTTGAGACTGGTAAATGTATCGCGGCAGCGTCTTCCGGTATCGGAGCGTGTGCTGCCGCTGATCTTGCGTTTTTTGACATATTCACGGATATCACCTTCGCTGACATTGTTATGCAGTGGGATATCCGGCCTGTCCAAAACCAGAAGTAATTCCTCTTTGTTATTTGCTAAACGTTTCAAAGCCGCATCCAACACTTCGCTGCATGTTTGGGTAGCAAAAATCTCGTCAAAGCGTTTTTCCAACTCGGTCTTGGTTTGTTCGTCAGGTGCCTCTTTGTAGGCCAGCATGTCTCGATACAAATGCCAAATGAGATTGCGAATATCCTCGATCGCCTTACTTTCTTTCTCGCTACATGGGATGAGTTTATGAATTGTCCTTTCGGCATGAATCCAGCAAAGCGCATGGAGCAGAATATTGAATTGACCGGCATCGTCACTGAGGATCACCAACTCTTTCGAAAAACCATTATGTAAAACACTTCCAAGCAGCGCACCTTCGGTAGCGATACGCACATGGCGTTTTTTAGAGATTCCCAGTTTCTCTAAATGCTTCTTCCAGTTGTGTTCGTTCTTAAAATACTTCCCGCAGTCATTAGCAAGCAATGTCAGTAATGCCTTAGGAAAACTTTGCCTTTGTATATACTCCAGCGCATCGGCGTTAATCACATAATCGCCATTACCTTTACGCAGCAATTTGAGGAAGTTTATTCGGCTTTTGCTTGGGGCACTTTCAAACCAGGCAAATAACTTATTACCTATATGAGTACAATAACCGTTCTTACCGGCATGTCTGGCACCGGTATCATCGACATTGATATAGCTGGATACATCCAAACCGGCACAAAGCACTCCTTCTTTTTCTATATGAAAATCATCTTTTTGCTCTGTCAATATCCGGTTGACTTGCCCTTTGGATATATCTACCCCGAAGTCAGTCAACTCCTCCCATATCAAAGGCTGTGTGACATGGCCGTGATTATACTGCTGCAGGATAAAACTTCGCAGCGTCGCATCGAAATGTCCATCAACTGAATCCGGCAATTTACCCTTAATCAGCTTACCATCAGGCGTTATCCAGCATTCAAGGCGATAGCATACATTATACAATTCTATTTTAAGCCCCTGAGCAATCCAATCATCATATCCTGCACGGATTGAACCGGCGGGGATACTCTCTGGTGGTATCGGTATTGTTTCGTGAATGGTCAGTTGTTTTGTTTTGCTTCGCTTTGATGAGCCGGGACGTTTCTTTTTGGACTTGTTTTCCTGATTGTCATCGGTTTGGTGTTCGTCCTTCGGGGCTTTCTCCAACTTGCTCGGAGGAATCTTCGGCTTGCCTTTGTGTTCTTTGAGACGCGCAACCTCTTGGCGCAGTTGCTCAATTTGTTCCGTCAGTTGTTGAATCACATGCAACAATTCCATAACCAGAGGAGTTTTCTGTTCCTCAGGAATTTTACCTAAGTCTATCATTTGATCTCCTGACTCATGTGCCGTTTGACCTGCGCCGCTTTCCAGAGCGCGTTCGCTTTTCTTTGGTGTGCAAACGAATAAGCTGTTCGCAGCACTCGGAAACTCCTTTGATGTCGGCCTTGATTTCACAATATTGGAGGCACCACTGTCGTACCTCTTCGACCATATCCATCGGAACATAGATCGCCTGGCTCTTTCCGTTGACTTTGGTGGTCAAAAGATGGGCGGGGTGCTTGGGACCTTCTCGAGCGCACCGGCAGTTCGGGTTGCCGCATTTACGCTGAATCTTAACAAGTGATCCAATGACAAAG
>JADHXY010000131.1 GCA_016782755.1 Phycisphaerae bacterium | reverse complement strand
GTTACCGTGTGGAAGCTGCTGCTATTAAGAATATCCGCACAAGGCAAAACTGGTCAGATTATGTAGTGCGTTTAATCAAAAATGTACAACAAAGTGTCCGGAAATACTACGACATTAGTAAGCTGAGGTTTTTGCAATACCCCTCAGGATTAAGGGAAGAAGATATTATCGAAATCAAAAAAGATAACGCCGGAGTCGTGTGGCTATAACTCCAACTAAAGGTTTTTGAAATGGATCCTTTGTTACTGACAGCTGAAAGTTCCGCCAAATTGCTTGGAATTGGCAGAACACTTTTTTACTCGATGCATTCATCGGGTAGATTAGGTCCGTTGCCAGTTAAGCTTGGCCGGCGGGTTTTGTGGAACCGCAAAGAGCTTGAAGATTGGGTGCAAGTCGGTTGTCCGGCGAGAAATAGATGGCAAAATAGAATTTTGGAAGAAAAATAAAAATTCTTGGCAGAAACAGGTTTATTTGACCATTTAGGCCATTTGTTAAATTGAAAAAACACTTGCGCTTTAGATTAGACCTGTTAGAATAACTAATATTTGAGCAATTAAAGGAAACGAAAATGCGAACTTACAAACCAACATACAAAAACAAAACCGGTAAAACAAAACAAGTTTCAAAATGGTGGATTGAATTAAGAGACCACCTTGGAAACGTCAGGCGTTTTCCAGCTTTCACTGATAAAGGTGAATCTGAAAAACTCGGTCGTAAGATAGAAAGACTTGTTGTATGCAAATTAAATAATGACCCTCCGGACAGGATATTGTCCGAGTGGCTCGAAAATACTTCAGAAAAACTTCGGAATAAACTTGTAGAGATCGGACTGTTAGATTCCAGGCGAGCTGCAGCAAGCAAGTCATTGATAGACCATCTTAAAGAGTTCGAAAAGTCTCTACAAGCAAAAGGCAGTACCGAAAAACATGCCAAACAGACAACAGCCAGAATCGAGCGAATAATTAAAGAATGCGGCTTTACATATTGGTCTGATATAACAGCCAGTAGAGTATTACAAAAAATTGTCCAGTTTCGAAAATATGTAAATATTGTAAAAGTAAAAAAGGTTAACGGCAAGAAGGTTAAGAAAAAAGCAAAAAAAGACAACGGCCAAATATCTTCCAGAACTGCCAATTATTATCTCAAATCCATCAAGCAATTTTGCAAATGGATGGTCGATGATAGGCGAGCCAGCGAATCACCAATTGACTATCTAGCATGTAAACCTGTAAAGAAAATCATAGACGAAGAACATCCTCGACGTGCCTTGGAAATGGATGACTTATTAAAACTTCTTGAAACAACAAAAGCCGCACCTAAGCGATTCGGTATGAATGGTAACGAACGATATTTGTTGTACCGTATGGCAGCAGAAACTGGGCTAAGAGCGAATGAAATTCGTAGCTTGAAAATATCTTCTTTTGATCTTAAGAATCTGATGGTAAAAGTTTCAGCTAAATTCACAAAGAATAAGCAGGAAGCCATACAGCAACTAAGACCCGATACCGCATCCGAGCTAAAAGAGTTTTTCAGGGGTAAGATGTCAAACATAAAAGCCTTTGGGGGGACATATAAGCAACTTACCGATAAGACGTCAAATGCGTTAAAGGCTGATTTGACCGATGCAGATATCCCGTACGTTTTAAATGGTCTATACTTTGACTTTCACGCATTACGTCATCAAACAGGGACGCTACTTGCTGAAAGTGGGGTACACCCAAAAGTGGCACAGACAATAATGCGACATAGCAATATTAATCTGACAATGAGCAGGTACACACACATCTTGACCGGACAGGAATCTGAAGCAGTAGCAAAATTGCCAGATTTATCATTACCAAGCCGAGAAAAACAAAAGTCCGTTGCTTCAGGCACAGACGGGAAAAGCGACTTGGCGGGAAACTTGGCGTTTCTTGGCGGACATTTGCGAACTTCGGCGAACTCAGACGAATTGGTAGCGACATGCATAAACAAAGAAAAAGCCCCATTTTCAGCTCAAAATCAAAGATTTCAGGCCAAAAACAAGGCTTTTTCGCAACGAGGCCGAAGGGACTCGAACCCTCAACCTTCGGATCGACAGGCCGAACTCGGGGTTTGTAAGTGTTTGTCAATAAAAGGTTAATGATTGTTAAAAAAGAACTTATGATGACGAGCGAAACACAAGTGAACGCCGGATGAACGCCATGGAAGCGAGCTTGGCACGCACTTTGGCACGCACCCTCACTTGGAAGACTGGTAGAACCGATCCTTTATAAGTATTACCAGGAACAAAAGTATCACAAAATCTGCCCCATGTTCCACTGATAAATTGATGTACTCTGGCTGCCATTTCAGCCCAGAAATGTTTCTTAAATTCCCGCCTTTTTAATACCCCCTGTGGGATTATCAAAACAGCCGCTCTTAGAAGTGTATCAAAACTAATCCCATCCATCAGGCGGCCCTCCGGTAGGACTTTAATAGTCCGCCAAGCCGCTCATGGCAGACAATTTCACCTTCGCCCTGCGGCGGTGGTTCAATAAGGTCATGATTCAGCCCGGTGTGCGGACGGCCAGTGTGATAATGAGAAATGTATTCTGACACAATATACCTCAGATGCCGCTCACCAAAAATAAGCATCTTGTTCAGGCACTCGTATTTTATGCTGCGGATAAACCTTTCAACAAAGGGACTCATATTGGGAGAGGCAACGGCTGTTTTTACACATTTGATACCAGCCGATTTTAAGATCATCTTGAAATCTTTCGTAAATAACGGATCCCGATCATGTATGAGAAATTTTTTACCCTTTAAGAACCCTTCAAATGGGTCTGTCAGGTTGCGAGCTATTTGCTTCATCCAGTCTTCATAAGCTTGTGGTATCATGCCGGCAATTTCAACTTTGCGAGTTTCGTAGTCAATTACCACAAGGACCATATATTTGACAAGTCCGCTGATAGTATAAATTTCGGTCGTAAAAAAATCGATAGCCGCCAGCGATTCCCACTCGTCGGGTAAGCAGAAGACGTTACCGTCTCCCGCTCCCCTAAGAACCGTGCGTGATAGTTTCCCATCACACGGCTCAAGCCTCTATCAAGGCATCATACGCATGACACCCGGCACCTTTACAAAACTGGCATTGTGTAATCGACGTATGCGTTGATTCATACGCCGAGTTTCAAAATAGTCCTGCCATTTAGAATCGAACGGATTAGCGTCTTGTCTTATTTTGACGTGCCTTTCGATTCTCATCATTGACATGGAAAATAGATAGCACTCTTTTTCAGCTGAGGTGTCACTAAAGACCCAGTTTCTATTACCTCTTCGAATAAAATACTTTCTCTTTATCCATCGTTTGCCTTTTTGATCATGGCGACGCATTGCCCACTGCCAAAAGCATTTCCAGATATTATGGTCTATATAGCGAAAGGTTTGCTTACTGACAACATGGCGATAGTAGTTCGCCCAACCCCTCAATATAGGGTTGATGCAGCGTATCAATTTTTCTGCATTTGAACCACTGCCCCAGCCACTTTTGACTAACCCTCGGATTCTGCACAGTAATCCCTTGACACTCTTCTTTGATGGTTTTATCAAAAGCTTTGTGTCATATTTACGTATGTTGAATCCAAGAAAGTCGAATCCATCTTCAATATTTGTAATTCTCGTTTTCGATTCGGAGAGTGTAAGCCCTCGTTGTGAAAGAAAATTACAGACCATCGGTTTAACTTCGTTTTCCAGCAGTTCACGCGAAGCGCCGGTGATAACGAAATCATCCGCGTAGCGAATCAGGTTAACCTTAGTAACCTTATTGTGCTTTGATTGCCAATAGGTTCTGCCATTTTTGACTCGATGGTATTTGTAGCGTTCATTTATGAGACACTCCAAACCATCTAAAGCCATATTTGCCAGCACTGGCGAAATAATTCCGCCCTGAGGTGTGCCTGATCCTGTACTAAAGAGGATGGTCTTCTCAACATATCCGGCTTTAAGCCATTGATTGAGAATACGTTTCTCCATCGGGATATGTTGATCTAACCATTCGTGACTGATGTTGTCGAAACAGCCTTTGATGTCCCCCTCTAATACCCAGCAGGAAGAACTCTTACGGGCTAATGCGCAATAGCACTGCTCTATTGCATCAGCAACAGAGCGACCTTTGCGAAAACAGTAAGAAGTCCAATCCGCAGTGGTTTCAGCGATGGGTTCCAACGCCATCAGGTATAGAGCCTGCATAGCACGATCTTTCATCGTTGGGATGCCCAGCGGCCTTTCCTTGCCATTGGACTTGGGGATATAGACCCGGCGCAGAGGTTTGGCTTTGTATCGCTGTGGATTTAAATCCTCAACGACTCTGGCCTTTTGCTTTGGAGTATTCCAGAGCACACCATCTACGCCTGGAGTATGCTTGCCTTTGTTTTGTGTTACCCGTTTTACGGCAAGGGCTTTCGCCGCAAACGAACGGGTTAGAATACGCGACAATGATTTGACTTTGCCATGTCTTCCTTCCTGTTGTGCCTTTACGATTCGTGCCTGAAGTTTCCGTACCGACTTCTCAGCTTGATCCCAATCAATGGAATCCCAGCTAAGTTGTCCGGAGTCGCGCACGTTCTTTGAATCTTTTAGTGAATTCAATGAATCGTTCATTGTTCGCTTGCTCCTTTATGTAGGCTTCTTCATACGTTATCGTAAAATGAGACCAGTCCGAAGTCAGCACGCTTTCGCATTACAGCACCACGCTGCTATCCCGGCTATTACTGCCGGACCTTAGCTTCCTCGGACATCCTTTACCCGCACATCCATAAGCGTTCCTTGCGGTCCACTGTCCCGATGTTTCAGGAGACATACGGGCTTACCCTGTTTCATTTCGGTGACAAACTATGGGTTAGGCTTTGCCTCTCCACCGGGGGTTTAGTGTCTGCGAGAGTAGGACAAGCTAACCTCTCTACCAACCCCATGCCTTTTGGCTTGAGTGTATCAGCACGTTTCACTCATTTATTCATAACGGCGTTTATCAGCAATTCACATTTGTTAGCCATACCATAGAAGCCTCGCTCCCATTCGTATACATGCTTACGAATAACACCGATTTCGCAATCGGCTTTTCGGGCTACTTTGTCCCCGGAGCTTTCAGACCGCAGGATTACTCCCGCCGCATGTCCGGGTAGGCTACTGCTGGCAGAACAGCAGGTCAGGTCTGTTATT
>JADHXY010000130.1 GCA_016782755.1 Phycisphaerae bacterium | reverse complement strand
GATAAGCTCTGGCAGTAATCTTATAGAAGTTATTGATTTTTTTATTTTTGCATTTAACGGTAGTTTGTCGTAGTTTTGGCCTTTGGATTTTGTTCGCAAGCCTGCACATCTTTCATTGTAGAAGCATTCCCCGGCAAAGTGATAATAACCGGCTTCCTGGGCGGATTGTTTTGCAAATCTCCAGAAAGATTCATCGTCTCCAAGTTTTTTTCTCGCGAATTTTATATTTTCAAATTCAGGTACGGATCGGCTTGAGGAGTAAACACCGCTGAAGTCTGTAATTGAATTAAATGTGGTATTTTTAAAGTTCACGCCTTTTGCGAAATGGGTGTTGGTGAACCTTGCTGATGAGTTGAAGACGGCATCTGGTATCAGGGCGTAGCCTTCAAAAGAGGTTGTGCGGAATTTGGCATCGCCATCTATGGTTGCATTTTTGAAAGTAACGACACCCTTGAAAGAGCAGCCGTCAAATCCGGCAGTCTGGCGAAAGTGTGCGTTTCTGAATCGGCATTGCCCATGAAAAAAAGAGCTGTTGAATATGATATCGTTCTCGAAGACGGCTGAGAAGCTGTCAGGTTCTGACCATGGCCCTGAGAAAACAATATTTTCGGTAAAGGTGCATTCGTCAAAAACGATCGGTTGCGGGAAGGTGATTGTTTTATGATTTTTTTCTTCTTTGACATTTAAGTTTCCTATGCTGAATTTTTCTGAGTCGTCAAAGAGGCGATTTATATCCAGAGAGCCGGTTATTGTGCATTGGCTGAGTTTGATTTCGAGTCCGTCGGCTAATGCCTGAAGAGTATCGGTTGCTGTAACGTTTTGTTTTTCTCTTTGGAAAGTCATTTTGGTAGCAAGTCAAATTTCCTGCGATTGCAGCAGTTCAATAATTTCGGAACGAGAAGCGAGGGACTCAACTGAGCCGAATTTTGTACATGCCAAAGCTCCGGCGGCAGAGGCGAATACGGTAGCTTCCCTGATATTTTGTTTTGCGACGTAGGAGGCGGCAAGAGCTCCGCTGAAAGCGTCACCGGTGCAGGTTTGATCTACGAGTTCAATTTCGAAGGCCGGAATGTGGTCGGCACCATTTCTATCGATTACCATAGAACCTTTTTTCCCCATAGTGATTACGGCGGCCTTTGCGCCCATTTCAAGAAGTTCTGAGCCGATTATCCTTGCGGTGTTGATGTTTGCGGCGGAGTGTTCGGTTATCTGTGCGGCTTCGTAAAGATTCGGAACGACTATGTTGTCGGCGAAGAAATTAATGGGTAATTCTTTATAGTCTTTTGAATTGTCTATGGGTATCGATGGATTAATAATGACAGGCGTATTGTTTAGTTTTGCAAGTCTGATAGTTCTTGAGATGGTGTCATGCGGAAGGGAGCCATGTATCAGGCATACGTTTGCCTGAGCAATGAATTTTTCGGCGTCTTCAATATTTTCTACAGAAAGGGCTGCATTTGCACCGCAACAGGTGCAAGTGGCGTTTTCGCCCTCATTGTTTACTATTGTGAAGCGGGCACCGGTTGAAATAGCCTCGGCTGTAAAGAGGGTTTCAATGTTTACGTTGAACTTTTGCAGGTTTTTTTTGATCTGGTCGCCGAACATGTCGCTGCCAATTTTGCTTATAAGGTGAACATCGCATCCACAGAGAGCGGCTTGCGTAGCCTGGTTAGGACCTGGGCCGGTTACAGAGCAGGAAAAAGAGGAACCTTTGACGGTTTGGGCGGGGACGGGCATATGTGGACATTTCATTGCTATATCAATGTATGACGCCCCGACAACCACTACTTTTGGTGAATTCGCTTCCATAAGTTTCCCAAAAAACATTTAGAGTAAGTATATAGGTTTATTTATTAAAGGCAACTAATTTTTAATCAATATCCAGCCGGTCAGAGGTTCCATGAGAAAAAAGGGGAAGTTCCCGCTTTAATTTGTTGATAAAGGAGTTAGATGTGGGCATTAGAAAAAAACTATTGGGCCAGATACTTTGTGACAAAAAATTCCTCGATCATCCTCAGCTCGATGCGGCACTGGCAGTACAAGGCAAAGATAAGCACCGAAAATTAGGCCATATCCTGATAGAACTCGGTTACATAACAGCCGATCAGCTGGATGAAGCGATTGAAGGCCAGAGTAGCTTATCGCAAGGGTGCCGCTGTTAATCATAGACAGAAAAAAGGTTTTAACCCGATTGTCTATTTTCTCATGTAACAGCAGCCACCGTATTACTTGCGCTGCTTTTATGCACAGGGTCTTGCGCTATGACGCGATATTCGGTAAATATCCCGCCGGTTCCGCAGAGCGTTATCGATTCTGTCAGTGATGATCCGGCGAGCGACCATTTGTCAAAAGAGCCGCCATTATCAGCTTCTCTCTTCTCTATTATATAGCACACAACACTGCCTTTGGCAGGTCTGCCCCAGCAGAGTCTTATCTTATCGCTTGCGATCCTTTCGAAGTGCAGGTCCTGCGGCTGAGAGGTTGCCGCCGATCTGTTTGCGCCCTTTGAGGCAGACCATCCTATCTCAGATAGCTTGACAGGACAATCAGCACAATCCACCTCAGAGAGCTTGAGGCATTTTTTCATCTGTGTCTTTAAGTTGGCAAGGCTGTCTTGCTTTTTCTTCGCCGCAACCTTAACTACTGCCTTTGCCTGTCCTAATGCATTGATGGCATCGTGATAATTCGAAAAAGGTATAAGAAAATCATTCGGGTCTACGCTGGGAAAGTCTGTCGAGTGGTAAAAGAAGCCATAGAACATTTTTATGCTGAGAGAGTACACATCACTTTCTTTGGTAGGGAACCTGCTCATCGTTCTTTCCTCAAAAAATTCAGCCCGCAAGGACGATCCCCTGCGGACTGACCTTAGGTTTCGATTTACAACACAGCCGCCGGTGTCTTAAGTTGATAATTTAACAATGTTCCAGCGCCCATCGGAAGCGGCAGCAAGCCGCTAAGGTATAACGATCCGATGCAAACATTCTGTTTGACCACTACACCATCGCCGGTGTCTTAAGTTGATAATTTAACAATGTTCCAGCGCCCATCGGAAGCGGCAGCAAGCCGCTAACGTATAACGATCCGATGCAAACATTTTGTTTGCTTACAGTACAGCCGCCGCCGTATTGCTCGGTGTGCTCTGGCCTGCAGTATTCTCTGCGATGACACGGTATTCGAACTGAACGCCGCGCTGCTGATCGAGCAGGTTGACCTCGTTATTCAGTGAAGTCCCTGCAATCAGCCAGTCTCCGAACTCGCCGCCTGCCGGCTGCTCTCTTCGCTGGACGATGTATGTCCGAACGCTGCCGCCGCTTAACGGCTTGTCCCAGCTAAGCCAGATATTGCCCGGCCCTTCTGCTACGGGGTGCAGATCGAGCGGCTGACCGGGAGCTTGGGCAGGCTGCGGAGCTGACTTTGTCCCCCAGCCGATCTCCGAGAGCTTTACGGGGTCGGCGGCGCAATCGACCTCGGAGAGCTTGAGGTCATTTTTCATCAGCTCGACCAGATCATCGAGCTTTGTTACCTTTGTCGCCGTTGCCTGCTTCGCCTGCGAGCTGGCATCATCCTGGGCCTGCTTGTCGGAGTTGTAGGCGGTTAGCGCCCCCTGCAGATCGGCTAACTGGGTAAGCGGATCGATACTGGGGAAATCGGCTGGATACGTTGTGTATCCATTGACCATGCTCTGAGCTAAAGCTACTACTTCTACCTCGGTTTTAGGGAATGTGGGCATAATGCCCTCCTTTCTAAAAAAATAAATTTTTCCCTTATACCAAACGTACTTAATAATCCTGCGCTGAATAGCGAAAATAAAAAATACAATTTGGTATTATCCCCCCCGCCCGGTGCGAAAGGATGATGCGTTAGCTTTCGGCAGAACGAAAGAGGACATTAACAATAAAAATAAAAAAAATAATTCAAATGATTTAATCGCAGATCTTCACTAATGGACACGAATCCATCTTAAAACATCAGTGATATTAGCATCTGTTCGCGGCTGTTTTGTGGTGAAACAAAGGATATCCCAACGAGAAGATAATTTTCCCTTCCCTGCCGGCGAACGAAGATATAACAATCGCCAAAGAGGCGGGCGGCGGGGTTTTCTTATGATTCATCTTTGAATCGCCTGCCGACAGGGCGAAGAGGGGCAATTTTCGGCTCAACTGCGATATTAATACTGGAAAACGCATTCCCGCCGCTGCGGCAGAGTAATTCCACACTGCGTAAGAGCAATTCCGTTTGGAATCAGAGTTATTCAAAGTGCGGCAGGGCAATTCCGTTTGGAATCAGAGTTATTCCAAGTGCGGCAGGACAATTCCGTTTGGAATAAGAGTTATTCCAATTGCGGCAGGACAATTCCGTTTGGAATAAGAGTTATTCCAATTGCGGCAGGGCAATTCCGTTTGGAATAAGAGCTATCCCAATTGCGGCAGGGCAATTCCGTCTGGGATCAGAGCTATTCCAATTGCGGCAGGGTAATTCCAATCGGAATATAAGTTTTACGGAGTGCGGAACTATAAAGCAAATTGACTTTGCTCTATATGCTTGCTGCTTTTGGGTGCAACGCACCCTTTTATTAGGTGATGCTTAACTTTATACTGATTCTACCGCTCCGCTGTCGGGGTGCAACGCACCCATTTAATTTCTCATTTCTAACTTCTGACATCTGATGTCTGATATCTTTTTTTAATCACGGAGGGCACACAGAAAAAAAACAGCGAGGTGGCAGCTCCGGTCGGGGGGGAGACCAGCGTACTGCACAACCTCGCCGAGGATCGTAAAACTGTAATAGATACAGTTTTTTATTTCAATGAAAACCATTATATCGACAATTCGATGGTCGTAAAGAATTTTTTAAAAAAATCAACATCTGCCGCCGCTGATTCGCCTTACAGATGGAACACATTTTTCACACCTCCTCTACGGAGCCAGCTGATCGAACTGATCGGCTGGTCTTCTTTTAAAAAGTTTTTAGACACGGATTTCACGGATTTACACAGATTCCCGATGAATCGGGATGTCGCTTCGCTCCATTTTGACAGGATTTTTTGTCATTCCTGCGGAGGCAGGAATCTATTTTCTAACTTCTAACTTCTCATTTCTGACTTCTTTTATGCGGATTTTATAGAAAAAAACATCTTTCTTGACTTAATTGCTTTTTCGGACTATAATTTGTCTTTTTATTATGGAATGGC
>JADHXY010000129.1 GCA_016782755.1 Phycisphaerae bacterium | reverse complement strand
GTTCGATTACAACTTTGCGAACCTTGTCCTCGTCAAGGCTGTGCGCAACGGCATCCTTACGCTCGTAACACTTGACTATATGGTAGCCGTAGCGGGTATTGATAATATCGCTCACTTGATCGGTGCCTAAATTAAAAGCGACATCTTCGAACTCTTCGACCATCTGGCCCTTTTTGATAAAGCCGAGATCGCCGCCCTGGTCCGGGCAATCCGAACTGGCGGTGGCGGCCTGTTCAAAGGGGGTGCCGCCGTCGATCTGCTGTTTTGTTTTTTGTATCTGCTCAAGGGCGGTCTTTTCATCGGACTGCCAGTTGATATGTTTTACAATATGCCCGACATGCACCTGCGCTTCTTCGGTAAACTTTTCCTTATTGTCGCTATAAAACTTTTCTATCTGCTCCTCGTTCGGCTGATCAACGTCGCCGGCTACCTGCTCGAGCAGTCTCTCGACCCTCAGCCCTGATGCAATGCCCTGTTTTACCTTCTCTGTGGTCTTCTCGTCGAGTGCGGCTCCCTTATCGGCCTGCTGACTTTTGAGCTGCTCGAAAGCGGCATCGACATCTTCGCCCGTCACCGTATCGATCTTAGCGGCAGCCTCCTGATTAATCAGCACCCTCTCTATCACATTTTCCCTGCTCCATTCCATCAGCTGTTTTTCACGCTTGTCTTTGTCCATATCCGCAAACGTCCGCTCATACTCGGGACGCAGATGCTCTGATTCCTGCTCGATAACAAAATCTTCTATTCGCTCGCCGTTAATCAAAATAGCCATAAAAACTTCCTATCAAAATCGATTTCTAATCTGTTATTATCATTTCGTCATTAGTGACTTTATATCTATCCTTAAAACGATCGGGAAGGCTGCCCAATATCACCTTTGCCTTTTCCTCGTAAATCGTCTGCGGATATTTTTCTATTATCTCCCTGCAAATCTCGACCGCTTTTTTTACGCCCATCCCGCCGAGCCTGCTCTGCTTGCGATGAAAAATCGCCTGCTCGAGGAGCCTTTGCGCCTGTATATCCTCAATTTCGTCGAGCTTGCGGTAAACTTTGGGTGCGGCAGGTTCAATGGCGACTTCTTTAGCGTCGTCTGCTTTTACTTCAATTTTCTTCTTTGGAACGCTAACCCGTTGCTCATTTGCGGCGGCTTGTGCGGCAAGCTCATCTTCGGAAGGCCTGAACTTCTCGTTATCTTTGCGGAACTGGTCGGAAATTGTCGTTTGCGGCGGTTTGTTGATTTCGTCGTCAAGCTTTTTCATGCCGAATTTCACAAAGATTATCAAGCCGGCTACGATTGCGGCCAACGATATGATCTTAACCCAGAAATTATTCATATTTCCCCGTTTTCCTGATTGTTATTATTATTGCCAAAAGACTCTGCAAACGATAAAATCAATTATAATTGCAATTAGAAGACTTATCAATAACCAATTTTGAGGACAGCTTATGTTTACCGGCCTGATCGAGGGTGTTTGCAAAATAAAAAATATTCAAATCGGCGTCGGCTCGGCTGTGATTGATGTCGATCTTGGATGGCTTGTGTCTGATGGGCGAATCGGCGACAGCATCGCAGTCAATGGAACCTGCCTTACGATAACAAGAATCAATGGTTCGATCGCTTCGTTTGATGTTTCGAGTGAAACTATCGAAAAATCCAATATCGCAACTCTTAGCGCGGGGGCGGAAGTAAACGTTGAGCGGGCATTGAAAGCGAGCGACCGGCTTGGCGGGCATTTTGTGCAGGGTCATATCGATGCGGCTGCAACATTGGAGCAGGTTAGCGAAAACAACGACTTCTACGAGCTGACGTTTTCGGCGGCACAAGAGGTGCTCAGCCAGATGATAAAGAAGGGTTCGGTCGCCATTAACGGAATAAGCCTGACTATCGCTAATCTGGACGAAAGTTCGTTCAGCGTTGCGATAATCCCGCAGACGTGGCAAAATACGAACCTGAAAAACCTCAAATCCGGCGATAGGGTCAACATTGAAACGGACATAATAACGAAGACCGTTATAAAGCAGCTGGACCGGATACTGCCGCAAAAAACTTCTCTCACTATCGAAAAGCTACGAGAGATGGGCTTTTAGTACTGCTGCGTCAGTCTGTTTACAGTCGGCTAGCTGGTTACGATGACACTCTAATAATGCAGAGCGTATGTCCGTTGACCCCGCCATGCGTGCCGTTGTTGGTGGAAGGGCCAGAGAACGAACAGCAGCTTCAACCAGCCTGATGGGTAGATTTGAAACCGAGATACTGACCCAGCCAAAGAATCTAAAGCTATTGAAAAACCTGTCAGGTCAATGGGTAGATAAAGTTCGCCAGCGAAAGCCACTCAAGCAGATTAGCCTTGATATGGACAGTTCTGTCAGTCCAACCTATGGCAATCAGGAGGATACTGCTTACAATGGCGATTTTCAATGCACCTGTTACCACCCGCTGTTTTGTCGATATCCAAGCAATCTACTGACTTTTCCGCTAAGGCGGTTTACTTTGTGGCAAAGGGAATTTGCTTTACGGCTAAGTCGGTTTGCTTTGTCGCTGAGTCAATTGGAACAATGGCTAAGTCAGTTTACTTTACGACTAAGTCAGTTTGCTTTACGGCTAAGAAGGCCGCTAAATGGCCCGTCAAGGCGGGGAAACGCAATATAAGTTCTTAATTTTAAGGAGTTTACGAAAAATGGCACAATTTCCTAAAGCAGAAGCGGATGTTTCGGCTCTGACGATGAGCATGATGGCAGGTTATTCAACCCACGCAGCGGACTTCCCCAGCGCAGACCCTATGGCATTATCTGCGGCATTTGGCCCCTATATGGTCGCCAGAAACGCTCAAACCGATGCAATGGCCGCAGCGCAGGTAGCAACCGAGGCCAAAAATACCGCATTGGACGCTCTTGAAGAGGTAATGAGAGCCGAATTGAAGAAATCCGAAGTCGATGTCGGCAATGATGGTGATAAGCTCGAATATATAGGCTGGGGTCCGAAATCGGCGCCTTCGCCAAGCACACCTCCCGGCCAGCCTCGAAACCTTGAATCGGTCATTCAGGGGGCCGGAACGCTGTTTTTAGACTGGAAAGCACCTGCCAGAGGTTCAGGCGGTACGGTAAGAACCTATATCATCGAACGGCGCGAGCAGCCCGCAGGCGGCGGAGAATTCGGAGTTTGGTCGCAGGTCGGTATCGCTATGGAAAGCGAAACATCGCTTACAAACCAGCCTCGCGGCCCGCAACTGGAATACCGGGTAAAAGCTGTTAATGTAGGCGGTGAAAGTATCCCGTCTAATACCGTTGCTATCGTGCTGTAATGATAATGGCGTTTCTGGCCTGAAAACGGTGTTCGTCCGGGAAAATGTGAGAAATCTTTTAAAAAATCAAGTTTTTTCCAATTTTTCTCTTGCAATTCAGGATGGGGGGGGGGTAGAATTGATGTTTATGTAGTCAGGCTTTCTTTGTTACGGCCTGTGAAAAGTAGAGAAGAGGTTGAGAGTGATGAAATACAGGAGAAGTGAGAGTTTCAAGACATGTGAGGCTGTGTCGCAATCTCATTTGTCGAGCTTTTAATTTCGTTCAATAGCTTGATTGTTCAAATATTATCTTAAAACCACCCCATGTATTCTGATTTGCCACTGACAAACACTCAGTGTTACTATTATTTATGCAAAAACTGCTGTACATACCGGTTTTAACCGGCAAGTTTTTCAACCAGTCCGCAAACACCAATAATATTTATCATACGGACTATATTAAAACATCCACTCAACAGCGATAACTCTGCTTTGACACCATCAAGACCACGTAGTAAAAAATGGCTGACGTTCAGGTTGCGTTTGATATGCCCGAACGTAAGTTCAACTTTTTGCTTACGAAGTGCATAAATCTTTTTAGATGATGGCAAGTCGTACAATGCCTCTAACTTCTCACGAAGTTCTTCTTTGAACAATCTTGAAATTTTTCGTCCATCCCTTTTACTCTTCGTACATTTGCCGAAGTGCTTGCAATCTTGACATATAATACTGGCGGCATAATTTCTTACTCTTCGTTTTTTGTTTATCCCATAGAATTTCAATACTTCTCCCTTCGGGCATATATACACATCATTTTGTGAGTCATATTTAAACCGTGATTTTTCAAATTCACCAACACCTTTTTTACTGACCTGTCTTCTCGAAGGGACTATTATTTTAATACCTTGTTCATCAGCCATCTCAAGGCTGTTGGTGTCGGCATAACCAGCGTCGGCACATGCTATTTCGCATTGTTTGCCAAGAACTTCATTGGCTTGATTAATCTGCTCTGAAAACTGATGATAATCATGGTTATCTGAAACCACATCGCTGTTAACAATAAGACCATGCTTTTTGTCGACAGTCACCTGTGCGTTATAACCGGCTCCAGGGCCCTGTCTGGTACGCATAGACTTACTATCAGGGTCTGTTGTATTCGTAGATTGTATATTTTCGACTTTCAGTTCGTTGAGAATAGTTTCAACCTTGGACTTAAGGACTTCGTGATCTTCAAGGTCTTGTCTCATTTTTATAAGCGATTGCTGCTGCTTTTCCTGCTCGTCAGCAGATTCACATTCCAAAAGAATATCTTGTATTCGCTTGTCGATATTTTTAAGAAAGTTTTGGCAGCGTTGCTCAGTCCAGTTGTTACTCATTGAAGCATTGGCCCTGAACTTGCTGCCATCTACAAATAATGTATTGCCTTCTATCAGGCCCAGCCTGATACAGAGTCGGGCACATTGTTTTAATACCTGTTGCAGGGCAGGTTTATTCTTACGACGAAATTCGGCTATTGTTTTATGATCTGGCTTCAATCCACCAATGAGCCAGATGAATGAGAGGTTGTAATTGGCTTCTCTTTCTAGTTTACGACTGCTCCTGACCCCATAGGAATAACCATAGACCAAAAGCTTTAGCATGACCTTTGGATCATATTCAGGACAACCTACTTTGTGAGGATCTACTTTAATGCCCAAGTCGTCAAAATCAAGAGAGCCAATGATTACGTCATATGCTCTAACCGAGGCATCTTGGGGGATGTATTCATCTATGCTTTGAGGGAAAAGTGTATTTTGGTTTCGATCTCCGTATCGATATGCCATTTGAACTCCTTTCGTGAAGACAGGGTCATTATAACATATCGACAAATAAAAGAAATCATCTTTGAATTATAATTGTGACACAGCCTCATATGTCAGG
>JADHXY010000128.1 GCA_016782755.1 Phycisphaerae bacterium | reverse complement strand
CAGTCCTCGATCAACTTGATAAGATCAACGAAGTCAACAACACCATCCAAATTTATGTCACCCGGCATATCCGCTATGCGGTGTTCACGACTTGCTAAAACAGAACCATTTCCGTCATAGTTCATCACGTATAGCCGGTAACCGCTGGTTAAGTCCGGGCTCTCCTGGTCCATAATCCCGATGACATCAAAAGGCTCGGTTAGATTATTCGATCCGGCATAAATGCCATTGCCGCGCCCCAATTTCACGCCGAATATCTTACTGCCATCGGTTATTACCAGTTCCCCGTTCGGACCCCAGTCGTTTGCATCCACGAAATAAACATCTTCAATCTTTACCAGCCGGGCCTGATAATACTCACAGCCACTCTGCCGATTAGGGTCAAAAATGAATTCGTCATCACTGTCTTTCAAATCGTCCAGCACAACAACCTCCGGCCGAGGCAACCCGACACCTCGCTCCACCAATTCAATGGTAAAATCGTGGTCGGGATTCTTATTATGCTGTTCATTGATATTTAGTTTCCCATTGTATGAAAGATAATAGCCCGTAATCCGTATCCTGTCTCCGGGACTAAACTGGGCAGCGTTCAGACGACTCATTTCTGTTATAAACTCTTCGTTGGAATACCCTCCGTCGGGAACAACCCAGGGAAGATTGTTATAAAGCTGTCCTAACCAGACAGCCGTGCCTGCATGGTCGTCCCCTTCACCCTGAAAAAAGATTTGCCAGGCCCCGCCAAGATTGAACGTCTCTGTAATACTATCATCGGGCGTTGGATCTAACATATCTGCCGGATTGTGCAGCAAAATCCCTTCAAGAATAACCATATCGGTTGCGTTGTAAACTTGTTCACCACTCCCATCTACCGCCTGAAATTCCGAATGTGTTACCTCTGAGATAGTAGGGGCGGCTTTTAGGATGGCACCGAGCGCTAAGCTTATAACCATCGTTAAGACAATAATGTTTTTCATAACTGCGATCTCCGAAAAATTACCAGCTTATCAATTCTATTTGCGCATAAGAATATCATATTCGTGCTACTATGTCAAAAAGAAATTTGGCAAAAATTGCAGATTTCTCAGAAATTTCAGAGCAGTTAACTTAGCCACCCCTGCTGTGATAAAGTTGTCACAGCCGAACAGATTAGGTGAAGGATTAATTATTGAAATCTAATGGCGTCTTAGGGGCATATTCTTCTGCACGTCCAACAAAGAATATGTATATCGGATTTGATTCCAGGTTTCTTGTACTTGTATATTTTATCTGCTATAGAGAAGGTTCAATTCGTGCATTCTGCCTACCACAGCATAAATAGAGGTTTTGGGTGGACCTTAAGAACGTTGATTCCTCGCCATCAATAACTTGCAAAAAACCCAATCGCCATATCTTACAATTTCAATGAATTGCCAAATCCACAATAAAATTGCACCTGTTTTTGGGTCTTTGGTTTCGGCATCTTCCAGAGAGCCAACGCTTTTATTTCGCTCTATACTTTCTGCGTGAAATTTTTGCCTTTGCCCTATTCATTTGTTTGTTCAATTTACTTCGATATTTCTCTATCGCGGCTGTCAGTGTAATCACAGCCAACTTTGCACAATGTTTGTGTTCTTCGGGTAGACCTTCAAAATATTTGTCAACATCTTCCGGTTTAATACGGAGTGCTTCTTCTATGGATTTTCCCCTTGCTGTTCTTGTGACATAGCTGGCGCATGTAATTGCGGCACCACAACCATCAGTCATAAACCTGATATCGCTTATCTTTCCATCCCTGACGACTAAATATATCTCGAGACTATCTCCACAGACACCCGTTATGCTGACGTAGCTATCTGAATCATTGATCTTTCCAATGTTTTTGGGTTTTAAAAACTCGTTTTTGAACTTCTCCGAATAGCCCTCCAATATAGCCTCCTGGAGATCCTGCGCAATTTTGTCATGCCTTTGTGTCATTTGTCTTAGCCCCTATTTTCTTTCTACGAATGTAATTGTTTGTAAGACGCAAGTGAATTAAACCTTTACTCTTGTAGCCAATCAGGTACACGAACATCCTTAGTAATACAGTCTATAGGGGGGATGTAAGGTTTGAGATCAAGAACCGGGCTATTGTTAAGGGCGTCGATGTTTTCAATATACACTATATTGTTTTTCACTGAAATAATCCTGCATAAGCTCAGGGCAATAAGGTTGGGCCGGAAAGGTGCGCGGCAGGCAAAGACACCGGTTAGAGGATTTTTCTTGTTGCCACGTGGATGAACCTGAAGAATACTTCTTTTTTCATATGTATCGTTTCTATCAAACCAATATAGCACGAAAACGTGCGAAAAGCCATCCAGCCCTTTAATCGCATCTGTGTACTTCTCAAAAATATGCAAGCGAGTTGAATTGCCTTTTCTTTCTATTCTGCCGACCGGGTACAGTTCGAAGAAACTTCTGGTCTTCTCACCTTTCATGGTATTTGGTTTCACCGAGTCATTACTGAATGTGCCTGGCGTACTACAGCCAGCCATGATAAGGCTGTTAAAAAGCACAGCACGTCTTGAAATGTCCATGTCAAGCTCCTTTCAGATTCCAATCTGTAATCTCATAGACAATGGCTTGGTAGTATATAGACTCTTGTATGTCAAGGCATCAGAACTATATCAAAGGAGCGTGTTCTCTTAGCTCTTTTAATATTTGCTTAGGCATCTGTCTCCCTTTGGTCAACTTTAAACAGAAGCTCATGAGGTTATATTACAGCTTGATAGTAAAGCTGTTGATTTTGCGGTTTTGCTTCGATTCTTCCTACAGATGATAACTCCTCTACGTACTTAACAGCTTCATTTCGATGGAGGCCAAGACCTGCGGCGATATCTTCTATACAGCAGGGTCTGCGTTTTAGAAGTGTTAGAACGTCCTCGCAACAAGTAGAAAAATCCTGCTGCTTATTAACGCCCTGATAATCGGCGATAATTTCAGCATTTTCATATAACTGGCTGGCAATAACTTTCAGTTGATTGGCCGAAACCGAGATGGCAAAATCCTCAGCTGCCGGCCTGGTCACAGTATTTATTTGCACCTTGTCGGGGCATATCAATTTTATGCAATGAGCAAGCATGTTTATCTGGGCCTCTACGGTGGTCACACCACTCAGAAGGAAAACTTCGAGCCAGAATTTTCCAATGTATTCATCTCGGAATTCTACAAGTCCTTCCAGCATCCTGTTAAAAGATATATCCTGGTGAGGTCTATTAACATACCGAAACAATTGATCGCTTCCAGCATCGAGTGACGGAAGAACCAGATCGGCGGACATCAAAGAGTTTCTCACCTCCGGTAACCACAACAGTGAACCATTTGTTAGCACTGCAATGGGGATGTCGGTAATTTCCTTAATTTTACAAATTACTTCTCCAACCTGTGAGAAAAGCGTTGGTTCACCCGAGCCAGACAATGTTATGTAGTCGGGCTTGGTGTAAAGTTTGCTTTTAAGTTGTGTGATAACGATCTCGGGTGGGATCCACGCCTCGCGTTGAGTAGTCTTGTTGGTTGTTCTTCCCAACTGACAGTAGATACAGTCGTAAGTGCATGTCTTGAATGGCACGAAATCAACTCCGAGCGAACGCCCCAGTCTCCTTGATGGGACGGGGCCATATATGTACTCTCGCTTGTTGCTATTGGTAGTTCGGGTAGCCATAATGTAGGTTCACTTTCCAGTCAGTAGCCAGAGCTAAGGCGCTTGAATGAATACTCAGGTCAGTCTTTCTATAGAATGATGGAGCCTTGGCGATTCCGTAGCAATGTGAAATGTCTTATCCAAGGGATTGTATCGACGCTATATCCTAACACTTCCAACTATTTCTATTTCAGCTTACCTTGGGTCTGATGTGAACGGCACTGTGCGAAACACTCTCAAAAAAGGTGGACTAAAAAAACGGGTTATAACCACTAATACCATCTTGAAAATTTCTTAAGCAAAAGATACAGTTCATTGCTATAATAATTTATTATATTTTGATACTTTCCATTTTTTATTTTTCTCTTAAATTAGGGTAATTTTGAGGCATTTCCGTGGTTATATCCAGTTTTATATCTAATGGATTGTATCTATGCATCATGCTCACTTTTCCAACTAATCTTATTTTTACTTGAGAAACTCCTTTTCTATCGGTATATTTTTTCGCTCTTGTTGTGTAACTGTATAGTACAATCATACTCTCTAATTCCTCCTGAATTAGTTTTAGGAGTTCTTCCCCTTTGATTCCAAAATATTTATTTTTTAATCCCTTAAAAGTAAATGTTCTATCTTTAAATTCATTTATTAAGTAGATCGCTAAATTTATCCCTTTACTTTCCTGATTGACTATATTTTTCCTTCTTTTTATCAAATCAGTTAAAAACATTTTGCTTTACCTTGAAAATATTTGTTTCTTTCTTTCGAATCGATATTTGAAAAAGTTAGAAATCTTAGATTTCAGACTATTTGTATTTTCTTGCTCTAAATATAGTTGTTTTTTGTTCTTATCTATCGTAGGTGAGTTTTCTGTTCATAGAGTTTTACTTTAGAGGCATTCACTATGATTTTTAATAGAAGCATATTTGTGACTTTTTTCAAAGCTTATCTGTGTACCTGCCGAACAAGAAAAGCATCGGTCCTGAAAAGCATCCGAAAATCTCCTAACAGCGTAGGCTCCCGTACAATGTGCGACCCCGATTTTTTGTATTTTGTACTCTCGAAAAACAGTGATTGTTTGTTCGATTCGTTCTTTTGATGCGTTTAAAAGATGCATCCCTCCGATTACAGCATAGAACTGTTTTATTTTTCTAAGGTCTGCTACTCGATGCAAGGTATTAATAACTCCTGCATGCGCACAACCGAAAATAACAACCAATCCCTTTGGCGATTCGATAACTAACGTTTGATCATCCAAGAGTATATCATTTCTTTGGCAGCTTTTATCTAAAAAGAAAGCACCTCCAACGTCCTCAAATTTATTAACACGTGGTATCTGTCCAGTGACTGTAACTCCCTGAAAGATTTGGGTAGGCTTTTCTGTCCAAGTAACTTTGCAGTTGTGGATAGCTGCCTTTACAGGCTCAGGCATACCAATTGACTTGACCCCTGAGGTTTTTCGACTGAATTTTGGTTCGATTGCTGCGGAGTGTAAATAAATAGTGGCTTTTGGAGCAATACCAAGGAGAGCCGGCAGACCTCCTGTATGGTCATAATGGCCGTGACTTAATACAATTGCATTGACTTC
>JADHXY010000127.1 GCA_016782755.1 Phycisphaerae bacterium | reverse complement strand
TTTTGCTATTATTGTGGCTGAAATATTTTCAACATGAAGCTTTAAACGTTGAATTTTTGAGATCAATCTAATATTCTATTTTAGAAAAGAGGCTCAGCGGCGTAGCTGGGCTGAAATATATAAGGTTATATGGGAAATCTCAGTTTATAGAATGTATGAATATGATAATAAATTTTGTTAAGAGTTTATTTAAGCAGAGAAAGAGAAATGAGAAGTTAGACGAAAAGGTAAGGAATACTAAAATGGCAAAAAAGACATCTCCACCCTCAATAAAAAAGACAGCTTTTGACTGCCCTCACTGTGGAGCGTTTACAACACAATACTGGTTCAAAATATATGCTGAACAACTGCCAGATGATAGTCCCACGTCCTTTATCCCGGACAAAGAGTGGGAAGCGGCGGTACAAAACGACCCAGAAATGCCGGAAGAAATTAAAAGACACTGGCTCAGCTTGTGCGACAAAACTTTCACCGGTCTTGTGTTTTTTGGAGATGAGAAGCGTACCTCCTATGGTAAATGGGCTAATAATCTTCTTCTCAGTAAATGCTATCACTGTAAGAAAATAACTGTTTGGGTGCATGATAATATAGTCTTTCCAGCAGAGAAACAAGGTGTCCTACCAAACCAAGATTTACCTGATGATATCATTCAGGACTTTGAGGAAGCCCGTACTATCCTCGGCCTTTCGCCCAGAGGTGCCGCTGCCTTGCTCAGATTATGTATTCAAAAACTCTGTAAGTTTCTCGGTGAAAAAGGAAAAGACCTTGACAAAGATATAGCAAGCCTTGTTGGAAAAGGCTTAAATCCTCTTGTTCAGAAGTCTTTGGATATAGTTCGAGTAATCGGAAATGAGGCAGTCCATCCGGGCGTAATAAATCTCAATGATAACAGAGACACTGCGAATCAGTTATTTGACCTTATAAATTCCATCGCAGACCAAATGATTTCTCATCCAAATAGCGTTCAAAAATTATATGGACAGCTTCCAGAAGAAAAAAGAAAAGCTATCGAAAAACGAGATGAAAAAGCTAAGAAGTAATAGGCAGGAGAAGTCATAATGGTAGCAGAAGAACAAATAGCATCTAATGCCAGTGGCTTTATAGAAGCTTTGTACTTAATATTGGCAGGCGGAATTGGTGGTGCCATAGTTGGCGGTATTATGACTTGTATAGAAAAGATTGTTATTGACAGAAAACTTGAAGCACAGAGAGCCAATTACAGTAAACAGTTAGAAGGACAGAAAGCTGATTACAACAAAGAATTAGAAGCGTTAAAATCACAACTTGTAAAGAAAAATGTTGTACACAGACTCCAGTTTGAAACAGAGTTTCAGCTTTATAAAGAATTCTGGAAAAAGCTTATTGATGTTAAAAGGACGGCAAGAATTACGCCAATCGTAGATATAATACCAGCAGGAAAGCAACAGTCGGACATTTACAAAGAAAGATGGATGAAAGCGGCTGAGGCGTTCAATAAGTCTATTGATTTTTTTGATTACAATAAGCCCTTTTATCACGACGATGTAGGTGTTCCAGCAGAAAAACTCCTATCTCAGTATAAAACACATCTTATCCAACTTGAAATTAACTTAAGACGTGGCGAAAGAGGAAACGTTGATATATATGAAAAAGATGAAGAATTATCAAAGATGATAAATGAAACTGTTGTTGAAATAGAGGTGTTCATAAAAACAAGAATTGGGCTTCTGCAGGAAGCACAGATAATAGAATGAGCGGGTAAGCCAGGTAGGATGGGCAAATTTTTTGCCCATGCGGTATATAAAAAAATAACTCCTCGCCTCTGCGGGATAAAAAATCTTTTTTGTCTTTTTCTGAAATCTGATATCTGGAATATGACCTCTGACTTCTAACAAATCCTGTCAGAAAAAACTTTCAATCAAAAACACAGGGCCTGTCAAAAAATTTGTAAAAAACACATGATTTTTCAAAAAAATTCCAAAAAAACCACCAACTTTTCCAAATTTTCACCCACTTTTTCTCAGCTTTTTAGCGAAAATCGGCTACCCCCTGCAAATTTGATCGCGCATTTTCATGACTTACTTTGCCGGTTTTCTGTTTTCTGGCTGCAATTTTACTTGCGGCTCCACTGCTATGGGTAAAATTTACAAGTTTATACTTGACGGTAAATTGGAAATAAGTTTTATTTGTCGTAAAGCCTTACAGATAATCAGGGAAAGTTTCTGAGACTGGATAAATTTCAGGCTTATTTTACAAAAATGTAATCTTATTTGAGATCGTTTCTCTAAGAAAGGACTTTATTATGAGAACTATCAAATTTTCAGCATTTACCATCTTTATTTTTACTATCTTTATTATGGGCGGTTGTACGGATGAACTGAAGGACATGAAAGTTCAAAATGATATCCAAAGAAACCGCATAAATGAGCTTACAAGCGAGCTTAAGGCCAACGAGCTTAAGATGGACAAATTGCAAAGGGAGCTTGATGCGACTAAAGGCTTGAGCGGGATTGAACTCGATGTGCTCAACCAGAAAATCGCAGCATTAGAAAAAGATATAGCCGACAAAAAGGCTCTTATCGGTTCTATGCAGGGCCAGCTTCTTTACGGCACCGAGCTGCCGGTTGAATTAAGTACGCTTCTGGAGGATTTTGCTAAAGATTCCGACATGGTAACGTTCGATTCAACAAGAGGGCTGGTAAAATTTAAAAGTGACCTGCTGTTTCAACCCGGTAGCGATGTTGTGGCTCCCCAAGCTATAAATGCTGTAAAGGCTTTGTGTGGCATTCTCAATGGCGATGAAGGCAAAAATTTTGATGTTATTGTAGCCGGACACACTGATGATGTGCGTATCGGAAAAGCTGAGACACGAATCAAGCACCCAACTAACTGGCATCTTTCCGCTCACAGGGCTATAGCCGTACTCGACGTAATGGCCCGCAACGCTATTGACTCAAATAGAATGAGTGTTCGCGGTTTTGGCGAATTCAGACCTCTTGAGGCCAACGAACCCAACAAAAAAGGTAATTCAGCCAACAGACGTGTCGAAATATACATAGTTGCTAAGGGAACATGATAACGCCCACAAGGCAAATCTATCAAACAGGATTTATTATTATTCAGAATTCTCTAAGCGGATTATTATGACCCAAAGAACATTGATTATCGTAAAGCCGGACGGGATGCAGCGTCACCTTGCAGGAGAACTCATTTCAAGATTTGAAAAAAAAGGCTTTAAGCTCGCAGCCGCTAAATTCATGCAGATAACCGAGCAACTCGCCCGCAAACATTACCACATCCATGAGGGCAAACCTTTCTTTGAAGGCGTAGTGAAATATATTTCCTCTTCTCCATCATTTGTAATGGTATGGGAGGCTGAAGGGGTTATAGAAATGTCACGAAAAATGATGGGGGCAACATTCGGATACGAAGCCCAGCCGGGGACAATAAGGGGTGATTACAGTTGTTCGAGAGGCTATAATCTTATCCACGGCTCTGACAGCGAGCAATCGGCTGAATATGAGATAGGGCTATATTTTAGTCCGGACGAAATCGTCAGCTATGATTTCGCCGATTCGGATTGGCTTTATGGGAAAAACGACTAAATAAAAGTTCCCACCACAGTCTAAGGGAGGCGAAGCAGTGGCGGTACTTAAAAAGCAGCTTGGATTTTTAGGTGTGTTTTCTGTAGCTACAGGGGCAATGATAAGTTCCGGTTTGTTTATTCTTCCGGCAATCGCATACCAAAAAGCCGGGCCTGCTGTAATATTATCATACCTTATAGCCTCAATCATCATACTGCCTACCGTTTTAACAAAAGCTGAACTTGCAACGGCTATGCCTCGCGCTGGCGGGACATATTTCTACGTCGAAAGAAGCTTTGGGCCGATACTTGGGCTTTTCAGCGGGCTGGCGAACTGGTTCTCTCTGGCTCTAAAGAGCGCATTTGCAATTATCGGTATGGCTATTTTTGCGGCTATGGCTTTTAATTGCCAGGATAACGAAATAGCTATTAAGGCAATTGCTGCGGGATGCTGTGTTTTTTTTACGATCATCAATATCATCAGCGTCAAATATACCGGAAGATTTCAAGTGTTGTTTGTTGCTATATTACTTGCCATTCTTGCACTATTCGCATTTTTGGGTTCGATGAATATCAGAGAAGGGATGTTCAGCGGTTTCATGGCAAAAGGGTTCTCGCAAATACTGGCAACTGCCGGCCTTGTCTTTATAAGTTACGGGGGAATTACAAAAGTTGCAAGTATTGCCGAAGAAGTTAAAAACCCCGGCAAAAATATTACCCAGGGAATGTTAGCTTCATGGTTTGTTGTGAGCATTTTTTATATCGCTGTTGTTACTGTGGCCGTTGGTGTACTCAGCCCCCAGGAAATCTCGCAAAGCCTGACACCGCTTTCAACGGCTGCCTCTGCATTTATGGGAAAAACCGGTTTTATCCTTTTGACGGTCGCTGCTATCGCAGCATTTATTACCACCGCCAATGGCGGAATACTCGCAGCGTCAAGGTCGCCAATGTCGATGAGCAGGGACCAGCTGTTGCCGAAATCTCTGGCAAGCATTAACCATCGTTTTCAAACACCGCATGTAAGTATAATCATCACCTCGGTGTTTATGATAATAGCCGTTGTAAGTTTCAATCTTGAAGTGCTTGTCAAAACGGCTTCAACGTTACTGCTGATATTGTATATCCTTGACAATGCAAGCGTTATCATAATGCGGGAGAGCAAAATCCAGAGCTACAGGCCGCAGTTTAAGTCGCCGTTGTATCCTTATTTGCAGATTTTTTCAATAATAGCCTATTCCGTGTTAATACTCGATATGGGAAAAACTCCACTGCTTATATGCGGGGGATTTGTGGTAGCAAGCACGGCTTGGTATTTTTTATATGCCTCCAAAAAAGCCGGAAGAGCCTCGGCTGTAATGCATATTGTCGAAAGAGTTACCGATATCGAGATGAAAACCGTTACCCTTGAAAACGAACTGCGGGATATTCTTATCGAAAGAGACCAGATAATCGAAGACAGGTTCGATAAACTCGTGAGAGAATGCGGGATCATTGATCTGGAAACAAGACAGGATTCCGAGAGTGTGTTCAAGCAAATATCGGCTATACTTTCGTCAAAACTCGACACAAACGAATACGTGCTTCTTGAAAAATTCCTCGCCCGTGAAGCTCAGGGCGGAACGATTGTTCAGCCGGGGCTGGCAATACCCCATATCGTCGTCGATGGCGAAAATAAATTCGAAATAATCCTCGTAAGAGCAAAAAAAGGTATCGTTT
>JADHXY010000022.1 GCA_016782755.1 Phycisphaerae bacterium | reverse complement strand
ATTAAGAGAATGGGTTATCGCAAAAAGGTTCGTGCTGATGTGCAAGCCGAGCTGATTACGCATTTTCAGGATGGGCTGAAAGATTGCAAGAGCGACGAAGAGAAACAAGCGGCTGTGAAGAACTTGATCGAAGAGTTCGGCGATCCGAAAGTTCTCGGCAAGCTCATGAAACGAGCTAAAAAACGCTGCCGCTCGCTGTGGCGAAAAGCTATTGCTAATACGTTCAAGACGGTTGGGGTTCTGCTTATCGTTCTGGTTCTCTATGTCGGCTGGTTTTTGAGCGGCAAGCCTATCATAACGACAAATTATGTTGAGCAATTGAACAGGATTGTCAAGCCGATGCCGAGTGTTGACCCGAATCTAAATGCAAATCGGTATTATTCAAGGGCGGCGGAAATACTTGAACAAAAAAAAGAGCAGGACAAGCATTACTCAGATGTATTGGGGATGTCCGCAAGAGATGCTAATAGTGAGGATAGAGCGAAAATTCACCAGTGGCTTGAAGACAATAATGATTTACTTGAAATGGTGGAAGACGGTTCGAAGCTGCCTTACTGCTGGCCGCAATATTATACAGTTGAAGGTCATGCAGCTGATGAAGCGATAGCTATCCTTATGTCTCATATGGGAAGCTATAAAAATTTTGCACAGGCATTAGGTTGGAGGGCGAGGCTCGCGGCTGAGACTGGAGATTTCGAGGCGGCTTTTGATGATGTGATGGTGTGCTGCAGATTTGGAAAACACTTAAAACAAGGCGACAAGACCCTTGTTGAACAGTTGGTAGGAATATATGTAGAACTCTCAGTTTTTGAAATAACTTTTGAGTTATTGGATAAGTATGATATTGATGCAACGGTTCTGTCTCAATTTCAAAGAAGAATCAATAAGGAAATTGCTGACGATGATTTTGTTATAAGCTTTGTAATAGAAAAACTTTGGATGCGTGACGAGATACAGCGAAGTTTTACCAATGACAGTATAGGTAAAGGGCATTTGTATCTTAATAAAATTAGTGAGGTGAGACCCTATCTTTGGAAGAGGAGTAAATTAAAAACAGCAAAAATAATAATTCGATTACTCTTCATTAATCCTAATAAAAAAGAAACCTTAGTTTCTATAGATAGGTTGTATTCTGCTGCTGATAAGTTTGCCAAAATGAGCCCGGTTAAGATACATGAAAAAAACATTAATATTCAGCAAAAAATAGAAAATTTAACTGAGACAAATTTGTTTTTTGAATTATTTACAACCCCTCTAAATGGTCTGATTGAAATAGGATACAGACTCAGAGCACATGCCTCGGCTGCTCAGGCGATAATTGCGGCTGTTAGATACAAGGCGGAAAATGGGGTGTATCCGGATTCGCTCGATGAGCTTTTGGAAAAGGGGTATTTGAAATCTTTGCCGATTGACCCTTTCAGCGACAAGCCGTTTGCTTACAGGAAAACAAACGACAGCTTCCTGGTGTATAGTTACGGCACAAATTGCGAAGATGACGGCGGAGAGGTTTATCGTTATCCTGATGGGATGCGTAAAGGGCAAATCAGGAAATTTGCCGAGCAGGGAGATTGGGTGTTCTGGCCGATGGCGGAGTAAAAAAAACGGGCAGGATACCCTTAGGTACACTGCCCGGAAGGATTGTTAGACTGGATTTTACTGCTTATGACTGCTTTGCGCTTATCTGAGCGTTGCGGTAGGCCTTGCGTCTTTTTCTGCGGTTAACTTCTGAGGGTTTTTCATAAAAGTTATTGCGTTTGATATCGCGTATGAGACCTTCTTTTTCGCATAATTTCTTGAAACGTCTCATCATTTGCTGAACAGATTCACCAGTTCTTGCCTTGACTTTAAGCATATAAAAAAATACCTTTCTTTCCTAAGTTTCTTATTTTTAGTATCTTGGGATAATTTTACAATAAACTCAATTCAATAGAATTGAGTAAAATACACCGAAACGGATTAAATTTCAAGTAAAAAAACTTTTTTCTGTTATAATTAGCCGCTCGTATGGAAATTGCGGAAACTCCCTTTTAAGGACAATAGATGCAAAAGTGGACTATCAAAGGATTGCTGGATTGGGTCAATCAATATTTAAGCGAAAAAAAAGTGGATTCTGCGCGTCTTGGGGCAGAGTTGATTTTATCATATATTCTGGAAAAGAGCCGGATTGAGCTTTATACGCATTTCGATATGGTTGTAGAGAAGCCGCAGCTCGATCGGCTGCACCAGCTTGTGAAGCGTGCCGGCGAGCATGAGCCTGTTGCATATCTGGTCGGAAAATGCGAATTTTATTCACTCGAGATTTTTGTAGATTCCAGTTGCCTGATCCCGCGTCCGGAGACCGAATTACTTGTCGAAAAGGCGATAGATTTTCTTCGCCGTCAGGGGCAGCAAAAGCCTCTTGTTTGCGATCTTTGTACGGGCAGCGGCTGTGTGGCGGCTGCTATCGCCAAAAATCATCCATCCGCTTCAATCATAGCCACTGATATAAGCGAGAAGGCTTTAGTCATAGCCGCCAAAAACATCGCTCATCACAAACTCAACGACCGGGTTGAGCTGTTATGCGGTGATCTTTTCGAGCCTGTGATTAAGCATGTTGATAAGGATGCTTTCGATTTGATAGTTTCTAATCCACCTTATGTAAGTGCCGCAGAATTTCAAACGCTTGACAGGAATGTAAAAGACTACGAACCGCAATCGGCTTTGTTAGCGGGCGAGGCCGGCTTGGATGTTTATCGCAAAATTGCTGCCAATATTGATGGTCATCTCAAAGTCGGTGGTGCTGTCATGCTTGAGATTGGTTACAGCCAAGCCGAAGCTGTTACTAAACTGCTCGAAGCCGCTGCCGCTTTTGGCTCGATAAAAGTAGAAAAAGATTTTGCCGGAAACGACAGGTTAATTACAGCCCGAAAATGTCAGTAACTGATTATTGTTCTGATGTCATAGTCTTGCAGTTTTTCCCTGCCGCAAAGTTCTCGCAACTCGATAAGAAAAGAGATCGCTTCTATTTGCGCACCTGCTTTTTCAACTAATTTGCATGCCGCTGCCATAGTGCCGCCCGTTGCGAGCAGGTCATCGATCATTAAGACTTTAGCACCCTTTTTGAAAGCATCAATGTGAACTTCAACTGTGTCAGTGCCGTATTCAAGCTCATAAGTCACCGATTCGCATTTGAATGGGAGTTTGCCTTTTTTTCTGATGGGGACAAATCCTGCACCGATTTTTTCGGCAACGGCAGAGCCGAAAATAAATCCTCTTGCCTCGACTGCAGCCACATAATCCACAGAACCATTCTTAAATCCGTGACATAGGACTTCGATAGCTAATTTGAATGCTTGCGGGTCTGCGAGCAGAGGGGTAATATCTCGAAAAAGAATTCCTTTTTTGGGCCAGTCGGGGATGTTTCTGATATAATCTTTAAAGTTAACGATGCCATTTGGCATTTTTCTTTCCTTTTACAAAACCCTATTTTTTAATCTTCATTCATATATTCATAGAGTTTTGTCAAGGCATTTTTTTGGATTTGCCGGATTCTCTCGCGTGTTAAGTTCATTTTTTCGCCGATTTTTCTCAAAGGCACCGGAGGCTTGCCATCTAATCCGTAATGCATTCTCAAGATGACTGCTTCCCTTGTGTCTATCTTGTCGAGAAATGAGATTAATTTTTGCTTTTCCTCGCTGGCTGAAAGCTCTTCGCCGGGCTTGGGTGCGTTGATGTCTTTCAAGGTCATTTCGCCGTCTTGTCCGTCTTCGTTATCGCTATACGCCGAAGTGTCCTTTACAGATTTCAATACCTTAACGACACTGTCGATCACCTTGGCCTTTTTAAGAGGCAGATTCATCTCTTTGGCAACTTCGGCCAAAAGAGGCTCTCTTGCAAGTTTGTTTTCTAAATCTGAAACGACATGTCGCCATTGATTTATAAGTGCAACCATATAGGTCGGAATATGTATTGGCTGACAATTAGACAATAGCGACTGCTTGATGCTCTGTTTTATCCACCAGGCTGCATATGTGCTGAAACGGATGCCTTTTTCAGGGTCAAAATAATCTACAGCTTTTATAAGCCCCAAATTTCCTTCTTCGATGAGGTCAGCCAGATTCATACCGCGACTGCTGTATTTCTTGGCAATATTTACTACAAGACGCAAATTGCTCCGAACAAGATGATCCCTCGCTTCGGGGTCGTTGAATTTTACAATTCTTCTGCCAAGTTCAACTTCTTCTTCAGCACATAAAAGTGAAGTCTCGTTTATGTCACGAAGATAATCTTTTAATGTGGCATCAAAAACGATAACAAACTCCTTTGCCTTCTGACGATCTCTCGATCCCAGCTCAAGGGCAAAAAAAACCGATAATTTATCTTACCGGACCTTGTTCTTTTCCAAGAACAGAGTACGGACACTGATAAATTATCGGAAAGAAAAACTTTCGGGTTTAGCTGATTGTCAAAAGTTCAGCAAAAAAGAAAATTCTTATTCTGATTCCTTGCCTTCTTCTTCCGGCTCAGCTGCTTCTTCTGGTTCAGTTATTTCTTCTGGTTCAGCTGCTTCTTCTGGCTCAGTTATTTCTTCTGATTCCTTTTCTTCTTCAGGCTTAGGTGCATCTTCCGATTCAGATGCAGTTTCAGGCTCAGTTATTTCTTCTGGTTCAACTGCAGCTTCCGGCTCAGCTGCTTCTTCTGATTCCTTTTCTTCTTCTGGTTCAACTGCAACTTCAGGCTCAGTTACTTCTTCTGGCTCAGCTGCTGCTTCGGGTTCGCTTTTTGCCTCATTCTTCTTCGATTTGAGTTGATGGATGTCTGCGTTAGAAAGCACTGTATCAATCACACGCGGCGGAGTATCATTGCTTTCAGGCTTATTATCCTCATCCGATTCTTTGCTCTGATCCTCGGCTGCCCATTGTGCTCTTCTGAGGCTCAAGCCGATCTTCCTCAGATCGGTTTCGACCTTAAGTATCTTAACCTCAATTTCTTCGTTTTCTTTTATGATATCCTGCGGCTTTTCGATTTTGTGATCTGCAAGCTCGGAGATATGAAGAAGACCTTCAAGGTTAGGCTCTAATTCTATAAAGGCACCGAAATTAGTTATCTTTATTACTCTGCCTTTTATGATATGGCCTGGAATATATTTTTCAGGAATTGCTCTCACCCATGGATCCTCGGTTAATTGCTTAATTCCAAGTGACACCCTATGCTTTTGCTCATCGATATCAAGGACAACACATTTTACTTCCTGATCCTGCTCAATCATTTCGCTTGGGTGATTAAATTTCTTTGTCCAGCTCAGATCTGAGATGTGGATCATACCATCAATGCCTTCTTCGATTTCAACAAAGACACCAAAATTGGTAATGCTCCTGGCTTTTGCGGTTACTATCGTTCCCTGTGGATATTTCTTTGATGCAACAGCCCACGGATTGTTCTCTGTCTGTTTGAGACCAAGAGATATCTCCTGTTTCTCTTTGTTTACACTCAAAACTACCACTTCAATTTCGTCACCTAAGTTAAGCATTTCGCCAGGATGGTTAAGACGTCTTGTCCAGCTCATTTCGCTGATATGAACAAGGCCTTCGATCCCGTCTTCGAGTCTGATAAAGACACCATAATTCATGACGTTAACAACTTTGCCGGTAACTTTCGAGCCGATAGCATAACATTCTTCTACTTTTTCCCATGGGCTTTTTGTTTTTTGCTTGAGTCCCAGGGAAACCTTTTCATTCTTCGTATCGACACCGATTACAACGCATTCTATTTCCTGATCTAATTCGACAACTTCAGATGGATGCGATATTCTGCCCCAGCTAAGGTCTGAGATGTGCAGCAGTCCATCGATTCCGCCAAGGTCAACAAAAGCTCCGAAATCGGCGATATTCTTGACTATACCCTTACGCAGCTGACCGACTTCGATGGTTGCAAGGATGTCGTCTTTGCTGCTCTTGCGCTGTTCCTCGATAAGTTTTCTTCGAGAAATTACGATGTTTCTGCCTTCGATGTCAATCTTGATTATCTGGCACTCAATGTCCTTGCCGATAAACCTGCTTATGTCGCCAGGTTTGCGAATGTCAACCTGTGATGCAGGCAAAAATACAGGAACGCTTATATCGACAAGCAAGCCTCCCTTAATACGCCTGATTACCTTACCAGTTACGATATCGCCTTCCTTCTTGGTGTTTATGATCTCTTCCCAGCCACGTATACGATCAGCTTTACGTTTGCTCAGGACAAGAATACCGTCTGATGTGTCGCTTTCTTCAAGGAGTACTTCGATCTCTCTGCCAGGCTCAATTTCATCGGGGCTGTCGAATTCGCTTGCATCCACAACGCCCTCACTCTTGAGGCCTACCTCGACTATTACATCGTTGCCGATTTGAGATACTATTTCGCCTTTCAAAATGGTTCCCGGCAGTTTGGAATCTACCTTTTTCTGTAGAACCTCCTCAAGATAAGTTAAGTCCTGCTCGCCAACCAGCAGGTCGAGCTGTTGATTAAGGTCATCATTTGAAAGCCCAAGTTTATTAATTATATTTCTATCTACCATAAAAAAATCCTCTGTGGAATTAACAATCCGGCTTTTCGTGCCCACATTAACACCAAAAAGCCTTTGTGCATTCTGCACATTGTCATTAAGCCCTGGCCAACTCAGCCGAAGCTCTTAAAAAATTTTTAAAACTATAAATTTTCTGTATCTACCTTTTTTAGATTCTCGACAAAATCATCGATAATCCAGTCAGGAGCAGAAGCTCCGGCTGTAACGCCGGCCACTTTTTTGCCGTAAACGGCCTTTGTATCAAATTCTTCCCAGTTTTGCAAGTGAAACGTTTGCTTGTTGTATTTTTTACACAAATCAGCCAAAGTCCTCGTATTTGCACTGTCGCGGTCGCCGATAACGAACATTACGTCCACTTTTTTGCATACTTCAATCGCAGATTGCTGCCTCTTGATAGTTTCCTTGCAGAGAGTGTTAATCGCTTTGAGTTCACCAAAGCCCTTTTTTGCTATCGCACATATCATAGACCCTAAATGCGATGGTGCTTTGGTGGTCTGGCAAATTACACCGATTTTTCCCTCAGGTCTGAGTTTGTGCAGGTCTTGCTCACTATCTATTACGACCACATCTTTTGCACAGCCGACCACAGCCTGCACCTCCGGGTGGTTCTTATCGCCTATTACTACCACCTGGTAGCCCTCTGATTCGAGTTTTGATGCGATTTCCTGCACTCGTTTAACAAGAACACAGGTTGCATCAACGATATTTAGGCCTTTTTTCTTAATTTTTTCGATCTGGGCCGGAGCAGCACCGTGAGAGCGGATCAGCACTGTCCCCGAAACGATATTGTCGATCTTATCAACGTTTTTAAGCCCTTTTTTGACCAATCTTGCAACTTCATCCTTATTGTGAATTATTGGCCCTAAGCTGTACACGTTTTTTTCATGTGCCAGAGTTTGCTCTGCAATACTTATAGCGTTACTTACTCCGGGGCAAAAACCGCATTTTTTTGCTACAATCACCTGCATTTTCTAAATAGTCCTCAAAAATCGACAAAAAAGGATTTTAAGGTAATAGCTGCGCCTTTTCCAAGAAATCTTTGAAATAATTTGCAAATATATAATATCTTGAGACGAAAATGTTTGATTAGAAAAAACTTGCAAATACTTATTACTCTGGTATAATCCCGAATTTACGCCATTTATAGCGTAACATAAACAGGAATAAAGATTTGTAAGATATATGATTAAAGGAACAAAATGATAACAAAAGAGGCGAAAAAACAGATTATCGATGATTTTGAAGTGCATCAGGGCGATACAGGTTCTTCACAGGTTCAGATAGCGATATTGACAAAAAGAATAACTGAACTTACCGAGCACCTCAAAATCCATCGTAAAGATCACGCGTCACGGCGTGGACTGCTGCAAATGGTTGGAAACAGGGCATCTCTTTTAAAATACATTAATAGCAAAGACCCAAAACAGTATAAAGAGATAATCACAAGACTTGGCCTGCGTAAGTAAGAGGCCGTAAAGCACTGTTAGTATTTGCTATTTAACGAATTTATCCGGCAACTTCTGTTGGATTTGGACAATAAGGAAAAAATATGTTTAATGTGACTAAGATAGAAAGACAGATCGGCGGCAGAACGTTATCAATCGAAACAGGCAGGATCGCCAGACAAGCTGATGGTGCTGTTCTGGTCAAGTATGGAGAAACGGTAGTTCTCGTTGCGGCTACAACTTCTCCGCCCAGGAATGAAGATATCGATTATTTCCCTTTGAGTGTGGATTACCGTGAGAGGCACAGTGCCGCTGGTAAGTTCCCCGGAGGTTTTATCAAAAGAGAAGGTCGGCCAAGCACAAAAGAAACTCTTACCGCACGTCAGATCGACAGGCCGATAAGACCCCTTTTCCCGGAAGGATATTTCCAGGAAGTGCAGATCATGGCTACTGTGCTCAGCTTTGATGGTGAAAACGACCCGGACGTGCTTGCGATGATCGGAGCCAGTGCCGCTCTATCTATTAGTAAGATACCTTTCCTCGGGCCTATCGGTGCTTGCCGTATGACTCGGATTGATGGAGAGTTTGTCGTAAATCCAACTCATAAGCAGCTTGAACAGGGTGACTTGAATCTGCTTCTTGGCGGAAGAAAAGAAGCTATGAACATGATCGAGGTTAGCGCAAAACAGCTGCCCGAAGATGTTATAGCCGATGCCATTGCCGAAGCTCAGAAATCTGTTGCTGATGTTTGCGACCTTATTGATGAACTCGTTAGCAAGGCTGGCGTTGAAAAGGAATGCCCGCTTGCCGAAGATAATCCAGAGTTGGCTGGGGAAATAGAAAAAGAATTTTTCGGCCAGCTTTACGAAGCTAAGCAGATAGCAGACAAAAAACAAAGAAAACAAAAAGTCAGGGAAATTCTGGATGCTATTATTGAAAAGTACTGTTCAGAATCTGCCCAGCAGCAATATAGCAAAGCGATGGTAAAGCGTATGCTTGATAAGATGCAGGGTAATTTACTTAAAAAGCTTCTGTTGGAAGGCAAAAGGCCGGACGGAAGAGGTTATGAAGATGTAAGAGATATCGATTGCCAGGTCGATGTGCTGCCGCGAACTCATGGTTCGGCTTTGTTCACACGAGGCGAAACACAGTCACTGGTTCACATTACTCTCGGAACAATTAGAGATGCCCAGATTATTGATGGCCTTCTTGATGAGTATTCTCAGACATTTACCTTGCACTACAATTTCCCTCCGTATTCAGTCGGCGAAGTAAGACCGATTCGCGGCCCGGGAAGAAGAGAAATAGGTCACGGAGCCTTGGCTGAACGTGCTCTTGCGGAGGTAAAACCCGAAAGCGAAGACTTCGCCTACACTATCAGGATAATCTCAGATATTACAGAATCTAACGGCTCAAGTTCGATGGCTTCTGTCTGCGGCGGTTCAATGGCATTAATGGATGCGGGTGTTCCGCTAAAGAATCCTGTGGCGGGTATTTCTGTTGGTTTGATTACTGCTGATGACGGTTCGTATAAACTGCTGACCGATATTATTGGCGAAGAAGACCATTATGGCAATATGGATTTCAAAGTAGCTGGAACTACCGAAGGAATTACAGCCATTCAGCTTGATATCAAAGCTGAGGGACTCGCTCACGGTATTATGGTCGAAGCTTTGCAAAGGGCAAAAGAGGCACGGGCAAAAATCCTCCAGAAAATGGAACAGGCTGTAAACCAACCCCGTACCGAATTGAGCAAGTATGCACCTAAACTCATTAGTATTGAGATTGATCCTGAGTTTATCGGAAAAATCATCGGTCCTGGCGGCAAAATTATCAAAGCCCTGCAAGAGCAAACCCAAACTACTATCGAAATCGAAGAAAATGGTACTATATTTATCAGTTGTGTCAACGGCTCCGGACATCTGGACGCAAGAAACATAATTGAGTCTATGACTCAGCCGCCAAAAGTCGGCAAAATCTATAAAGGCTGTAAGGTAGTTTCTGTTAAAGACTTTGGTGCTTTTGTAGAGATAGCCCCGGGTGTCGAAGGCCTTTGCCATGTAAGCGAACTAAGCGATAAGTACATTAAAAAAACCGAAGAAGTTTGCAAAGCTGGTGATCTGGTTGACGTTAAGCTTTTGCTGATCGACGATCAGGGCAGGTTGAAACTTTCTCGCAAAGCTGCTCTTGTCGAAATGGCAAAAGAGGAAAAGTCGGAATAACAGTTTTAAGCTGAATTCGCTCAAAACAAAGTTTATTTTGGTTCTTTCATTGCCGAGAAAAAGATGCTTTTTGCAGCTGATATTTTCAGAGGATTGTTAATATCAGCGGCACTTTTTTTGATTATCTTAAAATGGCAGCAAAATAAAGAGACCCGGGCATCTTTATCCATTCAACCGTAGCTTAGTCTTGGTTTGCCCACAATATACAAGATTGCAATGGCTCATGATGGTACGATATCTGTTGACAGCGTGCTGAATAACGGTACTATATTCCGTATTAAAGTAGATATTATACCAACTTCGGAAAATTGATTATGCCAAACGATGCGGTAATATTGATTGTTGACGACGAGAAAAAACACGCGGACGGTATAGCCGAATCTCTCGAAAAACTTTGCAAAAAGGCCATGGCTGTATATTCTGGCCCCGACGCCCTCGAACTTATCGCTGAACAGGATTTTGACATAATAATCACGGGTTTGAGATTAGGCGATACTGATGGCATGCAGATAATGCAAGCCGCCAAAAATAAAAATCCTGATGTCAATGTGATATTGATGACGGCTTATGCCTCAATAGAAAATTGCAAAGAGGCGCTCAGGGGTGGAGCTTATGATTATCTCGTAAAACCTATCGACATCGACCAACTCAGAAAAATTATCCAGCAGCTCACTACACAAAAACAAAAAAGCGATAAACCAGCAAAAATTGTCCCCCGCAAGGGACAAGAATTTGCTTTTGATGGAGTAAAGGGCAATAGCAGCGCAATGAAAGGCATTTTAGAAGTGCTTAGGCGTGTTGCCGCAACCGATATATCAGTTCTCATTGAAGGTCAATCCGGCACAGGCAAAGAGCTGCTTGCCAAGGCTGTCCATGATAATTCACTGAGGAAAGATAAGCCCTTTAAACCTATAAATTGCGCAGGCCTTGCGGAGACCCTTCTCGAAAGCGAGCTTTTCGGCCATGTGAAAGGGGCTTTCAGCGGGGCTGTATCAGACAGAAAAGGCCTTTTCGAGATAGCAGACAAGGGCACACTCTTCCTTGACGAAATAGGCGACATGCCGCTCAATATGCAGGCAAAATTACTGCGTGTCCTCGAAGATGGCATCGTAGTCCCAGTCGGTTCTAATAAATCCAGAGTTGTCGATGTGAGGATTATCAGTGCAACCAACCACGATCTTATTTCGCTAATCGAAAAGAAAAAATTTCGGCAGGATCTCTATTTCAGAATAAAAGGCGTAAGCATCACAGTTCCCTCATTGCAGCAGAGAGTTGATGATATACCTTTATTCGCTGACTTTTTCACCAGGCAAGCCGCCAATGAGGTTGGCTCTGATGTTAAAACTATCACTCAGCCGGCTCTGAAAATTCTGCAAAATTATAGCTGGCCGGGAAATATTCGGCAGTTAAGAAATGTAATCAGAACAATGGTTGTAATGTGCGACAGAGACCGGCTTGATCTGCAGGACATTCCGCCGGAAATTAACATGACAAGAAGGCTCGCTCCCGCAGCCGCCCAAAAAAACTCCCTGGCAGGGGTTTCTCTTGGTCAACTCGAAAAACAGGCCATTATAGATACGCTCGCAAAAACCGATAACAACAGGGAAAAAGCCGCCAAAATACTCGGTATCGGCGAAAGAACCCTGTACCGCAAGATTAAAGAGTACGGCTTAAACGTCTGATAAAACGTGCTTTATCGCTGAAAAACAACACATCAGTAAAAATTACACGATTTTGCCCCAAAAAGCTCCATTTTTTTCTTTAAAAGTTCAGGCTGATATGCTAAAGTTAATCATTAGAAGAGGGGAGTCCGTTTTTGGATAGAACGGTACATGTTTTGAGGGTGATGAATTTCGGTTTCTTCCGAAGTACCCTTTACTGTGTGAGAGAGTGAATTGTATTTTACAGTAGAGCTGCTTGTATAACTTCAGGAGAAATTTTGTGATATCTTTTCTTGCTAAAAAGAGAACTCACCCGTTGAGTCTAAAATCATCACTTATCTTGCTTTTCACCGTAATTTTAATATTAATCTGCACTCCTTTTGCGATTTTTGCAGAGCCTTCTGCCCCGATAGATTACATGCTTTTTGACAATTACGGCGGAACGTGGGCTGATGTCGAAAAATCCAGCGACAACTACGACGATGACAATCTCTGCTGGGCTGCCACTGCCGCAAACATACTCGAATGGACAGGATGGGGTAATGTCGGCGGAATGACCAGTGCCGAACAGAATTTCCAGTATTACCAGGATCACTGGACAGACAAAGGCAGCCAGATGGAATTTGCCTGGGAATGGTGGTTTACCGGAGATAATTATACTCAAGGCTGGTCTGGATGGTCGCAGGTAACCGATCCCGGCGGAGCTTTTTATCCTGAATATAATTTCGATGATTATTACCACAGTATGTATAATACTTCTGCGGTTATGGGAGCAATTGATGATTATTTACATCAAGGATATGGAGTAGCTTTAGATATTCGAAGCCCCGGCGGGCATGCTATAACAGCATGGGGGTATAAATATGACCCGGATACTGGTGATTATCTTGGAATATGGGTTACTGATTCCGATGATGACAAGGGTGGAGTTGCCCCAAGATCGGATAATCTTGTTTATTATTCAATGGATCTCCGTGACGAAAACTGGTACTTTGACGATTATTTGGGTTTGGGTGACGATTCGTACATTATGGGAGTGCAGGCCTTGGCACAGATGCCGGTACCTGAGCCGTTGACATTACTCTTAATAGGTTTAGGCTTGCCGTTTATCAGAAAAAGAAAAAAGTAAAACCTTTTTACCGATACTTTTTCAGATAATATCTCCAATAGCATCGATTACTCTTACCCCGCAGTTTTGCAGCCTTTTCGCCGAACAGTGACCGCTGCATAAAAGAATACAGCTTATTCCCATATCTTCTGCCACTTCGTAATCGTGAACTGTATCGCCAATAAGTACTATTTTGCTCTTAGCAATTCGTAGCCCGCTTAGCATCTTCCTGCCATTATCGATTTTACTGTGGGCATAATAGTCATCCAATCCCACAATTTCGCTGAAAAACTTGCGCAACTTATAAAAGTCAACGGTCTCTTCAAGCATTTTTTGATGATATGCCGAAAGGATAGATTGTTTCAATCCTCTGGATTTTAATTCTTCAAGTACCCTCAAAACCCCTTTATTGAGCTTGCACTCAAACCTTCTCTGGTTATAAAGCCCTATGTATTCATTTGCTACGCCATCGAACGATTCCTTATCAAAATCGAAGCCGAGTTTTTTGTAATATTCTATCACCGGGAAAGAAAAATCCTCCTGATACTCAACTAATGAGACCGTCTTCATCTTACGCCTCGTCAGCAGGGTATTAAATATCTCAACGCAAAGCCGCGCATCATCAAGCAGCGTTCCGTTCCAGTCCCAGATAATATGCTCATAATCGTTTATATTAAAATTCATCGCTTTCTTTCTTCCAGTATCTCGGGCCGCCTATTAACAAGCCATTCGGGAAGCTGGCCTTGTTCTACATTTTCCCAAAGTCCTTTTCCCGCTTTCCTGGCCTTTCTCTCGAGCTGCTGATACTTAAAATAGTACAAATGCTCGAACCTCATATCCGCATATCCATAGCCATCTTCAACTATTAATTCATTAAATATCTTACCATCAGGCAGCTGAACATAGGCTAACAATCTGCCGTACTTGCCACGGGTTTTCTTCTCAGATAATAATATTTTAACTTTTTTACCCGAGAGGATTTTCTTCGCGAATTCACTTGCCTCTCTGCCAAAATACATCTCCGGCTTATTGCTGTTTTTGGTTTCAGGAGTATCGACCCCCCAGAGTCGGATTCGAGTATGATTATATTTTCCGTCTGGCTCGTCAATGTCGAAAGTGTCTCCATCAACCACTTTTACAACCGAAAAAGTTTTCTGGTGGTATTTGTCTATATCCGGCAAAGGCAGAACTTCTGCCGTTTTATCACCATTTTCAAATGTTGGAGTAACTCTTATCCTGCTACGGTCAAGCCGGATTAAAAAAAATGCTATCAGCAAAAAAACGACTAAGAAAAAAGTCCTTGTCTTTCTGCTGATAGCAAATTTTTGTTTATTATTTTTTGTCAAGACATCTCTTTGACTTTCTACTTCGATCTCTGATCTGCCGGCTTATCCAGCTCAAAAGCAAGGCAAACCGCCTCAAGTGCTTTTTCCGCCTGGTTTTCGTCGACCACACAGCTGATCCTTATCTCACTTGTCGTAATAGAATCAACATTAACTTTCGCCTTAGAAAGTGCACCGAACATCCTCTCGGCTATACCATAGTGCGAACGCATACCTACACCTACAGCACTTACTTCGGCAATATCTTTGCGTGTAAACACACGTTCACAGCCGAGCTCGTCCTTGATGCTCTCAACCGCCTCCACGGCATCATTAAAATCAGACATGCCTATCGTAAATGAGACGTTAGCCTTTTCGGCATCGACTTCTGTCTGGATAATATCATTGATTACTACTTTAGCACCGGCAAGGTGACTAAAAAGTTTTGCCGCATTGCCGGGCTTATTATCGACTCCGATAAGACTTATTTTTGCCATGTCCTTTTGTATCGTCGCTCCGGATACTACTATATCTTCCATTTGGGGTACCTCATGAGTTATTATTGTTCCTTTTGTTTCTTCAATACTGCTTCTTACATGAATTTTTACATTATATTTCTTACCGAATTCGACAGCTCTTCCATGCATAACTCCCGCCCCGAGACTCGCCATCTCCAGCATCTCATCATAGCTTATCATTTCCATTTTGGCTGCCTGCTTAAATATTCTCGGGTCTGTCGTATATATCCCGTCAACATCCGTAAATATCTCACACTCATCCGCTTCCAGTGCAGCCGCCAAAGCCACCGCACTCGTATCCGAACCGCCCCTGCCGAGCGTAGTTATATTCCCTTTCTCATCTATCCCCTGAAAACCAGCCACTAAAACTATATAACCTTTGGCAAGATGATTATGGATATGCAGCGAATCGATGCTTTTGATCCTCGCTCTGGAATGATCGCTGTCAGTTATCATCTTTATCTGTCCGCCCGTAAAGCTTATCGCCTTATAGCCAGCTGCTTCAAGTGCCATTGCAAAAAGCGATACCGTCTGAATCTCACCTGTACTCAAAAGCTGATCCATTTCTCTGGCCGGAGGGTTCGGGTTAAGTTCATATGCATCGGCAACAAGTTGATCGGTCTGTTTACCCCGGGCAGAGGCTACCACAACAACCTGGTTTCCGGCATCTACTTCCTCGATCACCCGCTTGCAGGCACGAAGTATCTTTTCTGCATTAGCAACGGATGTACCGCCAAATTTTTTAACAACTATTCCCATGTTACTCCTGTTCCTAACTATTAAGGAAATACTCCATCAGATCACAGCCTTTATCAATATAAAAACCTGACTGTTCGGAATTCGACTCACTAAAGTTCTTATGCACAATCCCGCTAACCTGGCTTCCTGCCATCGCAAAAGGCACCGCATCGCTGCTGTGCGCTCCGCTTTCAACCGGCGTCGGATGATCCGGCAGAACCATCATTCGCCACTGCGGATATTTCTGCAACGCCTCATAAACCGGCCCGACGATATATTTATCGATCCTTTCAACAGCCAGCTTTTTCAATTGTGCATTCTTATTATGTCCGGCCTCGTCCGGCCCTTCCACATGCACGAACACAACATCATATTTTTCAAGTGCCTCAATCGCCGCATTAGCCTTACCTTCATAATTGGTATCTACAAAACCCGTAGCACCTTCAACCGCTATCAGGTCAAACCCAATAAGTTTCGACAGCCCCCTCACAAGATCCACAGCCGTTATAGATGCCCCTCTAAGCCCGAATCGCTTCTCAAAGCTGTCCATGACCGTCCGTTTGCCTTCTCCCCAGAGCCATATCGAACTAACCTGATTTTCGCCAAGGTCCAGCCGCACCCTATTTATATCGTGACCTGCAAAAAGCTGCCCCGACCTTGCCATCAGATCGATCAGCATATCCGCCCCCTTACCTCTCGGCAGTATCTTTTCGATTTTTATTCCTATGTAGTCATGCGGAGGATAAGTCTGAACATCAAAATCGTAACCCTTACAAACCAGCAGATGCCTGTAGCTGACACCTTTATGAAATCTCAAAGTTTCGCTTGCGAAACTCCCATTCAGCTCATCGATCAACTTTCCGCCTTCTTCGCTTGTTATATGACCGGCACTGTGGTCTGCCATTTTCTCATCACAAATCGTCACCAAGTTGCACCTGAAAACCCAGTCACTCGCATCGAGATCAATATCCATCGCAACCGCCTCGATTGGTGCCCGACCCGTATAATATCTCGCCGGATCATAACCGAGCAAACTCATCTGCGCAACATCACTGCCCGGCTCCATACCAGTCGGAACCGTCTGAACAAGACCCTGCCTGCCCTCGCTGCTCAGCCGATCAATATTCGGTATTTTTGCAGCTTCCAGTATCGTCTTGCCGCCAAACTCCGCCAATGGCTTGTCAGCCGCTCCATCGGGGACGATTATCACATATTTACAGCTCAATCTTTATCCTCCGGAATATCAACGATCCTAATGCAAACCGGCTCACTGCAAACCGTATCAAGTCCATCCAAACTCTCGATCGCAGCACTCACCTTACTTTGCCTCGTGGGATGAGTTGTCATTACCACAGGCACCGTGTTATCCGGCCCCTCGCCCTCATGCTGCAGTATGCCCGATATGCTTATAGAGTTTTCTGAAAGTATCGTCGCAATTTGCGAAAAAACACCCGGCTGATCCTTAACCATCAGCCGTACATAAAACCTGCTAACTGATTCGCCTATACCAACAATATCATCTTTTATTTCTTCGTGGCTTCTCATATTCAGGCTCTCAAAAGCCGCCCTCGAATTACCAATCGCAACATCAATAATATCAGCCACCACCGCACTCGCCGTCGCCATCATCCCCGCACCTCTGCCGTAAAACGTTAATTCGCCTACCGCATTACCGAATATGCTGACAGCATTGAAAGCACCATTTACATTCGCCAGCGAGTCGTCCTTAGATATAAAAGACGGATGCACCCGCAAAGACACCTTCCCATCCTCCGTATGGTCGCAGATCGCCAGAAGTTTTAGGCAATACCCCATCTCACCGCCGTAATGAATATCATCCCTCGATATCCCCTCAATCCCTTCCACATAAATATCATCTAAATGTATCTGACAACCCAACGCAAGAGATGCAAGAATTGCCAGCTTATGAGCACTATCGCCACCGTTAATATCAAGAGTCGGGTCTGCTTCCGCATATCCAAGCTGCTGAGCAGCCAGCAGTGCCTCCTCAAAACCAATTCCCTTGCTGGTCATATTAGACAGTATATAATTGCAAGTCCCGTTAACTATCCCGTACATCGATTCAATCCGATTCGCCGTCAGCCCGCTACGTATAGCCGAAACTATCGGTATCCCGCCAGCACAGCTCGCCTCAAATGCGATGCACCTGCCATTCTCACGTGCACACCCGAAAAGCTCCTCGCCGTATTCAGCCAGAAGAGCCTTGTTAGCCGTAACCACATCCTTACCAGCCCGAAGCATCGCAAGCTGCAAATCCTTAGCCGCACCCGTCCCGCCAATAAGCTCAACGCCAATACCAATCGTATCATCGTTAAGGATGCAATTTATATCATCGCACAACAAACCCTCCGGCAACTCTACAGGCCGCTTACTCTCGGTATCAAGGTCAACCACGCACCCTAATTCAAGGCGAATACCCGTCTTCGCTGCGATAGAATCCGCCTGTTCAAGAATGATCTTAGCAACGCCACAGCCGACCGTCCCATACCCCGCCAATCCGACTCTTACCTTTTTTTCGTCCATATAATTAACCTTTATCTATTGTAAGACGAATTCTACCTCGTCATCTTATCCCGTCTGAGTCTTTCTACAGGCACACGGATTAAGAATTTACACGAAAACCCACCCCAAAGTCAAGTAAATTAAAACTGACTATCAAGTCTGGTAGGGTGGGTAACTTGTTGAAAATCCCGACCATTCGGGGCTTACCCACGCGGTTTTCTTATTTTGAATTTACAATTCCTTTCAAGCTCCGAAGGAGCGACATATTAAAAGCCCTGAGCGCAAGCGATGGGATAAAACCAAACCCTCTTTCACCGACATTGCGAGCCCCGATGTAGTTGATCGGGAAAAAGGCGGGTATCCAGTTTCCCTTTGTTGTCATTCCTGCGCAGGCAGGAATCTACTTTTTCAAAATTCTGGATTCCGCAACAAGCATTCTCTACCGGTTAAGTGCTGCTACGAAACCCGTAGCCGCTCCAATAATTCCTGTTAGGGCCGGAAGCCATACAACACATCCTTCACGCCGCTGTCGTATTTCCTCTCGGATGACTTTCCTAATCTCCACAATCCCTTTATCTGTTAGTGCTCGTCCAATCTCTTTTATTGTAATGATTCCGATGACTCGGAAAATGTACCCCCGCACTAAGCAAAGCAAGTGCGGGACAGGCGGACAACTTTAATTATTCCCCTTGGCAGGCGAAGCAAGCAACTGGAACACAGGGCAAAGGCCATCAGCAAGGCTGGCCAAAGCGAACCCGGTAATACCATAGCGGTGGTTCTGTAAGAAAATTTAAAATCAAATATTAAAATGCAACATGAAAAAATAAAAGGGGAAATAAATTATAACGGCAAGAGCGAAATTGTTAAGGCCGTTCACACTGTTAGTGAACAGACCCCTTATTATTTTTTTCAATTACAACATGCAAAGTGTTTTTTTTCTTGTCCGGAAGGTTCGCTGGGCTAAGTTCATAATCAAATGAAAAGGATGCGGCTGATTCGTAAGTTTCAAATTCAAAAAAAATTTCAGGCAGTTTTACTAAATTTCCGTGTTTAATCCGATAAAAGTGATCAGTAAAATCATAACTGTTTGTTTTTTTAAGAATAAAGGACGGTTCGTTGCCAATGTGAGAGAAGTTGTATGATGGCAAAATCTGGTTGAAGTTGCATCCCATTCTGGTTTTCATCATTTCTAATTGAGTTCTTGGTTTTTTAGGTGGCATCGGTTTTACTGGAGAGCATGGGCGATCTTTTTCAGTATACATCTTAAATCCATTAGGAAAATGAATTAACAAATCCACGTCTTCGGCAGGTTTGCCTCCAATATTTCTTATCTCAAGTTCAAGAGAAATTGTGCGATGAAATGTATTTATAAATCCATGTCTTTTGTGGAAGTATTGTTCTATGTTAGCAAAGAAATTTTCAATTTCTTTGTCATATCGTTCATATTCACTCTCTTCTATCTGAGACAGTTTAAAAATGGGTATTCGGTTCGTTTCAGCGTTTTGAAGAAAATTTGTGGAATATTTTTTTCGCAGTTTCTCAAGGGCTTTAGCTATTTTCTCGCTACGTATCTCGGAAGGTTGGCATAATATATATTGCTTATGAGAATAATCATCATTATCACAAAACCTTAATGAGAGTTCTGGGACAGAGTTCTTTATTTTTTGGATGGTGTTTTTAAGTTGTATATTCTCTTTTTGCAATTCAGATGAAGGGTCCGATAGCCTTTGCCTCTTGTCTGGCTCAATTGCTTCTACCCTATCCCTGCAACGTATCTGCATACCCAAATCTTCAGACATGATACATATTTCTTTGTTATTATGGCTTGATTTATAATCCATGATTTGCTGAATAATTGTTTCATCTGCTGAAATATTAGCATTGTTCAAGTCTTTGCTATGCATTTCAAGAACAATGTTATCCTTTATGTTTCCGCCATTTTGGGATATCAACTCTTTGATTTTCTTGATTACTTTTTTAGCACGTTCCCCTAAACTTGGGTCATCTTTTTTACTATCTAATTCATCGACAACCTGCAAACAGAGAATGATCTTTATTGATTTACAATTGCACCATTCAAGCCAATCAATTTGGTCAAAAGGGGGATAATGTAAGAGAATATTAGTATCTGGAAAAACAGTAAGTTGTTCTTTTTTTAAAGTCATAACTTTACCTATTTATTTCCTACGCCAGCTTGTATGCGATCTGTTCTTCAAGAATATCTTTGACGGTCAGGGCGATTATGCTCTTGCCGGTTCTTTTGAAAAAGGCATCTATCTCGCTCATAGCGTCGCCAGTATAATCGAATGAGACAAAGAACCCTTTTGTGCGGTCTTCGCGCATCATCACCGCCTCGAAAGAATCAATGTCCGGCCTACCCGCCTTGTTCTTCTGCTTGACTTGGATGGGATACCAGAGATCCATGAAATTCAGTTCGCCTTCGACTTTCTTCGGCGTTGCAGAGACTGGATAAATACGCCCATCAATTCCCATATCGCCAACCTGCGCTTTATTTGGAATCCCGCCGATTGCGATAACCGCCCAGTTCTCAAATTCAAAAGGCGGAAGTTCTCGCAGTTTCTTTTCCGACCACGGCAAATCTCGCACAACAAAGCCTCGTCCAACCCGCCAAAGCTTTTCATCTTCTTTCACCCCGCATATATCCCGCATCCGCTTTGCCATCACACGGCAAGCCGTAGGCGATACATCTATTCCGATCCATTGCCTGTTGAGATTATCCGCTGCAACTAAAGCCGTCCCGCAACCACAAAACGCGTCAAGAATAATATCATTCTCATTACTGCTGGCTTTGATAATTCTGTCCAACAACGCCAACGGCTTTTGAGTGGGATAACCAAGCTTTTCAGCCGCTTGAGAATTTATCGGTGAAATATCATCCCAAAGGGCTTGCAAAGGAATACCTTTGTTTTCGTCCAAATATCTTTTAATGCGAATACCGCCTTTACTCGTAAAGTGCAACTTCCTATCTTCATCCAACTGCTTCATTGTTTCTATTGGACATCGCCAAAGAGAAGTAACACCTTTATACTCATATTCATATCCACCGCCTGATAATCCTTTCGCAGTCAGATCATAATCTTGCCATCTTCGACCATCTGGATCTTTTTGCCTAAAACGAGCAAGATAATTTTCGTTATGTGAACGGTATTGGGTATTCCAAGTATATTTATTTGACTTTGTATAGAAGAAAATGCTATCTACGTTAGCTCCATAACGTTTTGGGTCATTGTGAGCAGTTGTTCTTTTCCACACAATCTCATTCTGAAAACTGCTTTCATCAAATATCTGGTCGAGCATGACTTTGACATAGTGTGAGGCGTGCCAGTCGCAGTGAAAGTAGAACGAGCCGGTTTTCTTTAGAACACGGTGTAGTTCTTCGCAGCGGGGACGCATAAATTCGATATAGCCCTGTGTCGATGCGTGACGGTCGGCGAACGCGCGTTTTTCCTTTGTCTCACCCCAGAAGACCTCATAGTTGCGATTGGAATTAAACGGCGGGTCGATATAAATAAGGTCAACGCAGTTTTCCGGCAGTTTCGCCAGTTGTTCAAGATTATCACCGCAATAAATTACACGCGTATCAATCAACGCTGACGGCTTGCCGACCTTAGTTACTTTCTTAGAACCGGACGCAGATTTCTTTGCCATTACACAAAACTTTCCATCTTCTTTTCACAACTCGTTTCTGTCTGTTCCTTCAATAGTTCTACACATCTGGCTAAGTATTTTAGTTATCAGGATGGGCAAAAAAATTGCCCATGCGGATATTTTTTCATATCCGGCCATTATAACCAAAATCGACAATTACACAACACTTTATTTTCTTAGTACTATTTTTTGTTTTTAAAATATAATCCTGTCCAATCCCGTCAAAGTGGAGCAAAGCGACACCCCGATCCATCGGGGTCTTTTTTGTCTTTTTCTGATATCTGATTTCTGACCTCTGACTTCAATACTTTTCAGGCGTTGATTTATCCATTCTTTTGAATAGCCCTTCTTCAAATAGGTCTGCATAGCACGATCGAAGGCCAGCTCAGGGTCTTCGGTCTCTTCAATCCGTTCATAGCCAACTTTTGCCAGCCAGAGTTTGAATGGTTCGGCCTTAGGCGAGGGAATAGATGAACTTATCCCGGCTTCGCCGGGGACTTTTTAATCTTTCCGTATAAGACATCTTAATTCTTTCCTCGACCTATTTTGTCAATTCGGTTATGGTTGTTCGTAGAGGACGGCCATGGAAGGCATTGATAAAAATACATTC
>JADHXY010000126.1 GCA_016782755.1 Phycisphaerae bacterium | reverse complement strand
ACCGAGCCGCATTTAGATTCGGGTCAACATTCGGCATCGGCTTGACAATCCTGTTCAATTGCTCAACATAATTTGTCGTTATGATAGGCTTGCCGCTCAAAAACCAGCCGACATAGAGAACCAGAACGATAAGCAGAATCCCAACAGTCTTGAACGTATTAGCAATAGCTTTTCGCCACAGCGAGCGGCAGCGTTTTTTTCCCCTTTTCATGAGCTTGCCGAGAACCTTCGGATCGCCGAACTCCTCGATCAAGTTCTTCACAGCCGCTTGTTTCTCTTCGTCGCTCTTGCAATCTTTCAGCCCATCCTGAAAATGCGTAATCAGCTCGGCTTGCACATCAGCACGAACCTTTTTGCGATAACCCATTCTCTTAATAACCAGCTTTATATAATCCACAGCCATAACCGGCAGGTCTTTGAAGATATCATTATCTTTTTTTCTCATTTGCAGCCTCCCATTCTTTTAACTCAGAATCGCTTCCTTGTCTGTACCAGACAAAGTTGCTTCAGGACAAGTCAAAATTTCACTCAGGCTAAAGCAGGGTTAGACAAGGCACCGCCGAAAATAAGGTTCAAGCCGCTATTGAGCTGCTGTAACTGCTGTTTCTGCTCGGTCAACTGAGCATGACCCTTGCTGGTGATCGAATAATATTTGCGTTTCCTGCCCGATTCGCTTTTTTCCCATCTGCCCTTCACCAGTTTTTTGGCTTCGAGGTTATACAGCAGCGGATAAAGCGTACCCTTGCCGAGGCTCAATATATCACCGCTTCTTTTTTCGATCTGCTCACCAAGCTGGTAGCCGTACATCTGCCCGCTGGATAGAATCTGCAGTACAACTGCAGGAGCGATCCCTTTGAGTAACTGTGTTTCGAATTTCATAAATATGTCCTTTCGATATTTTGTTTTTACTTATTATGTATTACATACTATGCGATGTCAACTAAAAAATATAAAAAAACTGAGTAAAAAACGCCAAATCGCCGAATAAGTCCTATATAAAAGGATATTATGTGTGATTATATTATTTTGACAGTGCGTTTAGCTGTGATATAATTTCTCACACGAACGAAATTATTTGTTTTACAATGGCATGCTTTAACATGAATGAGGCGGATTAGTATGAATATTTATGCGAGTTTCTCCGGAAGGGTTTTACTATTTACATCGTTTGCGGCTTTGGTACTGCTTAGCGGCTGTGCAACCGGCCCCGCTCCTGTAGATTTTTATGTCGATGCTATAGTACTCAGGGATGCTGACGACTCTAACAAATCCATAGAAAAACTTGATGCCGCAATCGAGAAAGACCCGCAATTTTCCTTAGCCCATTCGCTAAAAGGCGATATTTACCAGGACAAACAGGAATATGAAAAAAGCGCGGAATCTTATGAAGAAGCCACCGACCTGAACCCATGGTCATTTCATGATTATTTCAATCTCGGCAAGGTTTATCAGGTCACCGAAAAATACCGACCTGCAATCGGCGCATATAGCCGTGCTACTGAGTTAGAACCTGACCACTTCGAAGCCAACCTGAACAATGCTCAATGCTACTACAAAATCGATGACTATTCGAATGCCCTCGAATACGGCAAAAGAGCCGAGCAGATCGACCCTGATGCTTTCGAGCTGCAAAAAATCCTTGGCGACATATACTCAGCCCGCAACGAAAACGAGCAGGCAATAGAATCATACAAAAGGGCACTGGAAACCGAAAACGCAAATCCCGACATTATGCTAAACCTTGCAAAAGCGTATCTGAAGAACTCAATTCTTGAACCGGCCAAAGACATCCTCGAATCGGTAATTGAGATTCAGCCGCAAAATAACGAGGCTTATAAATATCTTGGCTATTGCAAGATCAAGCTTGGTGATATCGAAAGTGCCACCGAAGATTACCTCAAAGCCGTAGAGATTGACCCGTTAGACTGGGATTCCTACCGGGGCTTAGGCGTTGCGTATCTGCTCGCGGCAAAAAATGACGATGGCACTCTGGACCAGTCGCTCAAATCCAAAGCTGTACAGCAATGGCAGAAATCTCTTGAGATAAATCCTTCTCAGCACGGCAGCGGCAAGCTCAAAAATATCATAAAAAAATATTCCGATTAAACATTTCAGCCAGCAATTCATAAACATAATAAATAAACAACTGAATCGAAGGAAAAATAAAAAAGATTGAAATCTTTAACTGATATATTAGAGAAAATAAAACTTCCCCCTCTAACAGGCCACCTCATTTTCTGGCCTACAGCCGTTTGCGGAGTTGCTTTGGACCTATGGTCAAAGTATGCCGTTTTTGACTGGCTTGAAAAAAAGCAGCAAATGTCTTTCGCTGTTATCGAGGGTTTTTTGAACCTGGTTCTCGCTGTAAACAGGGGTGCCGCCTTCGGGATCGCCGAGGGCAAGCGATTCTTTCTTGTTGCAGTATCAATAATCGCTTTGATAGTACTGCTTGGCTTTTTCTTTTTTGCCGGCAAACAAAAAAAATGCACCTATTTCATATTAGGCCTTTTTGCAGCTGGCATCACAGGCAATCTTTACGACAGGATTTTTAACGATGGAATGGTAAGAGATTTTATCGATGTTTATTACAAAAATCACCACTGGCCCGCATTCAATGCCGCCGACAGTATGCTCTGCGTTGCGGCTTTTCTGCTTATAATCACAAGCCTTATCAGCGATTCAATTTCTCGAAAACGTGCTCAGCAACATAAATCGGGGTCTTAGAAACGACTCCTAAGGCTATAGCATCCGACGGCCTTGAATCGATCTCGAACTGTTCGCCATCAACACTAAGTGTTATCTTAGCGAAAAATGTGTGCTGGCGAAGATCGTCGATAACAATCTTTTGAATTTTAGCACCAAGTTTTTTTATAACAGAGTCAAGCAGGTCATGTGTCATCGGCCTCGGCGGTTTGATGCCCTTGAGCCTTCGGTCGATAGCAAATATCTCAACTATACCGATAACAATCGGAAAGCTGCGTTCGCCATTAACCTCTTTTAAGACAATCACCTGCTGATCTGATGCCTCGTTAATTATTATCCGGGACAATTCGACAAGAGCATCCATTTTTCAGACCCCCGTTAATTAATTGATTATTTACCATTCAATTCCGAAAGATTCTGCTCAACCAACTCCAGCTGCTCTTTAAGTTCACCGAGTCTTTCCTTTGCCTGCTGAACAACCTCGGGCTTAGCCCTTGATACGAAGTTTTCGTTAGAGAGTTTGGCCTCACCGCCTTTTATTCCCGAAAGAAGTTTCTCCTTCTGTTTTTCAAGCCGTATTTTTTCCGCCTCAATATCAACTGCATTATGCAAATAAACCTGTGTCTGACCAACGATAGCTGCTGCGGAATTTTCCGGTTTTGCCAGATCCTCGCCCACTTCGAAACTTTCCAGATTTGCCAATTGACTAATAAGAGCGGCATTAAAATTCAATATCCCTGCCGTTTCTGAATCTGAGCTTACCGAGGCCTGAAGTTTTTCGCCCGGTTTTTTATCATACTTACTCCTGAGGTCACGAATTACGTGCACAACCGACTGCACCGTTTCTATTTCTTTTTGAGCCTCAAAATCTCGCAATTGCTCAACAGCTTTCGGCCACGGTGCATTGATCAGGGCTTCGGATTTGCCGGCTTCGACGATGCCCGCCAATTTGCGAACAGCGACCAATTCGTTAAGCTTGCCAAAAATACCTTCGGTAATAAACGGCACAAAAGGATGCAGTAGCCGTAAAATCTGATCGAGAACATACGCCAGAACATTCTGGACGATCGGTTTTTGCTCATCGTCTCTCATGCGCGGTTTTGCCCATTCAAGGTACCAATCGCAAAAATCGTTCCAGAAAAATTTATAAATCGCATTCAAAGGCTCACTATACTTGAACTCGTCAAGTAAGCCGGCAACTTCATCAATAGTTTCCATCAGCCGCGAAAGTATCCAGCGGTCAGTAACGGTCATTTTATCCTTATCAAATTTCTCCGGCTCAATGCCGTCAAGGTTCATCATCGCAAAACGCGAGGCATTCCAGAGCTTATTGCAAAAATTCCTGCCAAGATCAAATTTCTCGCTAACGTTTCTACCGTTTTCATCCTTCTTTACCGGCATGCGCATATCCTGACTCTCTGTCGTCATCATCGCCAGGCTGAACCTCATCGCATCGGCCCCGTAAGTGTCAATAATATCGAGCGGATCGATACCGTTGCCCTTGCTCTTACTCATCGTCTCGCCTTTGCCGTCGAGTATCTTGCCGTGAATAAAAACATCAGTAAAAGGTATCTTGCCGGTATTGTGCAGGCTCATCATCACCATTCTCGACACCCACAGCGTAATAATATCCCTTGAAGTTATCAGGGTATTGGTCGGATAATAAAACTCAAGCTCGCTGGTCTGCTCCGGCCAGCCTAACGTGCTATGAGGCCACAGCGCAGAACTAAACCACGTATCAAGCACATCCGGATCCTGCTCAAGGTTAGCCCCGCCGCACTTGCCGCATACTGTAACATCCTCGATACCAGTATTCAGCTCCCCGCAATCGGCGCAATGCCAGACAGGTATCCGATGTCCCCACCAAAGCTGCCTGCTGATACACCAGTCACGAATCCCGTAAAGCCAATCGAGATAACTCTTGCCGTATCTTTCGGGATGGAACTTAATCTTGCCCTGCTCAACAACCTCTATCGCTTTTCTTGCCAGGGGCCCGACCTTAACAAACCACTGATCGCTCAGATACGGCTCGATAGGCACGCCGCTCCTGTCACTGTGTCCGACCTCATGCTCCTTTGGCTCGATCTTTTCTACCAAACCAAGCTGCTCAAGGTCTGCTACGACTGCCTTCCTCGCCTCAAACCTGTCCATACCCTCATATTTTCCGCCGTTGTCGTTTATCTTCGCATCGACAGTAAGGATGTTTATCATCTCAAGACCGTGCCGCAAGCCGATCTCATAGTCATTGGGGTCGTGTGCAGGTGTCACCTTTAAAAAGCCCGTCCCCTCGCCGCGTTTTACATAATCGTCGGCGATTATCTCGATCTCTCTACCCATCAGCGGCAATACTACTTTCTTGCCGATAAGACCCTTTGCCCGCTCGTCCTTAGGATTAACAGCCACAGCCGTATCGCCCAGCATTGTTTCGGGCCTGGTAGTGGCAACTGTAATATGACCGCTGCCGTCCGCAAGCGGATAATGAATATAATAAAAATTGCCCTGTACGGTTTTATGCACAACCTCATCGTCAGCGACAGCCGTCTGCAATTTCGGATCCCAGTTAACAAGACGCTTGCCCCTGTAAATAAGCCCCGCATTGAATAACG
>JADHXY010000125.1 GCA_016782755.1 Phycisphaerae bacterium | reverse complement strand
AACGCTGGCGAAAATGCTGTCTATTTCTCCGCGTACGGCATGGCGTTTATTGTCAGCAGGCAAACTCCCCAAACCCGTATCTCTTGGCGGATCAAAAAGGTGGATTCTTGGCGACATAGAATTATTCCTGGAGTGCAACTGTAATATGGCAGAGTTCAAAGCACGGAAGGAGTCGAGAAAATGCTAAGTGAAAGAGGCAAAAAAAGGGGCGTCACTCGTCGAAAAGCAACAGCCCCAAACCGTAACCAACTAAAGCAATTTTACCAAGATTCCTGTAGTCTTGCAAGTCTTAAAATGCAAATAGGTTCAATTCTTCTTCACTTGCAAGGTAACGCAGAACGAGATCAGCAACAGGACGCATGGAGCCTCTTTACAGACTGCTTGAGTTATTACATTGACCTCAAATATGGGAGGGTTGGCCGATGACAAATTCACCTTTGAATCGCTTGATCAAATGCAAGGAGGCAGCAGCCTACCTCGGAATTTGCGAACGGAAATTGTGGGAATTATCTAAGTCCGGACGAATCCAAACGGTCAGAATTGACCGTTCCGTTCGTTTTGACATTGCCGACCTTGACGCATTTATCCGCCGGGCAAAGGGGGTGGTGAAATAATGGCAGCCCAACAACTACAGTCTATACTCAACCGTCTGCAAGGTGTAAAGCAGGCCGGAAGTGGGCATTCGGCCCTGTGCCCGGCACACGAAGACAACCGTAACAGCCTATCTATTGGTATTGGCGACGACGGGCGGGTATTACTGAAATGTCACGCAGGATGCTCGATAGATGATATTTGCAATACACTCAAGATTAAGAAATCTGATCTATTCGCAACAAAGAAAGCATCGAGCAAAAAACACAAACAGCGAGGTCGGATTATCAAAGCCTATGATTACATTAAGAATGGTCAATTAATCCACCAAACAGTTCGGAAGGAGCCAAAGGATTTCTTCCAGAGAAGGCCGGACGGCAAAGACGGATGGATCTGGAATCTCAAAGGTGTGGAGACGATTCTCTATCGGCATGACGAAATAATTAAAGCCGATCCTGATGAGACGATTTTTATTCCTGAAGGCGAAAAAGACGTTGACAGGCTCGTAGCACTCGGCTTGCTCGCAACGACTTGCCCCATGGGGGCGGAAAAGTGGAAAAGTAGCTACAGCGATACATTGAAAAGTAGAAAAGTGGTAATTTTGCCTGATAAAGATCCTTCAGGTGAAAGACATATGCAGCAGGTAGCTTTATCGCTAAGAAATAAAGTAGCAGAAATTAAATCCATTAGGCTTCCTGGTCTACCCAAAGGAGGTGATGTTTCAGATTGGCTTAACAATGGGGGAAGTAAAGAACAGCTGATAGAGCTTGTGGATCAGACTAAGTCTTTAACAAAAGCCGAGATACAGCAGTTTGAGAATAGGGAGGAGAAGAAAGAAAAAAAAGATGCATCAGATGATATAACGCAAGGTGAGAAGATCACCCGTATTTGTGAATCAGAAGGTCTGGAGTTTTTTCAGGATCAATACGCACAACCGCACATGACGATGCACTTTGATGGAGATTACTCTTACGATGCACCTGTACCAACATCCAGCACACGATTCAAAAGCAGAGCAGCTCAACTCTATCGTGAAAAATATGGCTCACCTCCAGGAAGTGAAGCAATCCGACAGGCTCAAGTGCAGATTGAAGCAAAATGTTATGACCGGCCACAAAAAACTTTATATAACCGAGTTGCCTTAGCCGAGGATGATTCGATTTTATATGATCAATCCAATGACAGTCGGCAATGTGTTAGGATCACTCCAGAAGGATGGAATATCGAACAGCAGCCAACAATTTTCAGGCGGTTCAAACATCAAGAAGCCCAGGTTACGCCAATTAAGGGCGGTGATCCACACCTCATTTTTAACTTTTGCAACATTGCCAGCAGCGATCGTTGTTTATTTTTGATCACACTGACATCATGGTTTATACCTGAGATTGCTCATCCTATATTGCTCCTCGTTGGTCCTCCTGGAACAGGCAAAAGCTCGACAACATCAAAAATTAAGGACTTTGTGGACCCTTCGGCAGTACCTTACATGGCAGCACCAAAAGACGAACAATGCGCAGAACATCATTTCGCACATCATTGGTTGATAAGTTATGATAATATTTCAAGAATCCCAACATGGTGGTCAGACGTTCTTTGCCGAGCTGTAACCGGTGGCGGATCAAGTCAGAGGCAACTCTATACCGATGGCGAAGATGTTGTACGAAATTATCGACGATGTATTATTGTAAATGCGGTTGGCAATCCTGTATATCGTCCGGATTTACTGGATCGAAGTGTTTTAATCGAAACGACATCAATTGAGAATCCGAAAACTGAAACGGAACACAAAAGACTGTGGGGAGAGCAGAAGCCGTTTATCCTTGGTGGTATTCTCGATGCCATTTCCAAGGCAATGTCGAGTACAGCAACGTGGTCAGATAAATTACCACGAATGGCAGACTTCGCTGTGTGGGGTGTGCGGCTGAGCGAAGCTTTAGGTTTTGACGGTTCTGAATTTATTGATTCCTACGGTGCGGCCATCGAAGATAAGTGGACGGATATGATTGAACTAAATCCTTTTGCGAAGTTTATCGTCGATCTTGTGAGGGATAAAAGTGGGTACTGGGAGGGCAGCTCAAGTGACTTGATCAGTGAGTATCCGGATGAGTTTGTAAAACAGAAACTGATACCCAAAACACCTGTTCCAGTTGGAAGAGAACTCATGCAGCTTACACCAGCACTATTAAAGACAGGGATCATTTGTGAAAAAACGAAAAGCGGTGGCAAACGGTTATGGATTTTGCGATACACCGAAGACTTAAATGTTGATGATGACATACCTTTTTGAAGTGGGACAGATGAGGGACAGATAAGGAGTACTTTGGGACAGATGTGGACAGATAGAAAAAAATGTATCTGTCCCAGAAGATCGCAGAATGTTTTAAAAAAACAACGTTTTTGTAAATTTGGGACAGATTGGACGGATAAATGCCTCTCTCTGTCTGTTGGTGTAAATGAAATTTTAATAAATATAGAGAATAGATGGCTAATAGTAGAGACAGGGGAAAAAAGTGTCCTATCTGTCCAGCGAAGATAATTTTGACTTATTAAGAAAGGGTAATACTATGAAATTAAGTGAATTAAACAAATCAGAAAAAAGCGTGGCAGAGATGAGCTATTTTGGAACAAGCGACATCAAAGACGGAAGTTTTGTCCAATGTACTGAGAATTGTTGCGATAAAAAAGCAACGCAATTTACAACCTTAAGGATCGGTCTGTTCGAAGTGCATCTTGTGTTTTGTGTCAAACACGCTGAGCAAATCTGGCAAAGTCTTTATGGTTTACCTGGACCTGATGAAACACCAGAGGCTGAAGCACACCTTGAGGTTTCTGGAAACACTTACCTCTGGATTCTTGACGAGTGTCCCTATTGCTTACAGCGACACACACACGGCGGCGGGAAAGTTGGAGTAGATGATCCTTACAAACAACTCGGGCATCGAGTCGCCCATTGCAGTGATCCGTTCAGGGGAATTGTTGGGAAGGGTTATGATCTCATAGAGGCCCAAGAAGAAACTCCGTCAGCGAGGGAGCTTGCAAGAACTCTAGTCAAAAGAATTGAAAACTCGGACGATTCCTGCAAAGGCATAATCGCTGATTTCATAGTTGAACAGACCGAGAATTGTGTTTCTGGTCGTTTTTTGTCTGCCGTTATGCGGCAGTATCAAGCTATGCAGAAAAAAATCTTGTAAAAAATCCATATTTTTATTGACGTACGTCAAGATATGTGTAAAATGCTAATTATGGACATTATGAAAATAATTCGACGTGAGGTTGAGAAAAGCCTGGAATCCCGGCGACAAATCTGCATAGCGACCGGGATAGACGAAACAGCAATGCATCGGATCATAAAGCAAAATGGCTCATGTATGGCAGAAACCGCCGAAAAATTATTGACCTATTTCGGCTATGAGCTTAAAAAGAAAGCGAGGCGAAAATAATGGCAAGTATTGAACCACGGAACAATAAGAACGGCAAAACCTACCGAATACGTTTGTCTGACGGTGAATCGGCGAATCGGCCTCGAATTGGCTTCGGCAGAATTACTAAACGGCAGGCTGAGACAGCAAAAGTCAACGTTGAGAATCTTGTCAAGGCAAACAATAGCGGTGGTGAGATTTCTATCGCTGTTCAAAGCTGGCTAAACAACCTAAGTGACCCTATAAGAAAACATTTGGAATCTTTGGGGCTTGTCGAACCGATGAAACGCAAGACAGAAGTGACTTTGGCTGCTTGGATAGATGGGTATATTGAAGGTCGAACCGACATAAAGCCCAATACAAAACGGAATATGCTGGGCGCACGGAATGACCTTTTCGGGTTCTGCAATTCGAGTATGAGTATCGCTGATTTCAGCGCATACGATGCGGAAGAATTTCGCCGGTATCAGCTGAATCAGGGGCTCGCTGAAAACACGATTCGGCGGCGTTGTAAGCGAATCAAACAGTTTTTTTCTGCGGCACGGAAGAAACGCCTGATTGATGAAAATCCTTTTGACGGTATTCCCACAAGTACGGTATCCAACTCTAAACGGCTGCAATTTATTAGCCATGAGGATATTCAAAAAGTTCTGGACGCCTGCCCTGATAATGAATGGCGGCTTATCTTTGCCTTGGCCCGTTATGGCGGCCTGCGAATCCCTTCCGAGCTATATGGATTGACATGGGACGATATTCTTTGGGACAAAAAGCGGTTTGTTGTCCACAGTCCCAAAACGGAGCATATTGAAGGTAAGGAAACTCGAATCTGCCCTTTGTTTCCTGAACTTGAACCCTATCTTATGGAAGCATTTCAGCAGGCACATCCCGGACAAAAGAGGGTCATTGCTGTAAATTTGAATATCAGCAGCAATCTTCGCACTCAAGCCCATCGGATCATAAAACGGGCCGGGCTTAAACCTTGGGAGAAAACGTTTCAAAATTTAAGGTCAAGCAGGGAAACTGAATTGGTAGAGGATTTTCCTGTTCACGTTGTTACCGGATGGTTAGGAAATAGCCCTGACATTGCCCGAAAGCATTATCTGCAAACTCACGAAGAACACTTTCAACGAGCGGTTGAAAAAGGTGGCCTAATTCGGGGACAGAACACTGCCGCATTGCCCAGCATAGAACCGCAAGCCGAAAACAGCGGAGTTGACTTTACCCCCTGTTTTGCAACAGCTTACGACAATATGCGAGAAGATACAAATCAAGACAATCTGTATCTTATACCCCCAAGGGGAATCGAACCCCTGTCACATGGATGAGAACCATGTATCCTAGGCCGCTAGACGATGGGG
>JADHXY010000021.1 GCA_016782755.1 Phycisphaerae bacterium | reverse complement strand
TCCAAGTACTTTATATGTAAGAGCTTACATTGTATTAGCTATCTCGCCCAAGTCAACTAAAAAAACACATAAATACCTATTCTACAATAAGTTATGATATTTTTAACGTGGAACTACTTTTGACGCAGGCGTCAAAATTTACAAATATTTGGGAATAAATTGGGGAAAAATCAGGGCATACTTTTATTAGTGATTATTTCCCGATGAATCGGGATGTCGCTTTGCTCCATTTACGAATTTTTTGCACGATTTTCGATCAATCATTTGTGCAGGTAGAGGCGGTTTGAGGGGTGAAAATAGGGGGAAAGTAGTGGGTTTTTTTGGAATTTTTTGGAATTATTACGAATTTTTTGGAAAAGTCGGGGGTTTTTTACGAATATTTTTACGGCACATGCGTTTTTGATTGATTTGTTTAACCACGAAGTACGCGAAGAGCACGAAGAAGAAAAAGAAAAGATAAATTAAAAGACAAAAATAATTTAGCCACAGATTAACGCAGATAAAACAAGATGAAATTTTTAAAACAAAGAACTGGATTCGGGGCTTCGTCCCGATAAATTACATCGGGAACAACTTCGTCCAATCTCTTTTATTAAATGATTCCGCGTGGGCAAACAGGTTGCATACCCTGCACAGCTCCCTCACTCAAATTCCAATGTTATGTTGGACAAGTCGATATAAGGCACCCTATCTCTTCTAAACGTGTATTCAATTTCTCCACTCAGATAAAATTCCATCCCCTCCCTTGCGATACGCAGTTGAGGATATTGATCTTTTGAGACGGTGCCTAGTATTATCCACTTGCTATTAGGAAAAGTCGGTTGATCAGGAAAGGTTAACACAAGATTATATATGCTCTCATCCCCTGGATTGATCTCAACTTCAAGGACTTTAAGGCGTTCTCTCTTTATCTTCAGGCCTAAGTATTGTTTTTCCGTCACGGCTTGTTGTGCTAATGGTCTGCTATCTATATCCCTGCATATATTTCTTAAAGAAAGGTAGAGTTTGTTTTCAGTAATCTGTTTCGTCTCTGTCTTTGGCGACTCAATTTGCTTAATGGCAGGCTTATTACTTTTAAATTCTTTGCTAATACGCCCCCAAATATTGTCGCCAAATAGTACTGCTAATATTGTTGCAATCGCAGCAAGACCGAAAAGACCAACGCCAATCTTTTTACCCCATCCACCCTTTTCTTTCTTTGGCTTTGGTGTGCTTGTATTTATGTCTCTACTGGCATGCGATGCATTGTCTCCAAGCGAAACATGTTTGGCGTTAATATGAATATTTCTACTTTTTCCAATTTCCTGCCCTGTTTCTCCTGTTTTTGGGGATTCTTGGCTCTCACTCTCGGCTAATAATTTAGCCTTTGCACGTAATGTATATAACCTTCCGATTTCCGGAAACAATCTTTCAATACCACGCAATGGGTTGACACCCTTTCGTATCGTGAGTAAAGGACTCCAAGACAACATCGCAGACTTGTAAGGCGGGTCAGCCTCATTCGCCAACCTACACGCAATTGCTAAGGCGTTTATCTCACCGCCCAGTTCACTTATTTTTTTATTATACTCGGAGGTATTTTGAGGTGGTACGTCCTCTGTCAGTTCAGTTGCTTGCTCAATAGTGTGTATTAGTTTCTGGTACAACTTGCTTTTGGGCTGTTTTTCGCCAGTTTTCTTTTCCTGCTCTTTACTTTCCTGTCCCGTTCCTGCTGCCCTGTTTTCGGCTTCTTTTTCCACTTTATTATACTCGTCTTCCAGCATTAAGAGCGCATGCTTGCATTCCCTATGAATATCAGCAGTTGATGGCCATATATCAGGCTTAGGAATTGTCTGATCACATAATTCATTTATGGCACGTTCTTGCCATTCTGTAAATCTGGGGTTACACTCTGGGGACACTTGAAGAGCATCATATGAAGTTGCTCCGTGACAAGCCACTTCTCCTCTGGCAGATACAACGCCCACCTTTATTGCCCTCGTAAATTCCATTACTACTTCAAGTGCTGATCTTCCAACAAACCAAGCAATCGTAATACCAGGATTAAGAGGCCACTGCTTAAGGTGATCAATAAGATTTGGATAATATCTGAGTTTTTGAACGTACTCGGCTAAACGAACCTCCTCAGCAACAAAGTCTTTCGCTGAACCATGATCTTTCCTTCGACTCATCATACAAATCGACTTTGCATGTTGAAGTGCCTTCGCCGCGTAGACATATAAGAGATATAGCTCTGGACATTTCTTGTTTCTTGAAGCTTCGGCAAATTCTGCGGCCTCTTCACTAGCCAGCAGTCTTTGTGCCTTATATGTACCTCTTGGCTCCTGCAACCTCAGTTCTCGTATTTTCATGTGTTTTTTTTACATCTCTTACGCTGCTTGCTCTCTAATCTAAAAGATTCCATCTTCTTTTCACAACTGGTTTCCGTCTGGTCTTTGAGTAGTTCTATGCATCGGGCTAAGTATTTTAGTTGCTGGGTATTATTGCAAATTGGGGATAAAAGGTAAAGGGAAAACATGAAAAGAAGTCAGAGGTCAGAAATCAGAAGTTAGAAAGGTTTGAGATTGCCGCGCTGCGCTCGCAATGACGGGAGGGAATGGATTTGGTTTTATCCCATCGCTCGCGCTCAGGGCTTGTGTTTGTCAAAAGTTGCTTGATTTTGGGGTTGGAATATGGTTTACTGTACGCTTTTGGAATGCGGCATCTGAATAATTTAAATAACCGGATTCCTGTTCCCTGCTTTCGTCTCGATCAACTACATCGGGAACAACGAGGGGCAGGAATGACAGGATATGATTTTTCGAAGAACCGAAATTTTTTTGAAAAGCTGTTAAAAAGGACGAAAATGCATCGCAAAATCGCAGTGACATCGGCATTGCCTTATGCCAACGGGCCGATACATATCGGGCATCTTGTCGAATATTTGCAGACGGATATATGGGTTCGGTATCATAAATTGATGGGTAATGAATGCCTGTATTTTTGTGCTGACGATTCGCACGGTACGCCGATTATGATCAGCGCGAGGTCTAAGGGGATTTCTCCGGAAGAGATGATCGATGGTGTGCATAAAGAGCATCTTAGGGATTTTGAAGGTTTTTACATAGAATTTGATAACTATTATTCAACGCATTCAGAAGAGAATCGCTGGCTGAGTGAGGATATATTTACAAAGCTCGATAAGCGGGGTTCGATAGTTCAAAAGAAGATTGAGCAGGCGTATTGTCCTAAATGTGAGATGTTTTTGCCTGACAGGTTTATACGAGGCGGGTGTCCGAGGTGCGGGGCGGAGGATCAGTACGGCGACAGCTGTGATATTTGTGGCGGTACTTATCAGCCTACGGATTTGAAGAATCCGAGGTGTTCGACTTGTTCGGCTACGCCGGTTCGTAAGGAGAGTGTGCATTATTTTTTCCGGCTTGAAGATTATGAAGAGCAGTTGAAAGAGCTTATCGCAGGCGGTTATACACAAAAAAGCACTTCTAATAAACTCGATGAGTGGTTTAGTGCGGGTTTGAGGGACTGGGATATATCGAGGGATGGGCCTTATTTCGGTTTTAAGATACCAGGTGAGGATGATAAATACTTTTATGTGTGGCTTGATGCGCCGATAGGTTATATGGCTTCGATGAAGAATTACTGCGATAGCAGGGGGTTGGACTTTGAGCGGATGTGGAACAGCGGCGAATATGAGCTTTACCACTTTATTGGTAAGGATATAATGTATTTTCATGCGTTGTTTTTTCCGGCGATGTTGATGGGTGCAGGTTACAGGCCGGCAGACAAGCTTTTTGTTCACGGTTTTTTGACGGTTAACGGTCAGAAGATGAGCAAGAGTAAGGGGACTTTTATTAAGGCAGGGACATATCTTGAGCATCTTGATCCGGAGTATTTGAGGTATTATTATGCAAGCAAGCTCTCCGGCGGTACAGAGGATATTGATTTGAGCGTCGAAGATTTTGTAAATAAGGTCAATTCTGACCTGGTCGGCAAGTTTGCAAATCTGGCATCTCGTTCGGGGCCGATGCTTTTTGGAAAACTCGGCGGGGTAGTCGGTGAGATGGATGAAGATGGTGCTGAGCTTGTAAGTAAGCTCAGGAAAGTCAAAGATGATATAATTGCCGATTATGAAGAGCTGAATTTTGCTTCGGCGGTACGCAGGATAGTATCCTGTGCCGATGAGGCTAACAGGTATGTCGAGCAAAAGCAGCCGTGGGCGACAATTAAGAGCGATGAGGAATTGACAAGGAAGACGCTGACGGCGGTTTTGAATGCGGTGAAGGTGTTGACGGTTTATCTTAAGCCGATATTGCCGAGATTCGCGGAAAAGATAGAGAGGTTCCTTGATGTTGATGGGCTTGGTTTTGGCGATGTTGGCAGTGATTTGGAGCCGGGTCATAAAATAAATAAGTTTGAAAGATTAATTGGAAGAGTTGAAGAGAGCCAGGTGGAAAAAATGATAGAAGAAAGTAAAGAAAACGCAGCAGGGGCAAAAGAGGAAATTAAGGAAGATGAGAAGGCGGCTATGGAACCGATCGCAGAAGAGTGTACGATTGATGATTTTGCTAAGGTTGATCTTCGGATAGCGAGGGTAGAGAGTGCGGAGAGTGTGGAGGGGGCTGATAAGCTGCTTCGTCTTCGGCTTGATCTGGGCGGGGTTGAGAAGAATGTTTTTGCGGGAATTGCAAAGGCTTATAAGCCCGAAGAGCTGGTCGGGAAGATGGTTGTTTGCGTGGCGAATCTTAAGCCGAGAAAGATGAAGTTCGGTGTTTCCGAGGGGATGATCCTTGCGGCAGGGCCGGGCGGCAGTGATATATTTATGGTTGGGGCAGATGAGGGGGCGAAACCGGGCGAGCGGGTTGGTTAGAGGATACGATGAAGAAGAGTCTTGAGACAATATCCAGCGAAGACGGCAGATACAAGGTGGCTGGTTTTAAGTTTGTTTATGAGGGGCTGGGTTTTACGGTTAAGAGGTATTACGGCGAGCCTGGGCATGTTTCGGGTCAGAAGCTGGCGGAGGGTCTTGGTGAGCTTGCAATTGAAAAATGGGGGATGCTGGCTGGGCTTGTGCTTTTGGAGTGGGGTATTAAGAGTACGGCTGATTTTGGGGAAATAGTTTACCTGATGATCAAAAATCAGTTGATGAGTGCGCAGCCGACGGATTCTAAGAGTGATTTTCTTGAAGTTTATGAGTTTGAAAAATTCTTGAAGGCAAATTTCAAATTCTGAGTACCTGAGGCTCCCCAAAAGCCATTATCTGCCATTGTGAAGAGCTTTCGATTTGTTCTGCTAAAGAACTGCAGGCATAAGCGGAGGATTGAACGCCGCAATTTCCAGAAAATAATAGTGACTAAATCAGATTTGTTTAAAAAAGGTCAAAAAAAAGGGCCGGCTAATTAACCGGCCCTTAGATTCACTTAAAACCTTCAATGTCGTTTTTAGTGTATTTCTCGCATGCCTTAGTTATATCTACTCCCTCGATATTTGCGAGAGTACAGAGCCATGCAAAGACATCAGCAAATTCTTCTACCTGGTTTTCCTTATCATCTCCAGCTAAGGCAGTTGCTAATTCGCCTACTTCCTCGATGAACCACATAAAAGTAGTACTGGTGCCTCTCTGCCGATCGCGCTGACCATACTTATCAAGTATGAAATCCTGAAATTCCTTTATCTCCATAACAGTTAATCTCAGAAAGTAACTATCTTCGCATCAGCAACAAAAACACAACTACAGCAAAGCGGCAACCTTGGTCTTATCGAAAACTGCCCTTGCCTGAGCAACGCCTTTTTTGTAAGCAATTTCAGCATTCTTGCCAAATTTCTCATTTGGTGCAAATTCTTGCAGATCAAGCGAATCTGGCATTGGGCCATCGACAGCTTCAATAATCTGCAGCAATGATATCTTATTGAGCGGCTGGGCTAATGAAAAACCGCCCCGAGGCCCTCTTTTGCTGCGAAGAATATTGGCCCTTACCAACTGTTGCAGAATCTTGAGAAGATACTCAAGAGGGATTCCATATTCCTTTGAAATACTCTGCGAAAGGATAATTTTCTCATCTTTTTTTCTGGCAATATAACCAACTCCCAGAATAGCGTAACCTGTTGATCTGCTAACTCTCATTTTTTTCTCCTTCAATATTAATTACAACTAATACAATTTCTAAATTACGATACTAATTTAATCTAATTAAGCATCTTATCCTTTTTATTGATTTACAAACAAATTATACCTTATAATAAATAATAGCCAATAAAAATTCTCAAAAAAATCAAAAAATCAAAAAACTAATTTATCTTGACTGATTCGGAGTCGAATACAACGTGGATTAACACCTACAAAAGGATTTTTACAACATACTCCTTTGATAAAATAAAACAAATCTTTCGATATTTAACGTATTTATTTGACATATACAACACTTTACCCTTTTTAGCAAAACAAAAAAAACGAAATATTAAATTTTTTATTAAATTTTTTATTAAAAACACCTCTATTCTTGATTGGCATTTTTCGAAGTTTGTTAATATAGGGTATTTGCCTATAGAAAAGTAAGTTCGTAACAGGATTTTAAATATAATCCAAACAGTTAATCTCACGTATGGAGACAGTAGATTGGTAAGTTAAATTTTTTGGGAGATTCAAAAATGAAAACTTTAGATGTCATAGTAGGTGCCTTGCTTATAATAGGCGGTCTGAATTGGGGGCTGGTCGGAATTTTCAATTTCAACCTTGTAAACGCCATTTTTGGCGAAATGACTTTCTTGAGCAGGTTAATTTACGTGCTCGTTGGACTATCAGCCATTTACGATGTACTGATGATCAAGGCCATTTCGGCAAGGTGGAACCTGCATTTGAAAAGACCTATACATGCCTAACAGAACCAATCGGTCTGAAAATTAGCCAGGCAAGTTAGAATTAGCGGGGTAGGGAGGCTCAGAGTGCCTGTCCAATTTGATAGACTCGCTAATTCTTCTTGCTTGTGTTTGGGGAATTATAAATTTCTTTGCGGAAAATCTTTACGTTTTCAGGTGCTTTTATTGCTAACTTCACTTTTTTTCCCCTGACCTCGCTAACGATAATTTCTATATCGTCGCCAATCATTATGGATTCTTCTACATATCTTGAAAGTACGAGCATTTTTTGTTCCTTAAAAATATTTTCCAATTCCTTTCTAACACCTTTAATTATTAACAAATTTCTGGCAGAATAAAATTAAACAAAGATTAAAACTTTGGCACTTGAAAATCGGCCCCGCTAAACCTATGATATCTGACATTTGACAAAAACTGCAGGTGATAAGAAAAATGAAGGAGTAAACAGTGAATAGCCCTATCAAAGGCCAAGCCGCAATTTGTATTGTTAATTACAAGACATTGGATTTCACAAGGCTCTGTCTTCGCAGCATACGAAAATACACACATTTTCCCTACGAAGTTATAGTTATAGATAACAATTCCGCGGACGATTCATTAGAATACCTTAAAAGCCTCAAATGGATCAAACTCATAGAAAGAGACACAAGCAATGATGTCAGTGGCGGGCATTCCCATTCAGCCGCTCTTGATTTGGGCCTCGAGAATTGCAATTCAGAATTTTTCATCTCCATGCATTCTGACACTTTTGTAAAAAAAGATAACTGGCTTACTGAACTAATCTCATATTTTGATGAAGATATTGATATTGCGTGTGTCGGATCAGACAAAATTGAATTGACGCCAAAATGGCAAGTGATGCTGAAAAAAGCCACTGATTTCCGCACTTTCAGGCGAAAATTATTTTATGAACCCGATCCCTCAGGGAAATATCGCTATTATAACCGTACTATTTGTGCGATTTACAAAACACAGGTTTTGCGAAACGAAAATCTCAATTTCCAGATGGACAGAGAAAAAGGCCTCACAGCTGGGAAAAAACTTTATTTTGAACTGGTTGACAGAGGTTACAAAACTACCGAGCTAAAACCTTCTGTTATGGGGCAATACATCATTCACCTTGCCCATGCCACGCAAGTGGTAAATCCAAAGGAGTTTATCCTTCGCAAAAAAACCACCCGTAAGATTAACCGCATCACAAAAAAGGTTATGAACTTTGAACAGGTAAAGAATCTTTTAGCGGATGATTCCCTGGACAACTCAAACGCTTGCTTATAGGATTTGTCTTTAGCGGCTATATCGCTTATCCGCGTAAAAAACGGGCAATATCCTTTTTTCTTTCCCGCCTAAATGTGAGCCTGCATTTATGAGCGATCGTTGAATCCAAATCGGTTAAAACTGGACCATCTTTTGAAATAAGTATATTAGAATGCTTGAGATCGCCATGGCTTATAAGATGCTCTTCAAGTTCACAAAAAATCTTATCAATCTTTTCAGCAATTGCTTTTTTATCCACATCAGCAATAGAAGGATAATGCTGGAAATCGTGATAATTAACACCCTCAATAAATTCAGTTACAAGATATGATTTACAAACTAAAAAATATTTACATATCTCTATATAAGCTAAAGGTTTAGGCGTAGCAATACCGAGCAAATTAAGTCTATGTCCACACAAGTAACCCCTTCTTGCCCGGCTTCTTTTTATGGTATGTCGCAAAGAATGAAAAAAACCTTTGCTGTTATATCTTTTAATCACAACCTCCTTGCCATTAAAGTTTATTCGTGAAACATAGCAAGTGTTACCATTTTTCAGGATTACCCCTCTATCCATTAGAGAATCTATCTGTCCAACAAAATCATCCGTATTTGCTGAACCAATAAAATTCCTGTCAAAAATAGCTTTATAATCAGACATCTTCAATCTCAGGTGCCTTTTGCTGCTTCGCATAAACTTCTTCAAACCATAACTAACACCTTTTTTGACTGACAAAATCAATCTGTGACGGAAAAAAACAAGATCAGCCTTCGTTGTTTCAAAACCTCGAAAAGAAAGGTATTTTTCACAAATAATATCGAGCTCATCAACCTCAGTATAAGACGATGCAAATGCTGCTATGGCTGCTACCTGGCCTATCCCCTTATTTTTGGATATCGGCTTTTTACGGAATTTCATCTGGCAAGGATCGATCGAAAATAATTTGTCTGCCTGTATCAGAAAATTGCCTAAATGAAGGTCTCTTTGAAAAACCCCCTTCGCGTGCTCAAAAGCAACCTCTTTGATGACCCTGCAAAGAACCTCGATCTTCTCCTGCCGTGTTTGAGCTTCGTTGTAAACATCCAGGGCTGTTACCGAATCAGCGATTTTTTCAATAACCATCACCGCATAACCCTCTTTTGTCCTGCCGTAAAAAAAAGCCTCAGGACAGCTTACTCCTTTTTCTCGTAAAGAAATGAGCTTATCCCACTCCCTGCGTAAATGATATCGAGCTTTAATTTTGTGCTCAAATACCTTTATTATAACTGGCCTGCCATTCCAGACCCCATCATATACCCGTCGAACACCAGCCAGATCCCTTAGTATCGATATGCAAGCTACCTGTTTTTCATCTTTTGCAGGTTTTAATGACTCGATAACAATCTGGAACGGAAATTCAGCCATATATTAGAATGCACCAGCCTATTTTGAATTCAAACTATTTTTAAGATGCTGTCAACTGCGTCTTATAAAGACTCTGGTAAAGAGAACAGCTTTGCATAAGATCGTCATGTTTGCCCTGGGCGATGATCTTGCCGTCATCAACAACAACGATCATATCAGCTCCGACAACGGTACTGAACCTGTGGGCAATAACAAAACTTGTCCTGTCTTTCATTATTTCTTCGATAGCCTTGTGTATTTTAGCCTCGCTATTTGCATCAACCTGGCTCGTAGCTTCGTCAAATATCAAAATTGCGGGGTCTTTCAATACCGCTCTTGCTATAACTATCCTCTGTAACTGCCCGCCGCTAAGCCCGCTTCCATATTCACCAATTACCGTATCGTAGCCGTCCGGCATCGGCTCAATAAACTCATGAGCATACGACCGCTTAGCCGCGGCAATAATATCTTCTCTTGAAGCGTCCGGCCTTGCGTAGGCAATATTGGCGGCAATGGTATCGTTAAAGGTTACTACATTCTGGGTTACCATACCGAACTGATCGCGCAAACTCATCAGACTCATATCTTTAGTATCCTGACCATCGATCAGAATACTGCCCTTGTCAAGATTATAGAACCTTGGCAGCAGATTAATCAGCGTGGTCTTGCCCGAACCGTTGGAGCCGACAATAGCGACTCTCTGGCCGGCTTTAACGCTAAGATTCACACCCTTTAGCACAGCTGCATCGCTTCCGGGATAAGTGAACCAAACATCTTTGAATTCGATGCGGTTCTTAAATGAGGCAATCTTAGCTGAATCTGATGACTGATACTCCACCGGCGAATCCATGACCGAAAACACTCTCTCTGAGGCAGCATTTGCTTCCTGTATTTTGTTCCATATATCGCTTGTCTTCCTGACCGCTTCGGCAGCGGAACCGAGCAGTACCAGAAGAACCAAAAATTCCTCCGCCTCCATCTTCTGATTTGTCACCCATTGAGCACCTACCATTAAGGCTGCGGAGCCGGCTATCATACCCAGAATTTCCATCATAGGATTCGTGGCTGCATCCACTTTTGATATTTTAAGCAGCTGCTTTAACAGCCGGTTATTAATATTCCTGAACAGACCAAGTTCATGCTCCTGCTGGTTATACACTTTCACGACTTTCAAGCCTGCCATAGCTTCCTGAAGCTTTGCCAACATAGAAGAACTTGCCATAAGAGATTTTTTTGTAGCCTTCTTCATCTTCCTGCCGAACAAACCGACCAAACCAAGTATCGCCGGCGCCCCGCAAAGAAAGATAAGGGCAAGCTGCCAATTGAGCCACAATGCCGCACCAAGCATAAACGCCGCATTCAAAGGCTCACGAAGTGCCTTGCCGAGCATTATCTTGATCGCCTTGCCCATCACACTGGTATCATTGATCAACCTACTGACGGTATCACTGGGCCGCTCGGTCGAAAAGTATCCAACCGGCATATCCAGAACATGCTTATAAGCATCCTCGCGAAGATGATTAACACCTATCTGTACCACCTTCTGAGCCATATATCCCTGGTAAAATTTTGCCACACAGCGAATTATCGTAGCAATAAGCATCAAAAGAATTATAAAAACCATCCCCTTTGTTCGATTTTCCTTTGTATTTTCCCGAGGAAGATACTCCATCAGCTTTTGAGCCATTTCGAGATAAAAGGCTTTTTCCCCGGTTTCGAGTACGGTCGTATTTACTGACGGCATACCTTCCTGGTCGAAATGACGGTATTGAATAGTCAATTTCTGATTAGCCTCAGCCGTTGCAAGCTGCTCAAATAGCTTTGTTGAAGGATTTTTTGCCATTTCCTCCCCGACAAGATAATTCCCAACCCCGATAATCTGATCCATTTCGCTAATTCCGGCTTTTTCAACAGGACTATTACTATCAACATCCGTTACCAGCAAATGAAAGGCAATATCGCTTTCGGCAAAATCCATTTTATCAGGCAGGTAAAACTTTACACCATATCGGGTACTACTGATCTTCCGGTCGGCCCAGCCGTGCAAACTCTCCTGACTCATCATCACTTTCAAAAGCGGAATCACCGTCATAAAGCTGACCGACAGCAGGACTGCCACGACAATCGCACTGAGAACAACCAATATTATTCGGGGCCATTGAGGCCATACATACTTAAAAATCCGTTTAAAAGATTGCATTAATTTACTCCGTTACCTGCAAATAATTAAGCCAAGAAAATAACATACACCAAGAACAAGGTCAAGCTTAAACGATCAGCCGCAAAAACACAAAAAAACCTGCCATACCCAAAATTAATTCAAAAGAGCTGTTTTTACGAATTCTTTGAGCTAAAACAATTGACATAAACAAACGCTAAGATTAATATTGCGGCTGGAAGTATAACATTTGCGCTCGTAGCTCAGCAGGATAGAGCATCGGTTTCCTAAACCGAAGGTCGGAGGTTCGAGTCCCCCCGGGCGTATTCCAAAATGGTTGAATCTTCCACAAATTCCAGAGCCAAGCTGTAACCTAATCACACGCATGAACTTATATCTTCTTGTGTTGAGTTCGAAAGCATGAGATTCCTCTTGGTGTTTTTGGAGTAATCTGAGAGTGTTTTAATGTAACATCATTAAAAACAGGATGTTGCATAAGTTCGATAATTTTATACCCTCTTCCCATCTGACGCCAGCCGCTTCTGAAGGCCGCTGTAATCCCGCCGCAGGATGTTGGCCGTCCGGTTGATGCCAGGTGTCTGGGCCAGTTTGACCGCCGCAGGCCACAGCGACTCCGGCAGGTGCCGATAGCCCTTGTTGGTCTTTCTGAATTTGTCAAATCGCTGCCAGAGCCACGGCCAGCCGGGCCGGTACTTTCCTGACGACGCATAAAATACCACCACGCAAAAATACATGTCGCGCACTCTTGCCGCAAGGACACCCCTGATGATTTCGGTTGACATGCCATTGGACTAGACGTCTCTGTATCAGTGGCCTTTGGGTTATTTAGCGGTTATAGGACAAATAGCATATTTCAATATTGTCGATAAAATTTTAATTCCAGCCATTGCAGAACCTTTGACTGTGCCGCTGATTTTAGATTTTCCAATTCTTTTTCGGTAACTGACAGGCACTTCCTTGATACTCATGTCCAAGCGGACTGCTTTAATCTGCATTTCAATAGTCCAACCATAATTTCTGTCTTTCATTTGCAGTTTCTGCAGTGATGCCCATCGGATTGCACGAAATGGCCCAAGATCACTGAACTTTCCTCCCCACAACAAACGGATCAACCAACATGACAAGGCATTTCCGAAACGCTGAACAGGTGTCAGGATCTGAGCGGCTTTAGCACTTTTTACCCGAGACCCGATTACCATTTCAGCTTGCTTATCAACTATAGGCTCTACAAGTAAATTCATCTGCTCTGGATAATCACTATAGTCAGCATCGAGGAAAACGACAATATCACAGTGCTCTAACGCGACCATGCCGGTCAGACATGCCTGTCCGTATCCTCGCCTGGGCTCTTTTATTACTTTGGCTCCGTGTTCTTTTGCTACTTCAAATGTTTTATCTGTCGAGCCGTTATCTACTACAATAATTTCATCTGCCCATTGAGGGATAGCTGCAATAACCTTGCCAATAGACAAGGCCTCATTTAATGCCGGAATTATTACTTTTACTGTCTGTTCATAAAACACTTAGTTTCGTCCTTTCTGTCAATCGACTATCATCGCTTGTAAGTTGCTTGAGCAAAAGCAGCCATACTGTTAGATGGATCAAGACCAATATAATGTGATTGTTTATGAATCCATCCGGAAAGTAAGTCATGGGCAAGAGGAATGTCCATAGTAAAAAGGCCCAGCGGAAACTTAATGCAGCCAACGGAATAACAGCTATGTAATACCACGGATAAACGGTTGGGCTTAATAATAGCAACAGAATAAATACTACTGCGATCTTTTGGGGCAGCTGTCTTACATTTGTTTTAGATATATGTGCCTGCCATATCGATACCATGAATACTATTGATACTATCATAGCCCTGGCAATAAGGCGGCCATCAAACCCAAGATTGAATATGCCTGCCAGTTTCCATCCTATCCAATTAAATATCCAGTAAACTCCTGCGTTGGCTTGCCAAGTCTGCATATAAGCTATTGTTCCGCTGTCAGACGAATTCTTTATCGCCGTGGTGAAAGGTATCATGATCAGCAAGGTCAGGCCCGCAAAAACAGCTGTTGCTTTAAGCATTTCAGGGCGTTTCTTTTGGAATTGAAAAATCAGAAAAGGCACAAGCACTAAAGGCCAGAGTTTTGCCCCTACTGCTATTGCCAACATAGTCCCTGCTGTAATCGGTTTATGTTTTACTAATGCCCAAACAAATATAAGTATGAACACTCCAACAATCAAATCCAAATGTCCCCTGCAATGTGTTTCATAGATCAATAATGGATTCCATAGATATATAGCTAAAAAAGAGAGCGACAAATTGAAGTGGCTTAAAAGTGATAACATAAATATTACGGCTGTCAGGTCAAACGCAAGAAGTACAACGCGCCAACCAATTATTTTATATGGAGTGAGCCAATATGCTAAAGCAAACGTGCCTTGCGATACCGGCGGATAAATCGTGCGCAAGTGGGGATGGTTTATATTTGGCAGAATAAGTTCAGCTTCTTTTCTTAATTGCTGCAAGGTTTGTGAATCCGGGCTGTTTATTCGGTTCTCTACAACGTCTGAAGGGGTGTATGCATACGGGCTAATACCGTTAGCTGTAACTGCACCATCCCATAAATAGCGGCAATAGTCACTGGCTTGTATAGGTGTCGAGGTCATCATTATCAGCCGAAGCAAGAGGCCGACCAGGATAATGCCGGCTAGATGGTATCTTCCTAATACATATTTTTTAAGAGTCCAAAGAACAATCAGATATAAGCTGCAAGCTGCCATCTCACATAGGATCAAAATAGTTACATTGTATGGATCAGAAGCATTTAGATCGATAAATTGCGGTGACATAAGCATAATCACGATATGCAGGCCGATCAGTGATAAGCCAACCGCAATCCAAAGGAAAGTCACCCATAAAGGTAATTTCTTTTCAGGATTATGCAATTGCGTCACATCGTTGTCGTGTGGAACAGAATGAAGTGTAGATTGTAAGAGCTGCCACATAATAGAATCCAAAGGCAAAAATAATTAGAAAAGGCAGAAGAAAGGCCATTTTAAAACCCTGCAGCAAACATATATAAATGCAAAAACTCAAATAGGCTGCATAAGCCAGTTCAATAACTGTCATAAAACAGTTTCTATCAACAAGACGCCCTGTTTTTTGCGTCCAGGATTTTGTATCTTTACCTGCCTCGACGCCATATTTTGGTGTTCTTTTGAAATCACTGGTTCTGCCCAGGATAGCTTCAAGGACACCTTTGCTGTTATTTATCCCCATTCCTACCCCTAATGCCATAAGAAAAGGAATATACGAGATTCCTTTAAGCCAGCTGCAGGACGTTTTTTTCTGGCTGTACATGTAAAAAACAGAAGTAGAGCAGGTGCCAATTATAAGCAGTGCAAAATCAAGGATCGGTGGAAAATATAAATTGTTTTCAATAGGCAAGAAATTCAGCCTTACTATCGGGAGAAGTAAGATCAGTATGGACATGAACAGATAATTTACGGGATTTAGCATGTGAAATATCGCCTCCAGTTTGATCTTCAATGGCAATGAACTCGATAGCAAACTGGGCAATAACTTTTTACCGGTCTGGATCGCACCTTTTGTCCAGCGAAATTGCTGGCTTTTAAAACCATGAATCTCAGGCGGCAGTTCTCCCGGTGCGGTAACATCGAGCAGATAAACAAATTGCCAACCTTGCAATTGGCAGCGATAGGATAAGTCCATATCTTCGGTTAGCGTGTCATGCTGCCATCCTCCACATTGTTCAATGCAGCTTCGCCTCCATATTCCCGATGTCCCGTTAAAATTCATGAAGCGTTTTGAACGGTTTCTGGCGGTATGTTCGATAACGAAGTGTCCATCCAGGAAAACTGATTGCAGGTGTGTTAGAAGTGAATGGTTTCGGTTTATATGTTCCCAGCGAACCTGTACCATGCCAACGTTATTATCAGTAAAATAATGAATAGTTTTTTTGAGGAAATCCGGTTGCGGAACAAAATCTGCATCGAATATCGCTATAAATTCACCTGAAGCTGTTTCCAAGCCATTTTCAAGAGCTCCTGCCTTGAAGCCGCTACGGTTATCACGATGAACACAAATAATATTATATCCTTTTGAAACAAAATCCTTCACCACAGACATGGCAATATCGGTTGTGTTGTCTGTTGAGTCATCCAATACCTGAATTTGTAATTTATCCTTCGGGTAATCAATATTGCAACAGCTTGTGATTATTCGTTTGGCAACGTATGGTTCATTGTAAATCGGGAGCTGAATAGTAACATTCGGTAATTCGCTGAAACAGTTTTGATAATGAGGCGGGTTATTTCGATGTTTGTGGAATAGACAGACCAGCATAAGTCGGTGGATACCGAATACCGAAACCGCTAGCAACAGGAAAAGGTATATGAATGACAACACTATATTCAGCATATCAAACAAATTATCATCCTTTTGTTCAAACAGTTAATGACCCACAGCATGATGACCCTGATCCTGCGGTGCAGGCGAAGCAGTGATCTCGTATTTCAATATTACGTCTGGCCAGTAGGTTATAGTTAAAAGTAAATATATGATCCGGTGAACCGCTGTTAACGGACAGGTTTTCAACTTGATTGAAGTCACAATCGTATAGTTTGCCGTCCCAGCCGACTGAAACAGTGGTGCGGCACATTACCTTCTGGGCTGTTTGGGGATTGAATGCTTTGCGGAGGGTTTGCATGTAATCGTCAAGGTTGCCACTGTTTTTCAGATATTCCAGGTATCGGCCAATGGGACAATTCGCCAGGCAAAACAGTGTATTGAAAAAGACATTATGTTCCTGACTCAAGACACGTTTGTATTCGGCTTCAAGAGCGGATTGGGAGCCGGGCAGATATGCCCCCGCAGGATTATGCATAAGATCAAGCAACAGTCCGCTATCGGGGCGGCCATAACCTGCTTTGTTAAGCAGTCTCATTGCTTCCATAATTTTGTCATAAATGCCGTTGCCTCTCTGACGGTCGCTTCGCTGGGCACGATAGTCCGGCAGAGAACCGACAATTTCAATTTTGTTTTTGGCGAATTTATCAATTAAGTGACTATACTCTGGTTCGAGCAGGATAACTAGATTGCTCCTGACAAGAACACGCTTTCCTGATTGTGCCATTTGGCTAACCAGCCAATCGATATCAGGGTGCATTTCCGGTGAGCCGCCTGTGATATCAATAGTAGTAATTGAAGGATGTTGGGCAACTTTGACACACTGACTTACTGTTTCCAACGACATCATTTCGGTTCGATGCGGTCCAGCCTGAACGTGGCAGTGTTTACAGGCAAGATTGCATTTTCGGGTTATATTCATTTGCAGAGTATTGACCGCTATAGCTTTTAGTGGATAGCTGCCACATTGACGAAGCTGCTCGGCAAATGTGTCTTTATTATCAAGTTTGGCAGATTCGGTCATGTTCCTACATCTCCTTCTTCTTGATGATTTTTCGCATTTGCGTGGCATGTGCCAGTGTATCTCCAGCCACCATCGCCGCACCAACGTGAACCGCTTCCATCATTTCATCATTATCGATACCCAGCGAAAGGCATTTATTTGTGAAGGCATCTATACAGTATGGGCAATGTCGAACAGTGGCAACAGCAAGAGCAATCAAGGATTTTTCACGCTCGGATAATTTACCGGCACTGGTTGCGGTGTTGTAGTAGTCAAAGAACTTTTCTCCTAATTCGGGAGCAAATTCAGTTATATTTGGGAAATCATCGAGATCTTTCTGTTCGTAGTAAGGTTGGTTCATTTTGCACATCCTTTCTTTTTGACTTTATTTTGTGATACCGCTTTTTCTGATTGCGGTAAAAACCAGCTAATTTTAGCGGTGATATACCTATTTTAAAACCTGCGATTACGAGCTGGTTGACTATGGTTGTGCGAAGAACACCCAATTGAAGCCATCTGCGGGCAGATGTTTTGACTGATTTAGAAATAGTTATAACACGGCCCCGTCGCTGCAGGCGTTTAACCATTTCAAAATCTTCCATGATCGGCATATCCGCAAAACCGCCAATCCTAAGAAATGTATCCTTTGTCATAAAAAGAGACTGGTCTCCGTATGGAAGTTCTAGCAAGCCAGACCTGAAATTTACAGCTTTTTCAATAAGACGTACGCCGAGTGCATTTGAATCAATAGTCAAACGGAACGCCCCAGCGGAAAATCCAGATATTTCAACGGTCTCAATTACGGCTTTGGCATAGTGAGGCGGTAGTATCGTATCTGCATGCAGGAATAACAAGATATCACCTTTGGCTCCAAGAGCTGCGGTGTTTAATTGACAAGCTCTGCCATAAGGAACATTTAAAGTTTTTGCATCTGCCAGTCCGGCAAGTTCTATGGTATTGTCCTGACTGCCGCCATCGGCAACTATAACTTCACCGGCACCATCGGAGGCTGCTGCTATGGTTTTTTGAATATGTGACTGCTCGTTCAGTGCTGCGATAATAACTGAAATGTTATTAACTGGGCTGGATGTCAACAAATTCATGTCACGGCATAAGTCTAAATCCTGAGGGCGGTCAATATCTGATAATTTGTGCAACTGTGCTGTTTTGAGTCTTTTATCTTCGGCAATAGTTATGGTTTGCTGGAAAACGGAATCTGTTCCCCAGTTAATATTCATAAATATTTCAGGAACAGGTTTGTTAAGCCCGATTAGATAATATCCTCCATCGGTTGCTGGGCCGATCACAATATCATTATTTTTCAGAGCATTGAAAGCAACCGACAAGCACTTTCTGTCGATTTGTGGGCAATCGCAACCGATGATCACGACACGCTCGCAGCCTTCTTCAAATGCGTTCGTAAATGCTCGATTCATTCGCTGGCCTAGGTCACCTTTGCCCTGACATCTAAATTTTATTCCTTTTCCCAGCCAGCGTCTCATTTTGGTTTTATCTGCACCTTCAAAACGCATCTCGATATCTGCTCCTGAAACGGCAGAAAAACACCGGGCATTGAGAACAGCTAAGCCCGTCATTATCTCTTGCAGATCGGCAGCTCCGTTTTCACCAAGTTCGGGAATCAGACGGGTTTTGGCTTTGCCGGGAACCGGGTAGCGGGTAAAGAGAATTAATTTTTCTTTGGAAATGTTCATCATGCAATTATCCGCTAACAGCAGGCTCCACCTGGGTTTGGGTTTTTGTCAATTCTTGATGATGCTGGTGAACACTCAAATGGCCCAAAATGAACAGAGCGGTCTCCATGTACTTGAAAGTGTTTGGCATAACGTGATTGCTCAAGCATTGCAGCGGTGTTGCCACATACCAGCATTGGTTTTCCAGTAAAAAAGCGGTGGTGGTCATCAAGGTCAAAATAATGGGGCCACTCAGGGATGGTGCCGTTATAGATGGCAGCCTGGCCGTAATCTTCACAGATATCTTCAAGGCAATCCAGTTTGAAAGCCCGTACAGTGATAGAGTAGAAATCGATCATTCCTATACGCTGTTCTATTTCGGGATTATTCAATTCGATCCTTCGGCTGGTTACTGCCCTGTAATCACGATAGCCAAGTGACTGCAAAAGCCGTCTGAAATCCTCTATATACATTGCACCTGCCAGACATTCGCCATGCAGCACAGGGTCATGATGAAATTCCTTGGGAACGCGGCGACCAGTAAAGACATCCGCAAAGTACAGTTCTCCGCCTGGCTTTAAGATACGAAAAATTTCTGAAAAGACCTGTTTTTTATTGGGTGACAGGTTCAATACACAGTTTGAGATCACGACATCGACGGAGTTGTCGGCAATATCCAAGGCTTTCAAATCTTCTATGTATCCCTGACGAAATTCGATATTCGGCTGTTTATATCCAAACCGCTTCATCTGGGAATCACGGTTTCTTATAGCAACCTCAAGCTGTTCGTCCGTCATATCCACGCCAATAACATAGCCGTCAGCACCTGCCAACCGAGCGGCAACATAAGAATCTCTACCTGTGCCGCAACCAAGATCGACAACCTTACAGCCGTCTAACAGTGGAGGTAAAGGAGAACCACAGCCGTAAAAGCGGGTAATTATCTCATCATTTATTTCGCTTAATGCCGCTTTAACTGCTCGCGAAAGACTGTCCCCATTACAGCAGCAGGCACTGGTCTTTAAGTCTTCACTTTTTTGAAGAATTTTCCCGTAATACTGTTTTAATTTGTCTTGGTCAAATATTCTTTCTGTCATATTAATTCCTTTCGTTGGATATTTTATCTTGTTATTTCAAACCATTTGGAAAGCATTTTTTTGATCTGAGGCGTTAGTCGTATTCTGTTATATGCATCGCCAAGCTGCTTTATCGCTTCTGCTTCGGTGGGATAAGGATGTATAACCGAAGCGATTTTACCCAGTCCGATTTTATTGACAATGGCAAGCGTTATTTCACTGATCTGATCACCTGCATTTTTGCCCACGATTGTTGCACCCACGATTTTGTCTGTCCCTTTTTTGACATGGACTTTAACAAATCCCTGCTCATGACCTTCTGTCAGGGCACGATCCACCTCACTAAAGGGCTTAATGAAAGTGTCTATTTGAATTCCTTTATCTTCGGCATCTTTTTCGTACATACCGACGTGTGCAATTTCGGGGTCGGTATAAGTACACCATGGCATCGTCAAAGCGGAAAGTTTCTTGTGTCCGAAGAAAAGACTATTCTGAATAACTATCCGGGCGGCGGCATCAGCGGCATGGGTGAATTTCCAGTTCATACAAATGTCGCCAGCGGCAAATATACTGGGATTGGTGGTCTGGAGCCTGTCATTGACAATAACGCCTTTGCGTTTATCATATTCAACTCCGACAGTTTCAAGGTTGAGACCTTCGACATTTGGTGCTCGTCCCGCACCAGCAAGAATCTCATCTACGGCCACCGAAGACTCTTTGTCCTGACACTTATAAAAAAGAATCTTTTGGTTATCATGAGTCTCGACCTTGAATGGGGAGCAACCCAGTATTAGCTTTATACCTTCTTTTTTGAATTGTTCCTGAATTATTGCAGCTGCATCGGCATCTTCACGTTCCAAAAGATGTTCATGCCTGTGAAACAAGGTTACTTCTGTCCCAAGCCTTGAAAAGGCCTGAGCCAGTTCACATCCAATGGGGCCGCCGCCGATAACAGCCAGCCGTTTTGGTTGTTCAGTAAGATTGAAAACTGTTTCATTAGTTAAAAATCCAGCTTCCTGTATGCCGTCAATATCCGGCGTTACTGCGCGGGCGCCAGTCGTGATAACAGCCTTTTTAAATTGTAATCTTTTGTCCCCAACTGTGACCGTATCATTGCCTGAGAATGCTGCTTGACCTAAAAACACATCAACACCAAGTTCGCTAAATCTTTTAGCGGAGTCATGATGGCTTATCATAGCCCTGATGGATCTGACGCGCTCCATAACAGACGGGAAATCAACCAAAGCCGAGTCTGTACCTTTAATGCCATACTTAGATGCGTTCACGCATTCGGCAATAACTCTTGAGGCGCGAATTAATGATTTTGATGGGACACAACCGACATTAAGACAGTCACCGCCAAGAAGATTTCTTTCGACCAGTGCCACCTTAGCTCCTAAACCGGCTGCTCCGGCGGCAGTTACCAGACCGGCGGTTCCAGCTCCGATAACAACGAGGTTGTACCTGCCTGTTGGTTCTGGGTTTTTCCAGTCGGCAGGATGCACGTTATTGATAAGTTCTGAATTGTAGCTATCCATCGGTGAAACATTGAGCTTAAATTCCTCCATATTGGTTCTCCCTGTATTGTCCGTGACCTTTTTGGTGACTTTGGTTCTTTTTCTTTTTGCAATGACCATTGTAAATACAATAATCAGCACAAACAGTATGATTAAAATGATTTTGGTTTTATCGACAGGCTGGCCGAGCGATGATCCGATGAGGTTATAAGTAAAACTGGCAGGAATTGTTCCGATCAGACTGGCCAGAAAATAGTCCCGAAATCTTATCCCGCATAAACCGGTCGCATAATTGACTACATCCCAGGGGAAAACAGGAATCAGCCGCATGATTAGAACAGCCATAAAACCATTCCTACCGGTAAATCTATCGCAACGATGTGCGGTATGATTTTTTTGAATAAGTTTACCTATTAGTCCTCGACCCAGAAATCGGGCAATCAAGAACGGTACGCATGATGCCAATGTCGCACTGATGACAGTCATCAGCGTCCCTAAATACTCCCCCCATAAGGCACCACTGACAGTGGAAAGCAGCGTGGCGGGGAATGGTATCAACGCACTTACAAAATAGGAAGCAGCAAAAACAAGATAACCCCATGAACCCGCATTTTCGATCATCGTCCGGAGTTTTTCGAAGTTGAACTTTTCCTGAAGATTAAAATGATGGCCTAATGCAAACAAGCCAACCGCGACTGCCAGAAACAATGCAAATCGTATCTTATCCCTGTGCTTGTATTTCTTCATAACTGCTCCTTGTCCAAAGGTACACGAGCAACCAAAGCTCTTTTTGCTATACGGGTTACAAATACTGTAACTGCTATTGTCGCCAGTAAGCCAATACCGTACAAAATCCATTCACCTGTACTGCGAGTCCGCTGGCCCGTACCAAGAGTTGCCAAATCGCCTGCCAGAGAGCCGATATAGACATACATCACGGTCCCGGGTATCATGCCGACCCAAGATGCCAGAAAATAATGTTTCAGCTTAACTTTGGTTAAACCAAACGCATAGTTGAGCAGGTTGAATGGAAACACCGGCGAAAGCCGAGTCAGTAAAACGATCTTCCAGCCTTGCCCTGCAACGGCTTCATCAATCGCTTTGAATTTTTCATTTCCAGCGATTTTACTAGTTACCCAGCCCCGTGCCAGATAACGCCCAACCAGAAAAGCTGCTGTTGCTCCCAAGGTTGACCCAATAGATACCGCAACTGAACCTTTTATGACGCCGAAAACAACTCCGGCACCAAGTGTCAAAATCGAACCTGGAAGCAGAAAAACACAGGCTGCGATGTAAATC
>JADHXY010000020.1 GCA_016782755.1 Phycisphaerae bacterium | reverse complement strand
CCGCTCCGTACAGGTCGAGGGTGTTTATTCCGTTGTGCTGGGGGTTGAATTGCCAGTTTCGGTCGAAAAAGGCCAGGAAAATCATGCTGATAGTCCCGAAAATCGCCAGGAGGGTAACGGCTGTGGATGTAAAACGCCACTGGTATGCGTAATTGAAAAATGCGCTCAAGATGCCTGCCAGCAGCATACTTGTTATTGCGGACACGATGACGGTCCAGTCGTGGGTATCGCTGGCAGTTTCGAGAACTCCGTGCCTTATAGACATAATAAGTGCTATTGTGCAGATGTAATGGGCCAGGAACACGGCGAAGGCAACGCCTAAGAACTTTGAGATTATAAAAGTCGGCCTTTGGACGGGCTTGCTGAGGACGGTAAGGACGGTTTTTTTCTCGATCTCTTCTCCTACAGCTCCGCAGGCGGAAAAAATGGCAATGAACAAACTGCTCAAAAAGAGCGTAGAGAGTCCTATTTCCCGTAGAAGCTTGTTGTCGTCGGCCATAGTGAACATTGTTAGAGAGGGACTGATGAAGAAGAGAAAGAGTGCAAAACAGAGGATAACTAAGTATACAGGCTGACGGAGAGTTTCGATAAATGTATTTTTTGCGAGAGGCAATAGTTTTTTCATAAATAGTTACCTGAATATAGTTGCTTGACAATTTTTTTTTATGAGCGATAATTTCTCAATTGTTACTATCCCTATGTGCGATTAACTGTTATATTGAAAAACTTTCAAATTGTAAAGAACGTAATATCAATTTAGTGTTACTTAAGAGTCGGTATCTTTGTTCAAAAGCCGGCAAACATAAATCAGGAAGATAAAATGACGCTATCCTCAAAAAAAGCAGAAAATGTTTCGTTAGTTTCTTTTTTCCTCAGCATAGTTTTCTTTCTAATTCCATTTTTTCTTGGTAAGTGGAGTGATTACATAGTTGCGGAACAGCTGGGTTGGTTTTTCCTCGCGGCTGCGTTGATATGGGGTGTTTTGTGGGTGTATTTCAGGCATCGGCAGCTTGCAGAGCAGGAAAAGCTCGATATGCGTCAGATGCAGCAGAACAAAGCCGATACGACGATATTCGAGGCCGGCGGTCATAAGGAGCTTTTCACCGAGGCCCAAAGGCGGCTTGGAATATTGGAGAAGTGGTTTTTGCCGATTTTTTCAGCGTTGATTGCAATTTACCAGGTGGGTATCGGTATTTTTCTTTATTTAGGTATGAAGGCGGAATTTATAGGTAAGCCTTCTCAGCCGCTGGTTTGTGCGGCAGCGATGACGGGGCTTGCATTTGTGAGTTTTTTAATGTCCCGTTATGCGGCTGGCATGTCTGCCCAGGAGCAATGGAAACATCTTCGCTCAGGCGCGAGTTTTCTGCTTTGGGGTGCTCTTTTGAGCTTTGTTCTTGCTATCGGGTTTGCGTTTGAGCAGTTCAATATAGATATAATTTTGAGGGTGACAGAATATGTTATTCCTATTTCTCTTATAGTGCTTGGTGCTGAAAATGGTTTGAATATTATTTTTGATATTTACCGCCCGAGGGTTAAAGGAAAACATAACCGTACTGCATTTGACAGTCGGCTTCTTGGTATTATAAACGAACCGGGCGGAATTCTTCACACGGCTGCGAGCACGATAGATTATCAGTTCGGATTCAAGGTTTCCCAGACGTGGTTTTATAAGCTGCTGGAAAAGGCGATAGTTCCGCTGACAATTTTAACGGCTGTAATTCTCTATTCGATGAGCTGTATAGTGATAGTGGATGCTGACCAGCAGGCGATTATCGAGCACTTTGGGAATCCTCGTGATGCCAATGGCGATGTTCGGTTGATCGGGCCTGGATTGACATGGAAGATGCCGTGGCCTATCGATATTGCTTATAAATATCCTACGGGTAAGATCGATCAGCTTACTATTGGTTATATTCCTAAGGAATATGAGCCGGGAGAGAGAAGGGAAGCACTTATCTGGGGCAAAACTCATTATATTGCGGAATTTTCACTTCTTGTTGCGAGCGGGCAGTCTATCGAGCAGGAACAATTGGGTGCTGTTCCGGTTAGTCTTGTAACGGTGGCATTGCCTGTTCAGTACCGGGTGAAGAATTTGTATGATTTTATGTACACTCATAAAGATTCAAAAGCTGCGTTGGAGGATATTTGCTACCGGGAGTTAACGAAGTTCGGGGCAAGTGCGACTATTGAGGTTGATGAGGAATATGATATAGAAAAAAGTTTGCTCGGTGCTGGCAGGAGCAGGGCTAAGGACATTTTGGCGGATCGCATCCAAAAGGCAGCGGATTCGGCGAAGCTTGGTGTTGAAGTTGTTTTTGTCGGTTTCGAGGGTCTTCATCCGCCGGTTGACGTGGCGGCTGATTACCAGAAAATGGTTGCTTCGGTTCAGCAGAAACGCGCAACAATACTCAAATCGCTTGCAGAACGGAATATGACGCTCAGCTCGCTTGCCGGTTCAACGGCGAGGGCAAGCGATATATACGATCTTGCAGTTAGATATCAAAAGGCAAAAGAGAATGACGATGCGGAAGTTGCGGATAAGCTTGCAATTGAGCTTGATAAGGCATTTTCTGATGCAAGCGGAGATATTTTTGTAACCTTGAGCGAATCTCGTTCGTATGCTTTCGAGAGGTCTTTGCTTGCTAAGGCTGTTGGTCTTAGGTTTGCGAACCAGTTAAAAGCTTATACGGCTGCACCGGAATTTTATTTGAAAGATCAGAGGCTCAAGGCTTTTGAGGAGTCGCTGAATTCTGCGAGAAAATATGTTGTCGCTGCAGATAGCAATGACAGCCAGGTTTTTATAGTTGATATATCAGAAAAATTAACCCCAGGTTTATTAGAAATGGAAGGTTTTGAGGAGAATAGCGAAAAATGAAAAACATTGGCATCACAATCCTTATAATACTGGTAGTTGCGGTACTTGGTCTTTACTTATTCTTTTTCCAGGTAAGAGAGACGGAAGTTGGTCTGGTTACTCGTTTTGGAGAACCAGTTCGTAATCTGACTGAGCCGGGTATAGAATTTAAGTGGCCTGCTCCCATCGAGGTAGTTCACAAATTTGACGGCAGGATGCGTATATTTGAAGCAGACCTGGGCGAGACTACCACAAAAGGAGCTATACCGATCATTGTAAAATCTTACATTGTATGGCGGGTTGAGGATCCGCTGAGTTTTTACAATTCGGTCGGCAGTATCAGCGAGGCGGAAAATTATTTGCGAAGCCAGCTGAGCGACACTCAGAATACTGTCATAGGTCAGTATTCGTTTTCGGAGTTTGTCAACAGCGATGTCAGCAAGATAAAGATCGATCAGGTACAGCAGAAGATGCTTGAAAAGCTTAGTTCTGCGGTTTCGGATGATTATGGTATCAAGATAGAGACGCTCGGTATTAAGCAGCTTAGTATAAACGAGGATACGAGTAAGGATGTTTTCGATCGTATGCGTGCGGAGCGAAATCGAAAGATACAGGCTACACTTGCACAGGGAAATGCCGAAGCTGTTCGAGTTAAGACCGATGCCGATTCTAAGAAGGCTGAGCTTCTTGCTGCAGCCGAGGCTCGTGCGAAGGCCATTCGCGGTGAAGGTGATGCGGAAGCGGCGAAGTATTATAAGATGTTAGAGGCTGATCCGGAGCTTGCGATGTTCCTGCGGGATATAGAAGCCCTTAAGAAGATACTCGAGAACAGGTCAACGATCGTTTTCAGTGCAGACAGTGAGCCTTTTAAGCTTCTCAAGCAGATACCGAATCTGGAATCTAAATAAGACAGGAATTTGAATATGACAGAATATAGTGATCTAAATTTGCCAAATCAGACACCGCCTGAAAAAAAAGAAATTGATACCGAGACAGCGGGCAAGTCACTTTCCGAGGCCTTGCGAATAAGCTTTATCGCACTCAAGATCATCATGGTGGTGATAGTTATCTTTTTCGGTTTTTCGGGATTCAAGCAGGTTGGTTCAGAAGAGCAGGCTCTTGTTTTGCAGTTCGGCAAGATCAAGGGTATTGGTGAAGAGAGGATACTCCAGTCGGGGCTTCACTGGGTGCTGCCTTATCCGATAGAAATGATAGTTAAGCTGCCAGTAAAGAAAAAGGTTAATCTTAAGGTGGATTCCTTCTGGCATAGCGAATCACAAAGGGTACCGGAAAAACTCAATCCTGTATGGAGCGGCTATTGCATTACAAGGGGAGAGAAGTCGGACGATGAATCGGGTAATAATGCCGATAACGATTTTAATATAGTTCATTCCAAATGGCAGCTAACTTACAGCATCAGCGATCCGGAAAGATTTTTCAAAAATGTTTACGTCAGGGATATAAAACCCGGCGAGATAAGTTCGGACATAATAGCCGAGGAGGTTTTGCCATTGATCGAGGCTCTTGTCGAGGATGCGGTCGTCGATGCGATGGTTTATTATACGATAGATGAAGCTATTGTTAGTCAGGATAAAATACCGAGCCATGTTAAGAGGGTCTTACAGAAAAAACTCGACCAGATAGCCAGTGGGATAACCGCAGATTCTGTGCAGTTGACTGATGTTACATGGCCAAGACAGGCCGATCAGGCGTTTTGGGCGTATGTCAGGGCTTCGCAGGTAGGGCCGAGGCTGATCGCTGAGGCTAAAGGTTACAGTGAAAATACCCTTAACGAAACTACGGGTTTGAATCTTGAACAGGTCGATCAATTACTCAAGATCATGCACGGCGAGGTTAATGACCCCGAAAATGAGGAATACTTATGGTCTTTGATGGCTGGAAGTGCGAGGGAGAAAATATATAAGGCAAAAGCCTACAAAACCGAAACTGTAGAAACAGCCAGGGCAAATGCAGATTATCTTAACAAGATACTGCCTGAGTATAATAAGCGGCCTGAGCTTGTTTTGCAGAGGATATATCAGGATGCGATCGAAGATGTACTCGATAACGTAACTGAAAAGATAGTGATTCAGCCGAGCAATAGCACGAATGGCAGAGAGTTGCGAATAATGATAAATCGTGATCCGTCTGCCAAAAAGCAAAAAGATAAGGATTAGTAAATAATCGAAATATCTGTTTTTAGAGGATGATATATAAATATGGCCCATCAACATTTGCACTTAAAAGATGAAGTTGGCAGTGACCATACTCATGACAAGCAGGTACGTGTAAGTCTTGCACTCATTGGTACGCTGGCAGGTGGTATGTTTCTGATCAGCAGCTGGGTATCGATGATATTTTTCGGAGTCAACAGCGACCACTCACAGCTTCTTGCTATGGTAGGCGCTATATTGCTTGGTGCTCCTATCGTGTGGCATGCGATTAAATGCCTTATACGTAAGCATACTCATATGGATGAGCTTGTTGCATTGGCGATACTTGCAGCATTTGCAAGCGAGGAATATTCAGCAGCTGGTATCGTTGCTTTTTTTATGCTTTTGAGCGAGCTGATGGAAACGCGAACGGCTCTTGGAGCGAGGGCATCTATTGAGGGCTTGATAAAGCTGACCCCTACCAAAGCTACGCGTATCAATGGTGATGGGACCGAAGAACAGGTGAAGGTTTCGGAATTGAAGTCGACAGACCTGATAAGGGTTTACCCGGGTGACAATATCGCCGCCGATGGGCAGGTAAGTAAAGGTATCAGCAGCGTCAACGAAGCAACAATCACCGGCGAGTCACTGCCGGTTGACAAGGTGCCGGGCATGCAGGTTTTTGCGGGTACTAATAACCTCAACGGCGTTCTGGATATTACGGTTACCAAGGCGGGTAAAGATACTACACTCGGCAAGGTTCAGTCGCTTATTATTGAGGCGGAGCAGACTAAGATACCCATCATGAGGATAATCGACAAATATGCCCGGTGGTACACTCCGACGATACTTATGATCGCTTCGATTGTGATGTTCTTTACGGGCGAGATAAACAACTTTATTACCATTCTGATAATCTCATGTCCATGTGCATTGATATTAGCGACCCCGACAGCTATGGTGGCGGCGATTTCTGCTTCTGCGAGGATGGGTGTATTGATTAAGAATGTGGCTGATCTTGAAATAGCCGGCAGGATGACAGCTATGGTGTTTGATAAGACAGGGACATTAACTACTGGAAAGCTTTTCGTTACAAAGTTAACGCCAGCAGAGAATGTTGAGGCGGCAGAGCTTTTGTCGCTTGCATCTTCTGCAGAACAGATGAGTAAGCACCCGGCAGCAAGGGCGCTTCAGGATGTTGCGAAGCAAGCCAACCTTCAAATGCCGCAAGCGGTTGATTTTGAGGAGACTCCCGGCAAGGGTGTCAGAGCCAGCGTTAATTCGTCGGCTGTGATGGTTGGCAGGGATACTTTCCTTGTTGAAAATAATGTTGATATGAATGGCGTTGCTGGCCCGCAGCTGCACGAAGAGCAGGGTTTCAGTACGTTGTTTGTTGCTAAGGATTCAAAATGCATCGGATGGATAGGTATGCAGGACAAGACCAGGCCGGAGGCGAAAGCGGCTGTGGCGGATCTGCTCGATCATGGTGTCAAGAGGGTTACGATGCTCACCGGTGATAGGGAAGAGGTTGCTAATAGAGTTGCTGCTGAACTGGGCTGTACCGATTTTAAGGCTCATTGCCTGCCCCAGGATAAGCTTGCTATCGTTGAAAAGATTAAAAAGGATGGACACACCACAGTGGTTGTAGGTGACGGGATAAACGATGCACCAGCTTTGGCGGCTGGCGATCTTGGTATTGCTATGGGGGCAGCCGGAAGTGATATTGCCTTGAATTCGGCTTCTATAGTCCTTATGAGCGATGATCTGAGAAGGCTGCCGTTTTTGGTTGGGCTTTCACGGAAGACACGAAGCGTTATAGTTCAAAATCTCGGATTTGGTGTAACTTTTATTGTGCTGGGCATTTCTGCGGTCAAATTCTTAAGGCCGGAAATTGCGGCTATCTTGCATTTTGCCGGTTCACTGCTGGTAGTTTTCAATAGTGCAAGGCTTGTAAGATTTGGCGAAGAGCTTGATCATAAAAAAAGCAAATAATTTTTTCAGGTTTTAATTTATGAAATATGCCATCGAAACTCTCTCTCTGACCAAAGTCTTTTCTGACTGGTGGGGGAGGAACAAGGTTTATGCGGTAGAAGAGCTTGATTTGAAGGTCGAGTATAATCAGGTTTACGGGTTGCTTGGTCCGAACGGTTCGGGAAAGACGACTACCATAAAGATGCTTTTGGGACTTCTCCATCCTACGAATGGCCGTGCCCTGGTACTTGGCGGAGATGGTCGGGATACGAATATCTCCGCCAAGATCGGGTTTTTGCCCGAAGAGTCATACTTATATAAGTACCTTAACGCAAGAGAGACGCTCGATTTTTATGGAAGGCTTTTTGGGTTGCCGGCAAAGGTCAGAAAGACACGCACCGAGGCCCTTCTTGATATGGTCGGACTTACAGCCGTGGCAAACAGGCCGGTGGGTACATTCTCGAAGGGAATGGCTCGAAGGATCGGGCTGGCACAGGCATTGATAAATGATCCGGAGTTGCTAATACTCGACGAGCCTACGACAGGTCTCGATCCGATAGGAACAAGGCAGATAAAGGACCTTATCGTTCAGCTTGCAAAGCGTGGAAAGACTATATTGCTTTGCAGTCACCTACTTGCAGATGTCGAGGATGTTTGCGACATGATAGCAATTCTTTACGGTGGCAAAATTCAGGAGCAGGGCAAGGTTCGCCAGCTGCTCGAACTCTCGGAGAAAAGACAGATAACGACAGGTCATTTAAGCGACAAGGCATTAGGTGACATCGAGCAGATAATAAGGCACGAATGCAGCGAGTTCGAGGTTGATTCACCGATGGAAAAACTTGAGAATTATTTCATCAAAACCGTTGCCCGTGCCCAGCAAGAAAAAGCAAAAACAAGCGGTGCCGTTAGCACTACTCAAATCAGCTCGTTCCTTAAGAATCGATCCGGCAGTGAAGAACTTCTGGACAAACTGGTTTCTGCAGACGTATCTGTCAGTGAGAAGCAGGATATTGGAGCGAATGAGCAGGCCGAAGAAGAAAAAACCCAACAGCCGCAGACGGATGAGTCCATGCTGGATAAGCTGACTTCGAGCGACCAGGAATTTACCGTCGAGACAAAGCAGGTAGAGCCTGAGCCGATACGGCAGATCGATGAGGTTAATGAAGATATTCTCGATCAACTGATGGGAAGCGGTGATACCAGCGAAATCGAAACGGAAGATGAGCGAAATCGCGGAGATTTTAATGATGCATAGTATCCGGGCGGTTGCTGTAAATACCATCAGGCAAGCTGTGAGAATGAAAATCGTTGCGGTTTTCGTCTTATTGCTTTTGGTTCTGCTGCCTGTGATGGGTTCTGCCATGGGCGGTGATGGAACTTTGAAGGGCCGGCTTCAGACTTTTGTCAGTTACGGTTTGTCGCTGACCGGTTTTCTGCTGTGTTTGCTTACGATAGCGGTTTCGATATATTCGCTTACCAGTGACCTTGGTGATCGTCAGATATATATGGTCCTTACCAAGCCGGTTAAAAGATACCAACTTATGATCGGCAAACTGGCTGGCGTAATAATTCTCGATGCGATACTTTTGTTTTTTTTCTCGGCATTCATATATTCAATAACACTGGCTATTCCGAAATTTACCAAGACAAGCCCTGAGCAGATTGATCGCGTGAATGATGAGTTTTTCACGGCGAGGGCTTCGCTTAGACCTGCTGAAGTAGATGTCAGCGCGGAAGTCCAGCAGCAATTCCAAAAGGGTCTTAAGGATGGCTCTATTCCGCAAAGGGCAAAGACCGACAGGGATTTGTATGGAAGGGTGATAGCTACTCTTACGAAGGAAGCGAAAAAAGATTCCCGAAGTGTAATACCAGCCAGGGAGCTTTTGTGGGAATTCAATAACGTTAAACCTGCCAACCCGGGCGATGATCTTTATTTGAGATTTCAATATGATGTTTCAAAGAGTCCTCATGATCTTAAGGTGACTGGCAAGTGGATTGCTGGCGACGTGAGGAAATTCGGTGATAAAATCGACGTGCCGATCTTTACTTACGAAAGCAGGGACCTTATAAGAACTTATCAGGAAATAAAAATACCCTCCGATGTAATCGCAGACGATGGTTATTTAGGTGTGGTTTTTTATAATGATCCCCAGCTCAACGATACTGTTGTGATGTTTACCGAAGAGGAGGGGTTGGAGATACTTTACAAGGCGGACAGTTTCAGCTGGAATTTTGCCAGAGCAGCTCTTTTGATTTTCTGCCGTCTGATATTTCTGGCGGCACTGGGAGTTTTTTCCGCTACCTTTTTGTCGTTTCCGGTGGCGATACTTTTGTGCATCGTGGTTTTTTTCACGGGTGTGATAAGCGGTTTCATCTTCGACTCGTTCGATTCGCTAAGTGAGAATATGGGGACTCTTTATTTCTATACGGTTCGTCCGCTGATAAAGCTGCTGCCCCAGTTAGACAAAGCCAATCCGACCGGTTACCTCGTCGAAGCACGGCTATTGAGCTGGGCGGCACTGGGCCGGATAGCGTTTTTTATGGTAGCCTTGAAATCTATGATTTTATTTTTAGTCTCAATCATTATCTTTTCTTACAAAGAGATAGCTAAGGTAATAATTTAATCTGCTGGAATAATAGATGCGTTTACGCGATAAGATAATTTGTTTTGTATGTTTTTTGGCGGCTGTGAGTTTTTTTCTCATGGCCGGCAGCCAGCTTGATAATATAAATGCTGACCGCAGAGAAATGAAGCTCGTGATCAATGAGCCGCTTGAGAATGCTCCTCCTTCGCTCGCTTTTGCTACGGTGGCTATGGGTGCATTCAGAGGTCTTGTGGTTGATATACTCTGGATGAGGGCTGATATGCTAAAGGATAAGGGGCTATATTTTGATGCCAAGCAGTTGGCGGACTGGATAACCGTTCTTCAGCCTCGTTTTGCTGGTGTCTGGCAATTTAATGCCTGGAATATGGCTTATAATATTTCTGTGGCTATCCCGCCGGAGAGACCCGAAGAGAGGTGGCGGTGGGTGAGAAACGGCTATGAGCTTCTTCGTGATAGAGGTATCAAGGTCAATCCCAAAAGCGTAGAGTTGTATCGTGAGCTGGCTATGATCTTTCAGCACAAAATAGGTGGGGTAACCGATGAGGCTCACAAATATTACAAGCTCCAGCTTGCCGAGAGCATGCAGCCTTTGTTAGGGCCTGCGGATAATAAGTATTTTGCCAAACTTGCTCAGTCTCCCGACACATTCGAGCAGATCATAGCCGATGCAAATGTCGCCGATTTTGTATCGAAGCTCAAAGCTGCTGACGAGAAGTTTTCGGATGACGAATTTTTTGTAAGCAATTATCTTACGCTAAGAGAAAAGCCTGATACCTTTAAGCAGGAGGCCGGCTATGTATTGAGTGACTTTGCCGGTGGCGAAACACTGATGAAGTTTGATATTTTCGCAAATGCTTACGAGTTGAGAAACACATGGAAGCTTGAACCTGAATTTATGGAAAGGCTTAATAAGGAGTACGGGCCTAAAGATTATGATGACCCTAATGCCAGGTATCCGCTTGACTGGAGGCATCCTGATACGCATGCGATTTACTGGGCGGCAAGAGGGCTTGAAACAGTTACGTCAAATAAATTCAGTGTCAGTGAGATCAATGCCGACAGGATGGTTTTTCATAGCCTTCAGAATCTTTTCAGAAGAGGAAAGATATACATTCATACAAGCGTTGATCCAAATTCGAGTGAAGTGGAAAAAACAATTTTCCTGCGTTCAGATCTCCAGATGTTCGACAGCTATAATGATTCGGCGATGGATTTATTAGCCAAAAACAGGGGAAAAGAGCAGGCAAGAGAAAGTTCCATAGAATCGCTGGAAATGGGTCATCGGAATATGTTGATAAATGCAGCATTTTCTTTTAATCAATCCGGTAATAGAAAAAAGGCCTTTGCCATATTTAACCAGCTCAGAAAGCTTTATCCCGACAAAAGATTCGATAAGTCCTTTGATAAGTTTATAGCCGATCGCCTTAAAGAAGAGCTTGATGGGATAGGTTTAACAAACGCGCACGAGCTGGTTCATATGAGGCTGATGGAAAGCTATTTTAGATATGCTGTTTATGAAGATGACGAAGCATATGCTATTGAGCAGATCGCAAAGCAGGTGTACAATCTTTACCAGACTTCATACCGTGACGAAAACAGGATTGATCTACCTGATTTTGATATATTCAAGTATTTTGCTTTGACAGATTTCTTTGCCTCCCCGCAATATCCAGCTGATTTCAAAAAGAGTTTGTTCGAGAGGATAAGGATCGAAAAGCCGGAACTTGCAAAACAATTTGCCAAGATCGAAGCCGAATTCAGCAAACAAATCGAACAGCAGCAAAAATCCCAGGAAAATGAATAGTATACTCAGCCGACAACTTACTGACTCCCAGAAAAAAGCTGTTTTGCACAAGGACGGACCCTTGCTCATTCTCGCAGGCCCCGGCAGCGGCAAAACACGCGTGATAACATACCGTATCGCTGCGCTTATCGAATCCGGTGTCAACCCGCATAATATATGTGCTATAACATTTACCAACAAAGCCGCACAAGAGATGCAGAACAGAGCTTATGACCTCGGATCTGCCGGCGGTGTAACTCTTTGCACTTTTCATTCGCTTTGTGTGAGATTGCTCAGACAATATTCACACGAGGCTAAGCTAAAATCAAACTTTAGCATTTACGATGCCGCCGACCAGAAAAGGTGCATAAAAGAAGCTATAAAAAGCTGCCAGCTGGACACATCCAATTTCACGCCGGCAAAAATGTTGGATGCGATATCGACTCTTAAGAACAAACTTCGCACACCTGAAATTTTTTCGGCACAAGCTGACGACTATTTTTCGAGGACACTTGCGGGCGTTTACAAAGAATACCAAAGCTTATTGTCGCAGAGAAATGCTCTTGACTTTGATGATCTTTTGATGAAAACAGCTTTTCTGCTCGAAAATAACGCAGATGTAAGAAAACAGGTTTCTGACCGATTCAAATATCTTCTCATCGATGAATACCAGGACACAAACCAGGCGCAGTACATAATCGCAAAGCTCATTGCCTCCGAGCATAAAAATATTTGCGTTACCGGTGACCCCGACCAGAGCATTTATCGCTGGAGAGGTGCTGATATACGCAATATACTCGCCTTTGAAACCGATTATCCTGATGCAGTGGTGGTAAAGCTCGAAGAGAATTTCAGAAGCACACCGCAGATATTAACACCAGCAGACAAGCTGATAGCCGTCAATCGTAACCGAAAGCCTAAGAAGCTCATAGCCACCAAACCCAGCGGCGAAGACATACAATGCATTGCTTGCGAGGACCAGTACGAAGAGGCGGCTGGCGTTGCGCAAAAAATAGCCGACCTAACAGCCAAGGGCGTTGATCCTCGCCAGATAGCCGTATTTTACCGGGTAAATTCTATGAGCCGGGTATTGGAAGAATCGCTTGTAAAATTACAGATACCGTATCAGATCGTAAGAGGCGTCGAGTTTTACAGCCGAAAGGAAATTCGCGATGTCCTCGGATACCTCAAAGTTCTCGCTAATTCCGAAGATGACATAGCACTTTTGAGAATTATAAATACACCTGCCCGCGGTATCGGCAAGACCACGATAGACAGATTGAAATCCTACGCTGTTACAAACAATATTACACTTTGGCAGGCACTTTGTAAGGTTGAGTTAATAGATACCCTTGCAAAAGGAGCAAAGGCCAAGATCGCAAAATTTGTTAGTTTGATCGAGAAATTCAAAAAACAGATCGACCTGCCCGTTTCGGAACTCATTGAGATGGTATTTGAAGAATCGAAACTTAAAGAGCATTACCTCAATAACGCTGATCCGGAAAAAAGCCAGATCGAGAATGTTAACGAGCTTGCAAATGCGGCTGGCAAGTACGACCAGCAGGGCGGCGAGCTTTCATTAAACGATTATCTCCAGCAGATATCCCTTTTCAGTGATACTGATGCATACGATACTTCGAGCCGCAAGGTTGCACTCATGACCCTGCATGCGGCAAAGGGGCTTGAATTTGATAACGTATTTATTATAGGGATTGAAGAGGGTCTTTTGCCGCACCAGCGAAGCTGCGATGATGAAGACGAAACCGAAGAGGAAAGAAGGCTCTTTTTTGTCGGCATAACCCGTGCGAGGAAGAACCTTTATCTCAGCTATGCCCGGTATAGGACTATTCACGGCCAGATGCTGCGAACCGTTCCGTCCCCGTTTCTCTATGAAGCTTCGTTGATTTGCGAGCCGGAGATCGAGCCGTTGGTGGTTTACGATTTTCATGATAACAGCAGCTATGATAACAGCTTTGAGTCCAGCGAGCCGGCATTTAGAAAAAACGAGCAAGTGATCCATAAAAAGTTCGGACTTGGAACGGTCAAAAAATTTACATCGATAGGCGAAAACAGCACTGTTGAGGTGCGTTTCAATTCGGGGGAGACGAAAACACTTTTGCTCAAATATGCAAATCTTTTTAAAGTTAACAATTGATAAATGCCTGTTCTTTGCATAATATAAGACCTCAGGTGCAGAATAATCGATTATTAACTGTTTTTGAAGGATTTGGATAATTATCATGAAAAGGTCTTTATTGAAGCTCTATTACAAAAATACCACTGCAGAAGTTATTGGCGAAGAACACGGCATCACAAAAGAACAATTCGAGAACCTGGCAAAAATCACTTCCCCCGTTACAGACCTGCTTGATGCCGAGAGACAGGCCGGCAAGACACCGTATCGCCAGTTGCCTTATAAAACTGAAAACCTCAAAAATATTCAAAACCTTGCCGCCGACCTGATGAATCAGGGCTGTGAGAATTTTGTTGTACTTGGTATAGGCGGATCGGCACTGGGCAATATAGCCCTGCAAACCGCTTTGAATCCTTATATGTATAATCTTGACTCTGACCAGCGAAAAGGGCCGAGGCTTTTTGTATTCGACAACGTTGACCCTGTTCAGCTGTCTTCTTTTTTAGATTGGTGCACGCCACAGCTCGATAAAACTATCTTTAATGTCATCAGCAAATCGGGAAGAACTGCCGAGACTGCAAGCCAGCTTTTGATCGTAAGAAAACTGCTAACGGATAAACTCGGAGCCGAAGGCTTTAAGAATCAGGTAGTAGCTACTACTGATCCGGAAAAAGGCACTCTTCGAGCAATCGCTAATGATGCGGGTTTAAGATGCTTGCAGGTCCCCGATGGTGTTGGCGGAAGATTTAGCGTACTCAGCGATGTGGGGCTTCTGAGCGCCGCTATATGCGGTATTGATATCGAAGAGTTGTTGGCTGGTGCAAGAGCGATGGATAGCAAGGTTAGCGAAAAAGACTTTTATAAAAATCCGGCTATGATAAATGCGGCTATAAATTTCCATTATTACAATCAAGGCAAGAAAAACAGCGTGATGATGCCGTACAACTACGCCCTCAAAGATCTGTCCGACTGGTACAGGCAGCTGTGGGCGGAGAGTCTCGGCAAAACCAAAGACCTGAATGGCAATGACGTATTTGTCGGCCCGACCCCGATAAAGGCACTGGGTACGACCGACCAGCACAGCCAGGTTCAGCTCTATCGCGAGGGCCCGAATGATAAGCTTTTTACATTCCTCCAGGTCGAAAACTTTGAAAATGACCTCGAGATCGGCCCGGAGCCTCAATGTGCCCCGGAATTGGGTTTCTTAGCCGGTGCAAAAATGAGCAAGCTGCTCAACAGCGAAAAGAAAGCGACCGAATATGCCCTCCTCCATGACAAACGCCCGTGTCTTACGGTACTTTTCGACGAGGTAAATGCACACACGATCGGCCAGTTCATTTATCTTTACGAAGTTACAACCTCATATGCCGGAGCGTTATTCAACATCAATACCTACGATCAGCCGGCTGTGGAACTTGGCAAGGAAGCGACTTTTGCACTGATGGGCAAAGAAGGTTTTGAGGAACTCGCAAAAAAAATAGGGCCTGTAACCAAAATTGACGAAAACTATATAGTCTGACGTTGAATTTTTCTAAGGTGCTTAATATGAATTATGCAGTGATAATGGCGGGCGGTTCAGGGAAGCGGCTATGGCCTTTGAGCAGGAGAAAAAAGCCCAAGCAGGTGCTGGATTTTATAGCCGGCGAGACACTTTTGCGAAGCTGCTTTAAGAAACTGACATCGCTTTTCGATTACCGCAATATCCTGGTGATGACAAATGCCGACTATATCGAGATTGTGCGTGAAGAGCTGCCCGAATTGCCGTCTTTTAATGTCATTGCAGAACCGGTAGTAAGAGATACAACCGGTGCTATAAGTTTGGCTGCAACTATCCTGACAAAATTCGATCCGCAGGCAAATATGGTTGTACTCTCAGCTGACCAGATACTTGATCCGCCGGAAGCTCTTCAGCAGGCGATAAAAGATGCTCTGAGTTTTGTCGAAAAAAATCCTGAGTCTCTGGTGACTTTCGGTCTTAAGCCCACCTTTGCAAATACGCAGCTTGGTTATATTAAATGCGTTAATCCCGTTAAATGTGATGTTTGTGAAAATTCGGTATATACCGTTGACTCATTCAAGGAAAAGCCGGACAAAGCTACCGCCGAAGAATATCTCAAAGAGGGCGATTATATGTGGAATTCCGGGATATTTACCTGGAAGGCAGCCACGATACTTGAGCGGCTGAGGGAGTTTCTTCCTGAAATAGTTGAACCGCTTGCGAAGATAAAAAAGGATTGGCAGACTACCGCCCAGAATACCACGCTCAATGAATATTTTGCAAAGCTCCCTAAGATAAGCATTGATTTTGCCGTTATGGAAAAAGCCTCGGATGTCAAAGCATTTGAGCTTGACTGCCGATGGATCGATCTTGGTGCTTTCAATTCCTTAGCGGATTTTATAAAGAAAGATGATCACGGCAATATCGTTGTGGCCAAAAAATACGAAATGCTTGATTGCAAAAACGACGTCATTGTATCGAATAAAGACAACCACCTTGTAGCTGCGATTGGTCTTGAAAATGTCGTCATAGTTCACACTTCCGACGTTACGCTTGTATGTAATCTAAACCAGACGCATAGGATTAAAGAGCTGCTTGAAGAAATAGAAAAACACGGCGGCAAAAAGTATCTATAAAAATGAGATATTTAGCAATTGATTACGGGCTGAAAAGAACGGGGTTTGCTGTTTGTGACCAGAGCGAATCATTTGTCTCGCCGTTTGCGGTTATCGATAATCCAAAACAAGTCAATCAAAAGATCAAGGATGTTATCTGCCAGGAAAATATTGAGGCCATCGTGATCGGATTGCCTCTGAACATGGACGACAGCGAGGGTTTTCAAGCCAAAAGAACAAAAGCCTTTGCCGCTCAGTTACAGAGCTTTACAGACCTGCCCGTTTATTTTCAGGACGAAAGACTTAGCAGTTTTGTGGCAAAAGAAAAAATCGCAGAAGCTGAATTCACTCGCAAGAAAAAGAAAAAACGCCTCGACGCCATAGCCGCAGCCGAGATACTCTCCATGTTCCTTGAATCACAGCGAAAATAAAATCCTGCAAACAACATTGCAAATAATAGCCTCTTGTCTTCAGTGTAAAGTATATCGAAATCCATTTCTAACTTCCATATTCAACGCAACGTTTACGATAATGCAGATAGTTCTGCCATGAAACTTCCGGTGGTACGCCGTGGTCACATGTAGGGATATAGCCGCCGCGTTTCCGCATGGCAGGTAATATGCCATCCAGATAACGGTCGATAGTATCCGTATCCTCTGCCAGAACTCTTTTGTCGATTCCGCCGCTCATAATTATCCATGGATACTGTTTGCCTAGCTCAACAACATTACAGCCGGAAGCAACTTCAAACGGACTGAGTATATCCATACCGATACCTTCTCTATACAAATCGATCACCGGTCTGCAATCGCCATCGGTGTCGAGCTGTATATAAATCTTTCGACCATCTTTTGCCTGACGGGCTTTTGCATTGTTGATCAGCTGCTGATAGTATGGAAACAAAAATTCCTTTATCATATCCGGCGAAATCAGAGGTCCGTGGTTATAACAAATGTCCTCGCCAAAAAACATCTCGTCAATAGCAATATACTCCTGATGTTTTGCAAGAACACTATCAGCAAGAACAAGCCATGTTTTCATGCAATCATGCACAAGCTCGGGATTGTCGTAGAAGACATACATAATATCTTCCGGCCCCATCAGGCTACGAAGGAACATGTACCCGCCAATGATATTCTGCTGAATCATCAAGCCCTTATCTGCTGTGGCCTTTGCCTCATCCATCCGATTTTCAAGATCTGTATATCGAACAGCAACAGTAGGATCAAGCCTCCATTTAACATTCTCCTGCCAGGTTTTCATATCCTTGACTGGATGGTCGATATACTCCGGCATAAATCCCTGACGCTTGCCTTTGAAAAACAAAACACCCCTGCCTGCAGTGTCTTGCACAACTTCATGTTCACCTCTATCTTCAAGAACCTTCTCTTCAAACAAGGGCTCAAATGCAGCCTCACACCAGCCAAGCTGCCCCAGTTCATGATAACCGGGCTCATCGAACATAAAAAACTCATCCAGATCAACATCTCGCGGCAAACCTTGCTCATGCCACGCATCAAGACACATCCAAAGACCAAATGTTTTATGATAAAACGGAGAATCAGCCTTTAACTTATATGTATCACGTAATTTCTTGGTAGATTCTTTAATTTAACTAATCCTCTCTATTTCCAGATATGAAAAACAGTTTTTTGTGCCTCGCCTTTCTTCCAATACCCACTTTTGCACGAATTCCTATGGGAAATCCAGGTTTAGAGGTTTTCTCTTGCCCATTCGCTGCCAAGGTCTATTGCCCTGAGGTTGATATCAACCACCTTTTGCTTTGCTGCAAAATGAACTTTCAGAGCCTCACAGAAGTGTGTTTTTCCAATACCCAGAACACCAGATTGAATCATAACTCCCAGCATAGCTGTATTGATAGCTTTTTCGCTGCCGGCTTTTCTCGCTATTTCAATAGTTGGCACCGATACAGCCGTTATCCCATCCGGCGGGTCGAATTGTCCCGCTGACGAATCATAGAATATAGTCGCACCGCTGACAGCATCGGCTGCGAATTTCTCAAGTGACGGCCTGTTCATTGCTACAAGTATATCGGGATACTGAACCACTGGCGACCCGATAGGATCATCGGATATGACTACCGAGCAGTTGGCTGTTCCGCCTCTCTGTTCAGGGCCGTAAGAAGGAAACCAGCTTACCTCGTGACCGGCAAAACATCCGGCTCCGGCTGCCAAAAGCCCCATACTCAATACGCCTTGACCGCCGAAACCAGCAACTTTAAGACGGCGTGCGGCGTAATTTCCGCCACTTTTGGTATCGAAGATATGGGCTTTTTCCAGCTCGAAAATTTCATCCAGTGACTCTACGGAGAAGTCGCTGTAAATTTTTTCGATTTTATCAACATCATTGCTTGTATCTCTGAAATTGCCAAGAGGAAATTCTTTTTCCATATGCTCGTTAATCCATTCTATCGTCTGTTCGGCGTTTTGTTTCAGGTTTGTCGGGCAGTTTGATAGAACCTCGACAAAGGCATAACCTTTGCCTTGGCTTTGTATTTCGATAGCTTTTCGTATGGCTTTTCTTGCCTTGCGAATATGTGCGATATCCGATAGCGACACTCGTTCGATAAATACCGGGGCCTTGAGAGTATCTATCAACTCACACATGTGAATCGGGTAACCGGAAAATCTCGGATCGCGGCCATCTGGCGATGTCGAAGTTTTTTCGCCGACAAGCGTCGTCGGAGCCATTTGTCCGCCGGTCATTCCATAAACGGTGTTGTTGACAAATATTACAGCTATTTTTTCGCCGCGGTTTGCTGCTTGCAGAGTTTCGTTGAGGCCAATAGAAGCAAGGTCACCATCACCCTGATAAGATATGACTACAGAATCCGGCCTTGCCCTTGATATGCCTGTTGCAACCGCTGGTGCTCTGCCGTGAGCGGCTTGAACATTACCGCAGTCGAAATAATAATATGCAAACACGGCACAGCCGACCGGACTGATAGCGATGGTTCGGTCCTGAATATCAAAGTCGCTCATCGCTTCGCCAATTATCTTGTGCAATATACCATGACCGCACCCGGGGCAGTAATGAGTTGCCGTCGGAGCTGATCCGCCCTTGCGCACAAATTCTTTATATAACCCCGGGGCTTTACCGATAACTTTTTCCGTCATTTTAATCCCCTTTTATTTGCTATCCGGCTGATCTTCTCGGTTATCTGTTCGACCGTTATCAAGTTTCCGCCCATCCTGCTCACCAGATCGACCGGAGCAGAACATTCTATGGCCAGCTTTATATCTTCGATCATCTGGCCGTTACTCATCTCTACCGAGATAAATTCTTTATCTGTGCCTTTTGCCAGTTTTTTCAATTCGTCTTTCGGAAAGGGCCACAAGGTTTTCGGCCTGAACAGTCCCGCTTTGTAACCCTGTTTGCGGGCTATGTCCACAGCTGTTCGGGCGATCCTGCTGCTGATACCGTAAGATACTAATACAATTGAGGCATCTTCGAGCTGGTAACCTTCGTGATCGACCTCGGCCTTTTCAATTAGTTCATATTTTTTTTGCAGCCTTTCATTAAGTTCTTCAAGTTCGTCAAAATCAAGCATTATCGTAGATATCATGTTGCCCCTTGTTTCTGCGGTGCCGCCGACAGCCCATGATTCGTCAATTGTAGGCTCTATTGCTTTTTTGGGAAAAACAAGCGGTTCGATCATCTGGCCAAGAACGCCATCTGCCAGTATTATCACAGGTATGCGGTACTTGAAGGCCAGATCAAACCCCTTGGCCGTAAAATCGCACATTTCCTGAACAGAGTTCGGAGCGAGTACGATATTTTTATAGTTACCGTGACCGCCTCCCTTCACCATCTGGCTGTAATCACCCTGCTCGGCCCCGATATTCCCGAGGCCCGGCCCCGCCCTCATGATATCCACTATCACACACGGAAGCTCAGCGGCTGCGATGTATGATATCCCCTCTGTTTTGAGGCTCATTCCCGGACTCGAAGACGCCGCCATCACACGGTGACCAGTACTGGCTGCACCGTAAACCATATTTATTGCTGCTTCTTCTGATTCCGCCTGCACAAACTTTCGTCCGAGTTTTGGAAAGTATAAGCTTGCATCCTGCAGTATCTCGCTTGCGGGAGTAATAGGATATCCGAAATAGCAGTCACAGCCGGCATACAAAGCGCCGATTATAACAGCCGAATTCCCTTTCACCAATTTTGTTGCCATCGGTTTGTCCTTTATATAAACAGAAAACTATTTCTGCTCTTTATCATTTTCGACGATATGAACTTCTAATGCCAGCGGTTCCGGGCAGCTGTAATAGCAGTTGCCACAGCCGATGCATCCGCTTCCTTTGTATTTTACAAAATGGTAACCTCGTTCATTAAGCTCGCTGCTCATCTCTAAAACGTCCTTAGGGCATGCTATAATACACCTGCCGCAGCCTTTACATTCAAGGACGTTTATTACAGGGCGAGTCAATTTTTTTTCGGCGGTTTTAACCATCTCTTTTCTCCTGCCATCAATTGATTCCAAATCGACCATTTTAAAAAATAAATCGCTATTATTCAACTCTTATGCGGGGATAATTGGTTGGCCTGACCAGCCTGAAATAAGAGCGATCCATCGCTGCTCCAAAATTTGTGGTGTTGTGTATATATCGCTTAAATATCTATTTGGTAGTAAATGCCTCATTAGCTTTTATTGTAACCGCAAAAGCAAACCTTGCTTCTTAAACTACGGTTTACAAAATTAATTATAGCTGATAAACAAAATATATCAAGAACATGCCGCTAGCCATGAGAAAATATTTTCATTTACTTATAAATTGGTTATAATATTTGTGTTGAATGATAATTTGTTTTTTGTGCTCTTATGGAAAAAATATTCGACAAAGAAACAGACGCAGACCTTCTCAGACGCTACGCCGCCGGGGAGGAAACTGCATTCAGAGAGCTCGTTGCGAGGTATAAAAACGGGCTTTATGCATTCTTGAGACGCTTTTTGAATAACCAGGAAATGGTTGAAGATGTCTTCCAGGAAACTTTTCTGCAGATATTCAACAGCATAGACACCTTCGACACAAGCAGGCCGCTAAGGCCGTGGCTGTTCACTATTGCCGCCAATAAAGCAAAAGATGCACTCAGAAAGCGGCAGAGAACCTCCGCCGTCAGGATTGGTATGATGGCCGATTCGGGCGAAATGTCCTTTGATGAGGTTGTAAACACCCTCACATCCGATGAAGTAGTTCCTTACGATCATCTTGAACGCGATGAAACTTCCGCAAAAGTTAAGGAAGTTATTACCAATATGCCCGATAACCTCCGTGAAATCCTGATTTTGGCATATTTTAATAAATTTTCGTACAAACAAATGGCTGATATACTTAGTATACCAATAGGTACCGTCAAAAGTCGGCTTCACACAGCCGTCGCGAGGTTTTCGAAAGACTGGAAAGCTACTGTAAGGAGCAAAGAACAATAATGTCCTCAATGGATAAGAAAGATTTTGAAGTGCTGGTTGAGTATTCAATGGGCTTATGCTCCGAAAAAGAACGCATCGAAGCCGAAAAAATTATCTCAAAAAACCCGCAAGCAGCAGAACTGGTAAAAAATTTCGAAAAATCTCTCGCACCGCTTGATCACTTGCATTTTTCCGATTGTCCGGACCATTTATTCGAAAAAACAATATCAAAACTAAATGGCGCAGCCAGCTTTTCTCAGCAAAGGCTCGCCGATCTTATTGCCGCAGAACAATCAAGGACTAAATTTTCACAAAATCGCTTCTGGGTAAACTTTGGAGAGGTCATAGCCGTAGCCGCTATGATCTTTTTTATTTCTGCAGTCGTAATATCGCCGCTGAGATACGCACGAACCCGCTACTGGCAAGGCGCATGCCGAAATCAGCTCGGAAGTATAGCCAGGGGCATTGAAAACTACAAAGCTGATAACAATGGGCAAATGCCGGCTGTGGCTACAATGTCGGGCGATCCATGGTGGAAAGTCGGATACCAGGGCAGAGAAAACCACTCGAATACAAGGCACATGTGGCTGCTTGTTAAAAAAGGGTATGTAGATGTCGACGATTTTGTATGCCCCGGCAGAAGAGAGGGAAGGGCACTTCAGCTCGATCCGTCTAAGGTTAGCGATTTCAACGATTTTCCTGCCAGAAGATACGTTACATACAGTTTCCGCATACGCTGCAAAGAAAACGCTCCCAATCCTGCACCGGCTAAGATGGTATGGGTGGCGGATCTAAATCCGCTTTTTGAGAAACTGCCGGAGATTTTCGAAGGAAATTTCAAACTCAGGCTCAATGATAAACTAAGATCAATAAACAGCTCAAATCATGGGCGTAAGGGACAGAACCTGTTATTTTGCGATGGTTCTGTAAGATTCAATAAAACACGTCTCGCCAACATTTCAAACGATGATATCTTTACACTAAAAGATACCGTTGTTTACGAAGGTAATGAGATGCCCTCCTGCCAAAAAGATGCATTTCTGGCCCCTTAAGACGGTTTGTCGGGGGGATGGTTAAAAGCGGGCGAAGGGATTCGAACCCTCGACATCCGGCTTGGGAAGCCGACATTCTACCGCTGAATTACGCCCGCAAATATCATCTGCATTCAACAAACTCAAAAAATCATTATATTATTTTCCGGATGATTTTCCAGTATTACTTTCTTTGAAGCAGGTTTTTAGTTATAATTTTCTCCCAAGCTATGAAGAAATTCAGCTGATATGCGAGGTAAATGGTGAAAATGGGTGTGTTTTTTTGTTAAAAATTTGGAATTTTTATTAAAATTTATTAATTATTCGGAAAAAAGGTTTGTGAATTACAAAAAATTATGAAGGAAAAATGGTATATAGCGGGTTTGAGCTTTGAGTGCAGCGGCTGTGGCAATTGCTGTTCGGGACCTGATGAGGGGTTCATCTGGGTGACAAAAGAGGAGGTGGAATTCATTTCTG
>JADHXY010000019.1 GCA_016782755.1 Phycisphaerae bacterium | reverse complement strand
AGACTACTGAACTTTAACATTTTTTTTGCATTTCCAACATGCCACGAGGTGGTCGGATTGATGCTCGAGCGGTTGAAGCTGGGGTAGGTCGAGTTTGCATTGTTCGCAGGCATCCCGGCAGCGTGGGTGGAAAGGACAGCCTTTTGGAGGATTGAGAAGACTGGGAACTTCGCCGGTAAAGGGGGTGAGTTTTTTTCTCAGGGCTGGGTCAACCTGCGGTATTGCGGACATGAGTGCCTTTGTATATGGGTGAACGGGATTGTGGTAAAACTCGTCGGCAGAGGCCTGTTCGACGATCTTCCCCATGTACATAACCGCAATCGTATCGCAGAAAAATTCGACAACGGCAAGGTCGTGAGCGATAAACAAATAAGTAAATCCGAACTCGTCCTGCAGGTCTTTGAGGAGATTCAATATCTGCGACTGGATAGAGACATCGAGCGCACTGACAGGTTCGTCGCATATAATCAGCCGCGGGTTGAGAGCAAGTGCGCGAGCAATGCCAATTCGCTGTCTCTGTCCGCCGGAAAATTCGTGCGGGTAACGATTTAGATGGTCGGCGGAAAGACCGACCTTTTGCAAGAGGCCGGCTACCCTTTCGATTAGTTCTGAGCCTGAAATGTTTTTGTGGACTTTTAAGGGTTCACCGACGATATCGGCAACGGTCATACGGGGATTGAGCGAGCCGAACGGGTCCTGGAAGATTATCGAAATTTCCTTTCTTATTTTTTTGAGGTCCTTGCCGCCGGCAGAGAGAACGTCTAATCGGTCAAAAGATACTTTTCCGGTAGTTGCGGGTATAAGCCGTGCAATGGTACGGGCAGCGGTTGTTTTTCCACAGCCGCTCTCACCGACAAGGCCGAGAGTCTGGCCCGGCCTTATCGCAAAAGAGATATCGTTTACGGCTTTGATGTGGCCGACAGTTCTTTTGAGCAGGCCTTTTTTTACCGCAAACCAGGTCTTGAGGTTTTGGACTTCGAGTAAATTGTTATTTTCGTTTGCCATATTTTTTTTCGTATTCTTTTCTTTCGTTTTCTGTTTCGTATCCGGCGGCGTACCAGCAGGCAACGGTTCTGTTATCGCCTATTTGTCTCAATTCAGGTTCGGCTCTCTGGCAGCGTTTGTCGTCACAGCCGAGAGGACATCGCGGGTGAAACTTGCAGCCGGTTGGAAATTGCAGCGGGTTGGGGACGTTGCCTTCGATAGTATATAGTCTTTTATCCTTGCATCCGAGTGTCGGGATGGATTTGAGCAGGCCCTGCGTGTATGGGTGCATCGGTTCGGCGAACAGGTCTTTTGCAGATGAAGTTTCGACGATGCGCGAGGCATACATGACGGCCACCTGATCGGCTCGTTCGGCGACAATGCCGAGATCGTGAGTAATGAGTAAGATTGCCATGTTGTTTTGTTTCTGCAGGCTGGAAAGCAGTTCGAGGATTTGCGACTGCGTGGTAACATCAAGAGCGGTCGTGGGTTCGTCGGCTATTAGCAGGTCTGGATTGCAACTCACAGCCATTGCGATCATGACTCGCTGTCTCATGCCGCCGGACATCTGGTGCGGATATTCACTGACTCGGCGGTCGGGGTCGGGGATGCCGACTTTTTTTAGCAATTCGATAGCCATTTGCCAGGCCTGATTAGAAGGTTTTTTCTGGTGCAGCTTTATGGCTTCGGCTATCTGGTCGCCGATTGTGAAAACGGGGTTTAGGCTGGTCATTGGCTCCTGGAAGATCATTGCGATGCGGTTGCCGCGGATGCGACGCATCTTTTTTTCGTTGAGTTTTACAAGGTTATCGCCTTCTAAAAATATACTGCCAGATACGATCTTGCCGGGCGGTTTTGGGATGAGATTCATTATGGACAGAGCGGTAACGCTTTTGCCGCAGCCGCTCTCGCCGACAAGGGCGAAAGTCCGGGCCTTGTTTATATCGAAAGAGACACCCTGTACGGCTTTGGCAACACCATCTTGAGTAAAGAAATGGGTCGATAGGTTTTCGATTGTTAATAATTTATGTTTCGTTTTCATTACTGTACCCGTAACTTTGGATCGAGAGAATCCCTCAAGGCATCTCCAAATATATTCAATGCCAGAGAAATAAAGAAAATCGCAACCGTTGCGGCTGTCATTTCCCACCAATAACCTTTGGGAAGATCGAGTCTTGCGGTGTCTATCATTGCGCCCCAGCTGGGCTGATTTTTTGCGCCCAGACCGAGAAAACTCAGGATCACTTCGGCTTGTATGAAACTTACAAAGCGAAGCGAAAAGTTTATTATTATCAGGTGGAAAACGTTCGGCAGCAAATGCCTGAATATTATCCTTGCGTTTTTACATCCGTATGAGCGTGCTGCGAGAACGTATTCTCGCTCTTTGTGTTTGATGATCTCTCCGCGAATGAGCCTGCAAATTCCGACCCAGCTTGTAAGTCCCATCGCCAGGTATACCGAAGTTATACCGCTTAGTTGGAGGGTGCCAAGATGCAGCCAGCTGAAGCTGATGCTTTTGTCTTTGAGGACGAGGGCAAAAGCGAGTATGAGTAAAATATATGGTATGGAGCTGAGAGTGGTGTATAGCCAGACGATTAACTCATCGACCCAGCCTCTGAAATAGCCGGCTATGGCACCGAGGGGGACACCGATGAGTAAACTTATAATAGAGGCCCAGAAGGCAACTGTCATTGATATTTTTGTTCCGTAGATGGTTTTTCGCAATACCGATCTGCCGAGGAAATCCGTGCCGAAGATGTTTTCCTTGCTTGGCGGCTGATATTCTTCGCCGACCTGGCTGCTCCAATCGACTATGGATAACTGCCAGTTGAAGGCCTCTGCAAGATAGATGAAGGCGGCAATGGCGAAATATGCGAAGATTATGAACAGGCATACCATAGCCATCCGGCGACGGGCGAGTCTTCGAAACCCATCTTTCCAGAACCCAACACCTTTGGGCAATTGTTTTTTTGTTATTGTCGGCTTGTTATTCAAGTCTTATCCTCGGGTCAACAAGAGAATAGCAGATATCAGTGATAATATTGAAAACTACAAAAAGTATCGCTCCTATGTAGGTCATAGCATTTATTACCTGAAAGTCACGCGAGGCGATAGCTTCTATCATCAGGTAACCAAGGCCGGGTATTCCAAAAAACCTTTCCAGCAACAGCGAACCGAGAAACAAAAATGGTATAGCCATTACGACCTGTGTTATAATAGGTATCATCGCGTTTTTGAGTACGTGCTTGAAAAGGACTTTGTGAGTGCTGAGGCCTTTTGCAAAAGCAGTTCTTACATAGTCGTTGCGAAATTCATCGAGCATAACAGTTCTGTAAAACCGCAGGTTGCTTCCAAGACCGGCTGCTATGCCGATTATCACAGGCAAAGCTACATATTGCAGAGGCGATAGATCCGGCCAGAAAAAAACGGGGAAAAGACTCCATTTGAAAGCGAAGAAGTACTGGCCGAAAAGTATGAAACTCAGAAACGGAATACTCATGCCGGCAACGCAGAGCAAAACGACTATAATGTCGAAAACGGTACCTCGCAAAAAAGCGACCACAAGAGCGAGGCTGATAGAAATCAAGACAGTGCCAATAAACATTGGTATGGTAAGAGACAATGAAGGGCCGGCTCCGCGTTTTATTTTATCGACAATCCTTTCTCTGTCAGACCATGATCTGCCGAAATTGAAAGTTACAGCGTTTTTGATGTGATTGACAAATTGGCTGTCGAGGGCAAAAATTAACGGCTTATCCCAGCCGTACTCAGCTCGTATTTCGTCGCGAGTTTCCTTGCTTGCGGCTTTTCCCGCTATCTGGTCGGTTACGTCACCGCCTACAACATTAAAAAGAACAAATGTTATCAGCAGCACACCGAACACTATCGGTATCGTATAAAGCAAACGTCTTATGACATAGTTAATCATTTTATGTTTTTCAACAAATCCTTATAAGCGGCTCGTTTTTTTACATCGATTCTTCTGTATTTGCTCAAACCATAGCCGAAACCGTGCGGTTTATAATTGTGCAGCCAATCATGATAGAGAACATAGGCTACGCCGTGATAGAGGAATACGGCTGGGCAGTCCTCGACAACTATCTGTTCGGCTTTTCTGTATAACTTTGTACGTTCGGGGCTATCTGGCATTACGGAAATTTGCTCGTATATCTTATCGAATTCTGGATTTGAATAGTTGAAGTTGTTTGTGCCGGGTGAGACGTTTTTGCTATAAAAAAGCTGGAGGAAATTTTCGGAATCGGGGATATCGGCAATCCAGCCAAGACTGAAAATCTGGGCACTTTTAGTTTTTACCTTGTCCTGAAAAGTCGGCCAGTCCATATATTCCATCTCGATATCGAGGCCGGCTTCTTTGAAACATCGACTGTAAAATTCCCCATACTGACGAACGACAACATCCGTGCCAGGCAAAGTAAAGACGAGTTTCGGTATTTTGCCGCCGTAAATTTTTTCGGCTTCTTCTACAAGCTCTCTTGCTCTATTTACGTCGTATCGTACGGGGCTTATATCCTTTACGGCTGAACTATAAGATTTCATAACAGGCGGAATGAATCCGTAAGCGATCTCGGCGCGATTGTTAGTAAAAAGCTCGATGAACTTTGCCTTGTCAACAGCACAGCTTATTGCCATTCTCAGGGGCTTATTGCCGCCAAGGACAGGGTCTTCCATATTAAAACCTATCCAGTATGTGCTTGGGTCGCGGAAGATACCGAGATGAATATCTCGTTTTTTCATATCTTCTGTCAAACCGCCTCGCTGGTCTATAGTGCTTTCAAAATTATCTTTCGGGATAGCTGACAGGTCTATTTTACCCTGTAAAAACAAAAACCATCGAGGGGGAGATTCCTGTATATTCATCAACAGTATTCTATCTACAAGCGGCAGTTTTTTTTCTGCATCAGAGAGTAAGCCTAATTGAACGTCCCCCGAAGCTGCTTGGGACGGATAAAATTCGTCATGGAAGTCAGGGTTTTTCACAAGTTCGATGTAGCTGCCTCTATTCCATATCTTTAGCTTGTAGGGTCCTGTTCCGACGGGGTGATTGATTATGTCCTTGCTGTAATAATCGACAGCCTCTTTTGCTATTGGAGCGGTAGGAAGATGAGCGAGCAAGTACACGATCTGGGGCCATGGTTTTTTGAGCTTTATAACAAGAGTAAAGTCATCCGGTGTTTGCAAACCCCCTACCGGATAAGAATAATCTACATCAATTGCTTTTTTACATGTCTTTGTATATTCACGAAACTCGTCAAGACCAACGATACGGCTATCAAATATCCACCAGTTTTTACTAAGATACTTAATATTGGCAATCCTTTTCCAGGCATAAACTATGTCACCTGCTACAAGCTGTCGGCCTTTGCCATCTTTGAAACACGGGTCATCGGAAAAACAAATCCCCTTTTTGATCTTTATAGTATATGTCAAGCCGTCTTCGCTGGCAATCGGCATTTGGGCAGCAAGCTGCGGGATAAGCTCATAAGGACGTTTGAGATAGTGATACTGATAGAGACACTCGAATATCTGGCTTGCCACAACTGAAGAGGTAGTGTCACCAATGTCACCAGGATCAAGGCCTCTTACCTTTGCTGCAAGGGCAGAGTAAAGAACCATTTCATTAGCATCACCTTGTTTTGCGGCGTTTTTGCATCCGGTGATAAATGATAAGCATATCAGGAGTAAAATTAAGGACTTAAATGCTTTTTCCATAAGCAAAAGGGTTAAGTCTGATGAAAAATATTTTTTGTAAGCTTAAAGAATCAGAAATTATTCGGCTTTTATTTTTTCCGGAGCAGTTGAAGAGTTTTCACTGCCGTATTTTACATTTAATTTAGTCGAAATCGCGCCGGCTGAGAGGTCGGAGCCTAAGAGTCTGTCATGCTCTGCTTGAAGGCCTTGTATATCCTTACTTATGAGCAGGCGTTTTATTTTTGACTGCTTTATACCGGTAATTTTGTCAATTATCTTATCTTCAATCTCTACCAGCACCGAAGTAAGGTTAGCCTTTTGAGAATCGCTCAAAGTATCAAAACCGCTGATATAACGCTGGAATACATAAGAATACAGCTGACAGAATTCTTTGGCGAGCTGCTTTCTTTGTGCCGGGGCAGAGCCGAGCTTCTGATAGAGTGCCTTGAGCAATGGTATATCAACAAGCTCATCTTCGACGTTCGAGGCGGCGTATTTTTTAATACGCGACCCGGCTATCGCAAGCAGTAAGTCCTCACTTTCGGGAAGATTAATATTGACTGAAAAATCCGCAACCATGGCAATAATGCTCGGGTCGGTGTTCTGGGCGACATCTTTGAGCGATTTAATTATATTGCCAATTGTGTTTTTGCTTGATGAGCCGGCATCGTTTATCTGCTGTGCCAACTCTGCTCCTGTTAGACTTTTTACCGCCCAGTATCTGACGGCGGAGTTGGTGCTTTGTAGTTTTTCAATTGAAATATCCGCCAGGCCAAGGTCCTGCAACTCAGCGAGGAGTATGACAAGGTTAAGTTCGGCAAGGAATTGTCTTTGAGGAGTATCAAGCTGACTTGCCTCGATGAAGCCGCTTTTTATAGCTTTGTGAGCAGCTTTAGTGAATATCTGCTCGTACTGCTGGCGGGCACTTTGCTGAGTGGATTTTTCATTTGCAACTATCATCTCTCTGGCTCTTGAAATGGAAGAGTAATCTCGCATATTAACCAGTTCGGCGATAGCATCGGCAAGAAACTGCTCAACAACAGCTGAATCTGAGCCGTCCAAAACCGCTTTTTTGCGTACCCGTTCGATTTCACGTATGTTAACAGAGGCAAATACAGGGCTAAAAGCAAAAATAAGAATTAAAATTGCGATTAATATTGCCGATTTTTTATTCATATCAGATACACCCTAACATATAATTACAATAATGAACTTGAGACCTTAGTTTAGTTAAAATAAGGATTTAAGTCAAGCTAATTCACACTTTTCAAACTTTGGACGACTCTGAAAGCCAGTTATACCAATTGGCCATTCCCTGGCCGGTCTTTGCGGAAATCGGGAAAATCTCAGCATCTTTATTCAATTTTAAGATATCGGCTTTAGCCCGATCGATATCAAAATCGACCGCACCGAGCAAATCGATTTTATTTATAATTACAGCCGTAGATTTTGCGAAAATCGCAGGGTACTTTACCGGCTTATCATCACCCTCTGGGGTACTGAGAACGGCTATCTTTGCGGTTTCGCCAAGTTCAAAAGCCGATGGACAAACGAGGTTACCTACGTTTTCGATTATGATAATGTTCAGATCGTCGGTAGGCAGATTGTGCAAGGCAGTACTTACTTGTGCCGCTGAAAGGTGGCAGGCACCTTCGGTTTCTATCTGAACGGCTGGTGCTTTTGTAGCACGGATTCGCTGGGCATCCAGATCGGTCCTGACATCTCCTTCGATAACGCCGATGCGGAGCTTGCCTTGGAGGTCGGTGATGGTTTTAACTAATATTGTGGTTTTGCCCGAACCCGGTGATGAGATCATATTCAGGCAGAGCTTTTTATTATCGGCAAAGAATTTAGCATTCAAGGCTGCATATTCCTCGTTTGCCATTAGTATTTTTTTCCCTATTTCAACTTTTTTCGTCATTGAGTCACTCCGTATCAAATTCTATCGATTCAAGCAGCAGCGGCGGATCACTTGAGAGAGCAAACTCCTCGCCATTGCAGGACGGGCAGTGCGGATTATAGATATCAAAATCAAATTTGGTTTTACAATTTCGGCATCTCCCGGCGATAGGCTTATGCTCGATTAGCAATGCCGCTCCCTGACAGATGGTGTCTTTTGCTGCGGCCTCAAATGCGAAGTTGAGCAATTCGTCATTTACTGCACTGAAAACGCCACAGCTAATTTTGACACTGACAGGCTTTGCGTTTTGTTTTTGAGCTTCGGCTTTTATAGCCTCAAGCAAATTCTGTGCGATCGCAGCCTCATGCATATCAGCAAATCCTCGGCAGTTGGCGGCCGTAAGGGATTTGCACTATCCTTCTTCCGCCTATTTCTGTTTTCATTTCTACTATCGGTGCTTCGTCGGAGTCTGTTACTTCGCCGAATATGCTTGCATCCTTTCCAAGCGGATGGGCTTTGCAGATATCGAGGGCCTTTTGAGCATCTTCGGGTGCAACAACGGCGATAAACTTGCCCTCGTTTGCGATATTAAGAACATCGAAACCCAGCACATCCGCAGCCGCTTGCACCGTGCGGTTGACGGGTATTTTCTGCTGGTCTATCTCGATGTTTAGCCCGGAACCTTTTGCAATATCATTTAACGCCACAGCCGCCCCGCCGCGAGTCGGGTCACGCATGAATTTTACGCCTTCAACTTCTTCGAGAAGTTTGCAGCTCAACGGCGCAAGGCAGGCACAATCAGTTTTTAGCTGCGATTCGAACTCGATGCCCTTTCTTTGCGATATTATTGTCATGCCATGATCGCCGATAGTGCCGTTGATTATGATTTTGTCGCCGGATTTGATACGGTTCATACCGAGATTGGCGGTTTTGATTTTAATACCGATTCCGGCTGTATTGATAAAAATTTTATCAGCCGAACCGGTTTCGACAGTTTTTGTGTCACCGGTAACTACTTGTATATTGTTTTCTCTGGCCTCGGTAGCGATACTATCGAGTATTTTTTCGAGAGTTTTCATTTCCAGGCCGGTCTCGATTATCAAGGCTAAAGAGAGAAATAAGGGCCTTGCGCCAGCCATTGCAAGATCGTTAGCAGTTCCACAAACCGAGAGCTTGCCAATGTCTCCGCCATTAAAGAACAACGGCTTGACCACATAGCTATCGGTAGTAAAACAGATATCAGTTGAGTCAAGCGACAGGCTGGCAGAGTCGCCGAGTTTTTCAAGAGTTTTGTTGGTAAGGCGGGTTAGTATTTTATTTCTTATCAGGTCGTCGCTCAACTGACCGCCACCGCCGTGAGCAAGTATTATTTTGTCGTGAATGTCGTTGGCCATCAGCTGGTTTTTCTCTTTCGTCCGTATTTGTACCATGCCGCACAAGCCCCTTCAGAGCTTACCATGCATGGGCCTATTGGTGTTTGAGGTGTGCATTTGTTGCCGAACATGGCGCAATCGAAAGGCTCGATGAGGCCGCATAGAACCTCGCCGCAACGACAGCCGGTTTTGTCTTCGGCGGGTTTCTCGGTCAGGCCGAATCTTTCATATGCATCGAATTTGCTGTATTGCGATTTTAGTTTCAGAGTGCTTTGCGGTATTTTTCCGATTCCGCGCCACCAGCCGTCAGTCACTTCAAAGCAGTCAGAAATGATTCTTTGAGCGATGGTGTTGCCTTGCGGGGTTACAGCTACATCATAAATAGAATTGACTTCTGCCTGTCCTTCACATATCTGCCTGCATATTTCGGCAAGTCCCTCTATGATCTGCATAGGCTCAAATCCGGCAACCACACAGGGTTTTCTGTATTTTGCTGCTATTGGCTCATACGCCTTAGAACCGATTATGACAGAGACATGCCCGGGGCAGAGAAAGGCATCTATTTTATCGTTCTTTTCCGAAAGTAGCACTTCCATAGCCGGCAGTACCAGCTTGTGGGCACAGAGTACGCAAAAATTTTCAAGCCCGGCTTGAGCGGCTTCCTTTACTACTACCGCTGTTGCTGGTGTGGTGGTCTCAAAGCCGACCGCAATAAAGACAACCGTTTTGCCGGGGTTTTCTTTTGCAAGATCAATCGCATCCTCGGCTGAGAGAACTACTTTGACATTGTTTTTATTCTTTGTTTCCAGTGAACCGTCGGAACCGGGGACTCGTATCATGTCACCATATGTAGCGAGGATACAATCATCTCTCTGGGCAAGCTCAATTGCCAGGTCGATATATCCCTGGTCAGTAACGCAAACCGGACAGCCGGGGCCGGAAAGCAGTTTCAGGTGCTTCGGAAGAGTTGAGCGGATGCCGCTTCTGAAAATAGAGACGGTGTGAGTACCGCAAACTTCCATGACATTAATATCCCTGCCGAGAGTCTGGCAGGCCTTATCCATCAGCTTGTTGGCTTTACAAATTCTTTCGAGCATTTATATCCTTACCCTGAGATTTTTTTATCGGTTTCCTGAAAACTATCGAGTTCTTCTATAAGATTCCAGGTTTTTCTTGCGTCTTCTTCCTCAACTTTAGAAATAGCAAATCCGGCATGTACAAGGACGAGGTCGCCGATTTTTGCGTTCTCGAGCAGCGTGGTCTTTGCCTTAAATCGATTGCCCATAGCGTCAACGACGGCTTTGTCGCCTTCGAGTTCTACGATCCTTGCTGGTATTGCTAAGCACATAATCAGGTTTTCCTTTTTCTTTTTCTCATTTTGTGAGCAGCTATGGCGGCTTGTCCCAAAGCTATCCCCCCATCATTACTCGGTACAGCCTGATTAAATAATACGGAAAAACCATTATTATTCAAGAGTTTTATTAATCTCTGGGCCAAATACCTGTTACAAAAGACCCCGCCGCTAAGCGCAACTATGTTAATATTAGTTTTTTTTCTCGCTTCTAACGCAAATTCGAGCAGCGACCCGGCGATGCAGTTATGAAATTTTGTTGCGATTATCGACTGCTCAACGCTGCTATGCAAATCTTCGATCATCTGCATAATCATCTTACTCAAATCGAGCTGTATCGGTTCATTTGCCGGCTTGGCGATGTCAAAATCATACGCATCCTCGCAGCTAAACTCAACTATAGATTCCAAACCCATTGGCAGCTGAGCCTCAAAATTATTCCTAAAACCTATACCAACCATCGCAGCGACAGCATCGAAAACTCTGCCCAAATTGGAAGTTAAAGCCGTGTTAAGATTTTTATCGATCTGCTGAGAAATTATCTTCTGCTTTGTGCGATCAGGTTCGATTTTATCCAGCAGCCACGAAAAATCGTCGAGATTGAACCGTTCCTTATAAGTATATTTCAGAAGTCCGAGCAGCGGTCTGATAGCTTCTTTGCTTGCTTTGTCTGCGCCGGGAAGCTTGTAATAGGCGAGGTGGCCGAAACGGGTAAAACCCTCGTAATCGGCGATCATGCACTCACAGCCCCATACATTGCCATCGGTTCCATAGCCGGTTCCATCGCACTCGATGCCAATCACCGGCCCGGCTATCTTGTGCTCAGCCAGTACCGAAGCGATATGCGCCCAATGGTGCTGAACCTGCAACAGCTTAACATCGGGGATGCTTTTTGCAAACTGGGTGGAAAAATATCCAGGGTGAAGGTCGCATACCACAACTTCGGGCTTGACCCCAAAAAGGCCCTTGAGATGCTCGATAGATTTTACATAGTGATGATAAACCTCGGCATCTTCGAGGTCGCCGATATGCTCGCTGGGAATAAACTGGTCGCCCTTTACAAAACAGAAGGTGTTTTTCATATCCGCCCCACAAGCGAGAATATCAACATTGCAGCTTTCAAGCGAAAATACAGGGGCAGGGACATAACCCCTTGATCTTCTCAACGGAACAGTCGCTCCATTTATTAACTGGACGACAGAATCATCCACCTGCCTGTAAATTTGCCTGTCGTGTGTTAAAAATGCATCCGCTATCCCGCCGAGCTTTGCCAGAGCCTTATCGTTGTCGCAGATAAGCGGCTCATCCGAAATATTTCCGCTGGTCATTACTAAAACATCCAAACCTTCCGCAAAAAGCAGGTGATGAAGCGGAGCATAACAGAGCATAAAGCCGAAAGAACCTACGCCATCGGCAACGGATTGGGCGATATTGCTTTTGGATTTTTTCTGGAGGACGACTACCGGTGCTTCGGGGCTTTGAAGAAGCTCTCTGGCGGCGGAGGTTACAACGGCATGCTGTTCTATCGTTTCGATATTTACAGCCATCATCGCAAAGGGCTTACAGTCCCTTCTCTTGCGTTCTCGAAGTCTTTTGACGGCCTGGTCATTGAGTGCATCTACGGCTAAGTGAAAACCGCCAATACCTTTTATAGCTACAATTTTTCCATCTTTTAGCATTTGGGCGGTTTTAGCTATTACCTTGTCGCTTTCTTCCGTCAGCACATCACCGTTTTTGTCAGCCAGCCATATTTTCGGCCCGCATTCGACGCAAGCTACCGGTTGAGCGTGGAAGCGGCGGTTCATGGGGTCTGTATATTGGGTGCGGCATTTATCGCACATGCTGAAAACGTCCATCGTGGTATTAGGGCGGTCGTATGGTATTGTTTTGACGATTGAGTATCTCGGCCCGCAATTGGTGCAATTTATAAACGGGTAGCGATAGCGAAAATCGCCTTTGTCAACCAGTTCAGCCAGACACTCGCTGCACGTTGCCATATCGGCTGTAACTTGTGAAATCGGCGAGCCGGTAATATCACTTTGCTTAATATGAAAGCCGAATTGGTCATTGGTAACTTCAATGTCGTGGACATCGCAGGAGATGATTTTTGCGGCTGGCGGTTTGTCGGCGGCGGAAAGGCGGTCGATGAATTCGGCGATTGTCTGGTCGTCCCCCTGCAGCTCAATGGTTACGCCGCTGGTATCGTTGAAAACAAAACCATGCAAACCCAGATCGCAGGCAAGCTTATACACAGCCGGCCTGAACCCGACACCCTGAACCTGACCTTTTATCAATAATCTTTTACGCTCGATCAATTTTTCGCCTTCTCGAAAGAAATTTAACAAAAGAACCTTGACCCGATTATAATGCTTCGCTGTCCTAATACAATTTTAACTTAGGACATGTAAATAAATTATTTGCATGCGAATATATACCAAAAATTTTTGTTGCCAGAAAAATCTAAATTTGTTAACATGCTTTTTCTACGGGGCCTTAGCTCAGTTGGGAGAGCGCTTGCATGGCATGCAAGAGGTCGTGAGTTCGAATCTCATAGGCTCCATTAATCATTCCCGTTATTTCTCACCCCCCCCCTTCTTGGTCGCAGCCGAAACCGTCATTATAAAAAAATGAATTTTGTCCGCAAATTACGTAACATTTACGAAACAACATGTGGTTGGTCGGAATGGTTTGGATTCGATTTGAATGATGGTTTGGTGGTTATTTAGGCTGATTGTTTTGGGATTTTTGTGGTAATTTCCGGCTATTTTGTTATTAATATTTTTTATGTTCAAGTTTCTTGAGGGTAGAATCCTCTTTACAAGATTATTGCTGTTGTTAGCTGCCTCATTGCTTGTTATTGCAGGCGTTGCGACGATTTATGCGATCGGTCATCCGGCTGGATCCGATGGTGATAGTGTTGATAGTGATCTTGCGAATAACTGGGTGAAGCAGGTTCAATTTGCGGTATTGGGTTTGGCGGCGTTTATCGCGGTTAATGTTGTGAGTTACCGGCGGATAGGTGAGTGGAGCTTTTTTATATTCGCGGCTGTGCTTGGGCTTCTGGGTGTGATACTTTTTGCGAGGTATTTTGTGGATTTGCCTTTTGTTCCGGTTATTAACGGGACTCGCCGATGGATACGGATACATCCATCGCTGCCATCTATTCAGCCGTCGGAATTTTTTAAGATAGCCTATATCGTTGCTCTGGGGTGGTATCTTCGTTACAGGAGCAACTATCGGAGTTTTAAGTCGCTTATAGGGCCTCTTGCGTTGACGGTGCTGCCGAGTGTGATGATATTGCTTGAGCCTGATCTTGGGACGGTGATGCTGATGTGGCCGGTTCTTTTTGTGATGCTTTTTGTTGCTGGTGCTCGTGCTAAACATCTATTGTGTGTGATCGGATTAGGGTTGCTGCTGAGTCCTGTGATGTGGCATTTTATAGAGCAATATCAGCGAGTGCGTATCAGCAGTGTGCTGCTTCAGAGCGAGAAGGTTCGTGAGTTTGCGGCAGAACATCCATCGGTTTCGCGTGTTCTGGTTGGGAGGGATAATTTTAGCAGTTCGTATTGGCAGCGGGCTGGAGGTTATCATTTGATACGGTCGAAATACGCTATTTGTACTGGCGGGCTGAGGGGCAATGGATTCGGGGAGGGGTTGTTTATCAGGTATAATTTTTTGCCGGAGCGGCATAATGATTTTATATTCGCGGCTATAGCGCATCAGTGGGGATTTTTGGGGTGCTTGTGCATTTATGGATTGTATGCGATAGTATTTGTTTGCGGGTTGAGTATCGCAGTGAATAATACGGATCCGTTCGGGCGGCTGGTAGCGGTTGGGATATGTGCGATGCTGGCGATCGAGGTGATAGTGAATTCTGGTATGTCCATGGGATTGATGCCGATAACGGGATTGACACTGCCGCTGGTGAGTTACGGTGGATCGAGTTTGATGATGAGCATGATATGTATTGGGCTTTTGAACAATATTGGCAGGAGCCGGAAGTTTTGTGCGGCTGGTAAGTGAGGGTGGATTTTGCCGATAGTTAATTAAAAGGGGTCTGGATAAAAAAGGATTTTGAAGGTTTTATGATAAAAGGATTTCGACAAATAGCATCTTTGACGGTGGTGAGCCGGATACTGGGGATGTTCAGGGATGTAGCTTTCAGCCACTATTTTGGTGCTGGCTGGCTGATGACGGCGTGGACGATGGGTTTTAAGGTTCCTAATCTTGCCCGGCGGTTGTTTGGAGAGGGAGCGGCGGCTGCATCTTTTATTCCGATTTACCGCGAAGTGCTTCATAAAGACCCGGAATCGGCGAGGCGATTGGCAAATACTGTAATTACGGCTGTCTTTATTTTTCTGGCTGGGATTGTGATAATCGGAGAAGTGGTTGTATGGGGTTATTACAGCTTTTTTAGTGAAAGCGTCGGTAGTGATCTCGGGCTTGGTCTTTGCGGGATAATGCTGCCTTATATGATATTGATATGCCTGGTAGCTATTCTTGCAGGGGTTTTGAATGTTCATGGCCATTTTGCGGCACCGGCGGCGGCACCGATCATCCTGAATGTATTTATAATTTCCGGTGTGGTAATAACGGGTAAATATCTCGGGATGGAAGCCAAGCGGCAGGTTTTTTATGTTGCGGGTGCAGTTTTGCTGGCTGGAATTGCTCAAATATCCGCTCAACTCTGGGCACTTAAAGCTAAGAATATCTCGATAGGAATAGGTTGGGAGGTTCATTCTGCGGCGTTTAAGAAGATTTTGTTTTTGATGGGTCCTATGATATTGGGCCTGACGGTGACGCAGATAAATACGCTGGCTGACGACCTCGTCGCACTCGGATTCTCCTACCTCCGGGACGATTACAGTTCGGTTCCTTATCTTTATTATGCTCAGCGGCTTTATCAGTTTCCACTTGGTGTTTTGGGGATATCTCTTGCGACGGCTATTTTTCCTGTGATGGCTGCAGATGCGGCGCGGAAGGATAGCGTTTCGCTTTGTCGAACGATTAATAAGGGTCTTCGGGGAGCGGTATTTGTGGCAGTGCCGGCGACGGCGGGTATATTTATTGTTAGCAGGCCGCTTGTGTCGGTGATATTCGAGCATGGTAAGTTTACGGCGGAAAATTCTTATGTGACGGCTATTACTCTGGGGTTTTATGCGGTTGGACTTTGCGGATATTTTTGTCAGCAGATCGCGACGCGGGCATTTTATTCGCTTCAGGATTCTAAACTTCCGGCAAAAACGGCTGTGGTTGCGGTTGTGGTGAATATTGTGCTGAATCTTTTGCTGATATGGCCGATGGGTACGGCGGGGCTGGCATTGTCAACGGCAATATGTTCTTATCTACAGGTGGTTATTCTGGTTGGTGTTCTTGGAAAAAGGTTTGGGAGGGAAGTTTATGATAATGTTTGGGGAACGATCGGCAAGACGTTGGCGGCGACTGGTGTGATGTCTATTATCGGTCTGGGGATAATGTGGTCGATGAGCGGGCTTGATTATCGCAGGAGTTATGATATTGGGAGGTTGGCGGCGATAGTGAGTGTTTGCGGTGGTACTTATTTTGTGATGTCTAAGCTGCTTAGCCATGATATGCTTGGTTTGATAACGGGTAAAGAAGCGGCGAATAGTGGTAAAGCAGGAGACTAATTTTGGCGAAATAAGAAAAGATGGTTTTTTTATAAAAGCGGAGACTGTATATTTATGAAAATCAAAGCCGCACGCATGAAATTGATAGAAGTGCTTGTATTTTCGGTAGTTATAAACTCTTTTCTGGTCGCTGATTGTGTTTTAGGGGCGGATAACTTTGAAAATGAGAATCTTTTTTCGCCTTCAGTGTCTGAAGTTTTTTACAAGACTGGGAGGCAGATATCGGGGAAGTCAGATATTACCGGACCAGAAGCAGAGAAGGCTTTGCTTTTTTATCAGGCGGCTATAAATCTTGACAGCAGCGGGGATAGAATACTGGGGGAAATGGTACACCTGATAGCTTCTACAAGCATTGAGGATCATCGAGAGCTGGTTTTTGAGATACTGGATTTGTATGTCGATGAGAATTGCGATCTCTATGCCGGCCGTGAGGGGATCGATTATATATTGAGGCAGCTGAATACCCGCCAGGAACGAGAAGATGCATTGAAGCGTCTTGCTATTCAAATAGGCGGGGAAAATAATTGGCTTAATTCTGATATTATGGCAATGCTTGGACTATTGTCTTATGAAAAAGGCGATCTTGATAGTGCGAGTGGTTATTTTTTAAAATCCTACGATCTTAACAGCTATAACTTGCGTGCATTCGAGAAGATACTGGAGCTTGCCGGAGACCAGGTGCCGGATATTAGTATTCTTCAATATTTACGTAACCGGCTGAGAATGAATCCTTATGATCTTCAAAATGGTCTGGAATTCAGTAGGGGCTGCGAAAAAAGCGGGCTGTTCGAGCTTGCGGCAGAAAGTTATGGATACTGTGCCGATCTTTATAATTATCTTGAGCCGGACAAAAATCTTATCGCAGGTATTTATCTTCCCTGGTCGATCAGCTGTTATAATACCGAGAGAAGCAAGTACAAATGTGTTGAAATAGCACAAAAGATTCGCAAACAGGGAACGATCGATCCGGTACTTGAGGCGATAGCATACAAGGCGGCGAGAAGTATTTCTGACGGCGAAGAGGCTGAGAAAATACTTTCTCTTATCAAAGGGCTTGAAGGTAATTATGAAAAAAGCGGTTCGGCAGACGATTTTGTGAGGCTTGCATGGTTTTACTGCTTCGGGACAGAATCGAAGGATGAGAGTCTTAGCTGGGCGAACAAGGCTTATTCTATTGATCCTAATTCTGAGAATGCGGTGCGAATACTTTCTTACGCATTAGTCAGGAACGAGCAATACGATCTGGCAAAAGAATTAATAAAAGATGCAGAGGAAAATCAACTATCCGCAATTGCTATGGCAGAGATACTCAAGGCTGATGGTAACGATAAGGGTGCAATTGATCTGCTGAAAGGGGCTATAGAAAAAGATCCTGCTTCTTTGGAGTCGCAAAAGGCGAGGGAATTACTCTCATCGCTGGGTTCAGATTATATTTTCGCAGCAGACAGGAAGATACTGCTGGGAGCTTTGGATGGTTTTTTTGGCAAGCATACAGCGCCCAAGTTTACGGCTGGGCATGAGGCTGTTAAGGTCAGCCTTGACACTAAGGGTGGAAAATTTTCTTACGGCAACGAAATAGCGGCAAGTGTGGTAATTAAAAATAACAGCAGCGAGCCGGTTATAATATCAGATGAGAGTTTTGTAAAAGGTAATATCCGTATAGATGTGAAGGTGAGCGGTGACATTGAGACTTCTATAAATAAACTTGTCGAGTTAAAGATAAGGCCGTCCGAGCAGTTAGAGACTGGCAGGAGTCTGGTTATTCCGGTAGAACTTAATTGCGGAGAGCTCAATACTTTACTGGCAAAACATCCTCAGGCTTCATTAAAAATGGAGTTTAGTTTGTACCTTGACAGTATCGATTCGGGAGAGGGTTTTTATGTTTCGCAAACATCGCCGGAGCCAGCTCGGATAGAGATTGAGCGAACGGCAGAACGAATAAATACAAAATACCTTCAGAATCGTCTTGACAGTCTGAGCAGCGGACATGCTGGTCAGAAGATTAAGGTTGGTTATCTTTTTGCGGGTCTTCTTGCAGAACAGCAGGAATTTGCGGGCAGAGAACCGCTTTATAAAATTGCTTACGCGGGATGGATGAGGGAAGTTCTTAAATCGGCGATTCTTAATAACCTTGTTGAAGGCGACTGGACAATAGCGGTTCATACTCTTGACGGGCTTGATATATTAAAGCCGGATTATGATCTTACTGCCGGAGCGGCGAGTAAGCTCTATGATGATAAGTGGCCGGTGCGATTGTCGGCGCTTTATTTTCTTAGTAAAAATCAGGATTCGAGCTTCAGTAAGGTTGCCGAGTGGGTCGCTGAGCATGACAAGAGTAAGTTCGTGCGAGATATGGCAGAAGCTCTCAAAAAATAATTAAAACACGCGAACATACATCTCAAAATCTTCTACAAAGGGCCAATTAGCGGTATCTTTGTGGAATGTCGTTAGAAATAAAGAATTTTTAAAATTTTGTTTGTAATTACTGCGTTTTTTTGTAATATTTGCGTTCTTTTAATAAAGTTCAATTCAATTTTTGAAAGGATTTTTAAAATGCCAGCTAAAATAGATGGTGATACCTGTATCGGCTGTGAGTCTTGTGTGTCTGAATGCCCAAGCGAAGCCATCATAATGGAAGACGGCAAAGCCGTTGTTAAAGAAGATCTCTGCGTAGATTGCGGCGTTTGCGTTGATGCATGCCCAGTCGAAGCGATAAGTCTTGACTAATATTTATAATATTTTGTCAATGGCCCCATCGTCTAGGTAGGCCTAGGACACCGGGTTTTCAACCCGGCAACAGGGGTTCGAATCCCCTTGGGGCTATATTACCCCTTGCTGAATGGAATCAGTGAGGGGTTTTTTTGTTTTAAAGGTCAGATTTATAAATTTGCAAAGTCTATAATCATCGGCTGTTGCAAAATTTTGAGAATTGGCTAAAATGGATTAAAAACATTTTGCTAAGTAAATGACAATGACATTCGAAGAACTATTATCAGTTATATTAAACGGGGACGCAGGCCGGATTTGTACGGATTCGCGTCGGGTTGGCAGTGGGGATGTATTTGTAGCAATCAAGGGCGGTCAAAACGACGGTCATTATCACATCCTCGATAGCATAGGCAGAGGGGCAAGCTATATAGTTTGCGAGCGGATAGGCAACTGCAAGGGCGCGAAGATGGTGTTGGTCGAGGACAGCGCTAAGGCAGCGGCGATACTGGCACAGGCAGCGGCTGGCAATCCAGCAAAGGACATGGTGAATTTAGCGATAACCGGTACTAACGGAAAAACGACGATAGCCTACATGGTTCATTCGATAATCAAGAACGGCTTTGGCAAATGCGGGCTGATCGGGACGGTCGAATGCGATACGGGAGCGGAGGTTATTGAATCGGAGATGACTACACCGGACAGCTTGCGAATGGCTGAGCTGACAAGGCAAATGCGGGATAATGGTGTGCATTATATGGTTGCGGAGGCGAGCAGCCATGGTATTGTTCAAAAGCGTCTTTGGGGGATTGATTTTGCGGCTGCGGGTTTTACAAATCTGACGGGTGATCATCTGGATTATCATAAGAGCGAGGAGAATTATCTGGCTGCGAAGGGTATGCTTTTTGAAGGGTTATCTTCGCAATCTACGGCTGTTATTAATAAGCAATCGCGATACGGCAGTTATATGGCGGACAGGACACAGGCGATTGTTATGTATTACGGGATCGATACAAAGGCCGACATAAGTGCCTGTGTTGAGTCGATGGATATAAGCGGGTCCGTTTTTACGATAGATATTTGCGGATTCAGGAAGAAGGTGAGGTTAAATCTTCCGGGCAGGTATAATATCAGCAATGCCCTTGCGGCTGCGGGTTTGTGTTTTGGAGCTGGGATCGCAGAGGAGAAAATAGTCGCAGGTTTGTGTAAGCTTGAGAATGTGGCTGGCAGGGTTGAGCGGATAGAGTCGGGCGGGATAAATGTGATAATAGATTATGCTCATACCGATGACGCATTGGAAAATGTTCTTGGAACTATTAAGCCGCTTTGTGAGGGTAGGCTTTTTGTGGTATTCGGCTGTGGCGGGGATAGGGACAAGACCAAAAGGCCGAGAATGGCAAGGGTCGCTGAGCGGTATGGAGACAGGGTAATCGTAACGAGCGATAATCCTCGCAGCGAGCATCCGGCATTGATAATCGGCGAGATATATACCGGTTTTGAAAATCCGGCGGATGAAAAGATAATCGCAGAAATCGATCGTGAACTTGCGATAAAGTTAGCGATAGAAGAGGCAAGAAAGGATGATATTATCGTTATCGCGGGCAAGGGGCACGAGAATTACCAGGAGATCGGAGATCAGAGGCGGCATTTCAGCGATAAAGAGGTAAGCTTGCGGCTTCTTGGAGGGCTGGGATGAAAGAAGTGAGTATTTTTGAGCTTGCCGGGATTATCGGGGCTGAATTTGAGGGTGCAGGTGGGACATTGGTAAGCGGGGTGAGCATCGACAGCAGGGAAATAAAGGCGGGGGATTGTTTTTTTGCTTTATGCGGAAATAATTTTGACGGTAGTGAGTTTATCCAGAAAGCTTTTGATAAGGGTGCGGCTTGCGCGGTAACATCTGGGGCAAACGGCAACGAGAGAGTTTTGAGGGTTGAGGATACGATAAAGGCGATGGGGGTTTTGGCGGGTGAGATTCGGAGCAGGAGCGGTTTTCGGCTGATAGCGATAACCGGTTCGGTGGGCAAGACTACGACACGGCAGATGATAAGCCATGTATTGAGCGGGCGTTTTAAGGTATGGCAGTCGCCGAAGAATTTTAATAATCATATCGGTCTGCCAATGACAATCCTTGGTGCGCCGGCGGATACTGAAATTGTGGTAGCTGAGTTAGGCTCTAACAGCCCGGGTGAGATATCGTATCTGAGCAGGATAGCAGCGGCAGATGTTGGGGTAATCACAGCCGTCGAGCCGGTACATCTGGAGGGTTTTGGAGATATCGAGACGATAGAAAAAGAAAAACTTTCTATAGGAGAAGGTTTAGCAGAAGGCGGAGTAATAATCGATCGCCCGTGGCGCGATGCTGAGGTGTCCGGTATTCGATACGATAAGGGTTTTACATGTTTTAGTATTGAGGGTGTCGAGATAGAGCTTCCCCTGGCCGGTACGGGGAATATTCGCAATGCGATAACGGCATGGCGGGTTTGCAGCAGCATGGGGATAGAGCTTGAGGAGTTTGCGCGGTCGATAAGGGAAATGAGAAGTGTTGGGATGCGGGCGGAGATTCAGCAGTACGGTAATTTGCAAGTAATCAATGACTGCTACAACGCAAGCCCGGTGTCGATGAGAAATGCACTTGAAATAATCTCAGGATTAGATTGTAAAAAAGATGGCAGGAAGGTTTTTGTATGCGGCGATATGAGTGAGCTTGGTATTGAGTCGGCGAGGTTTCACCGCGAGCTTGGGGAGAATATCGCAAATGCAAAAATAGATGTGCTGGTAACAACGGGGAAGCTTAGCAAACTGGCTGCGGAGGCGGCTGAAAATTGCAGCCGGGGAGGGATTGAGATAAAAATTTTTGAAGATACGGTTTCGGCATGTAAAAATCTGGACAAAATCATCAAAGAGTACGATATAGTATTAGTAAAGGGTTCACGCTCGGCTAAGCTTGAGCTGGTAATCGAAAGGATTAAGCAGGTCTTCGGTCAGAAAAAGTAATTTGTGTTTACCCCGTCAGATCGAGGCAGTTTTTTAGTTATGATCTATCATTTACTTTGGTATCTACGTGAAGTTTTTACCCACAAGGTGGGTTTTTATGCGTATCAGGACGTAGCATTTCGTTCTGTGGCGGCACTTTTATGCAGTTTTTTGGTGGCTATATTGATGGGGCCGAAGGTTATCCGCTGGCTGATGGTCAAGAAGATTGGCGACAGGCCAGAATTTTATAACGAAACCCTCAATGAACTTAATAAGAAAAAATCCAATACGCCGACGATGGGCGGGATTTTGATCGTTCTTTCCGTGCTGGTATCCACGCTGCTGTGGGCGAAACTTAATAATCCATTTGTTCAGAAGGCGATAGTTCTTTTGATCTGGTTCGGTGGGATCGGGTGCGTTGATGACTGGCTAAAGCTGACGGCAGGCAGGCACCAGCGGACAAGGGATGGTTTGAAGGTATGGGAGAAGCTGGTATTTCAGATCGGCGGGGCTATTTTGATAGCGATTTTTCTTTACTCGGATTTTGCAAATATTCCTGATGGTAAGCGGTTGTGGATTCCGTTTTATAAGTATGGCTTGCCGCTTGCCAACGGCGTTTTTGTATTGATAGCTGTATTGTATATAACTGCTACCAGCAACGCTGTTAACTTGACCGATGGTATGGATGGACTTGCGACGGGATGCGTTGGGATAGTGAGCTTTGTTCTGATTTTGCTTTGTTATGTTGCATCGGAGACGATGACGCGGACGAGTCATATTACGTGGGCGAGCTATCTGCTTTTGCCACATATACCTCAATCAGGGGAGTTGTGTATATTTTACTCTGCAATACTGGGGTCTTGTCTTGGGTTTTTGTGGTATAACTGTCATCCGGCTCAGGCCTTTATGGGCGATGTAGGATCGCTGCCTTTGGGTGCGGCGATGGGATACGGTGCACTGGTTACCCGCAATGAAGTTCTTTTGCTGATAATCGGTGGTGTTTTTATGGTAGAGCTTGCGAGCGTGGTACTTCAGGTGAGTTACTTTAAATATTCCGGAGGCAAACGGATATTCAGGTGTGCCCCTATTCATCACCATTTTCACCTTGCCGGCTGGAGCGAGCCTCAGGTGGTTGTGAGGTTCTGGCTTTTGGCGGCGGCATTTGCAGCTGTGGCTGTGGCAACGCTAAAACTAAGATAGGGTCTGGATATTTATTGTGCGTGTTTTGAAATTCTGTCGTAATTTCCGACTGAATCGTTTCCGGCATCCCAATAGACTGATTCATTTGTCCAGGGCAGGTGGCAGCTCAGGACGCGGCCTTGCTGGTTTGTAGCAAGAAGATATGGTTTGCCGCCGGTGCTCCAGAGATAGCCGCTGCCAGGGCAGGGCAAACGCATCTAAATCTTTAATACTCTCAGCATATATTTTTCATCCCAGCCTGCCTTGTGTTGCTTTGCTTTAATACCGCATTTGGCTGTTTTCTCTTGCTTCAGCAGGTTTAACGCAATTCTACGAAGACG
>JADHXY010000124.1 GCA_016782755.1 Phycisphaerae bacterium | reverse complement strand
TCCAGAAAAAACGCGCCGAACTGAAGGCAAAAACAATACTTGAAAGAAAAGAATTTAATGGTAAAATCTTAACAACAGGAGCCAAAACCGTCTCCTAAATCAAAGAGCTTTTTGTCTCATTTTTGCTGAAGACGTACACTGTTCTTTCCGGCTATTTGGCTTTACCGGAATCTTTGCCGATGATGTCGATGAACCGAAAAACCCATCTTTGGCTGTTCGCTCCTGATAACGCAATTTCGTTTTGAGGCAGGTAATTTCTTCTTCGAGATCGTTAATCTTTTGTTGTTTGTTAAGGCATTCTTTGCAATATGTCATTGCTGTCTTTTCTGTGATTTATTCAGTTTGGTTCTATCCGGCTTGGTTATTATCGGGAATTGGGCCGTGCAAACTTGAGTTATAGAGGCAATGGCATACAGCACAAAATGATTTTTTTGAAAAATTTTTCACAACCCGTCAAAGTAATGGTAGCTGTTTTGTGAGCAATGAAACCGTATTGCTGTACTGAAAAACGGGTTTTTAGAGTGCCGAGGTTCGATTAGCCGCAAAAGGACACCCACCCATAACTGACCGGTTACAAAAAAATATGGAATATCCTTGACATAACGAATGTATGATCGTGTTTAATTTACATTTCTGTCTTTTCAGGGTTGGCGGTTTATGGGTTAAAATTAGTGAGTGAGGGATTTAGAAAGGAGGTGAATGCACTCTTTTCATGGCCGAACCTTCTTGGCGTAGAAGGACTTGTCCCAAGATATTGCCTTGTAAAGCTCTGGCCTTCAAACAGCAATACAATCGTTGGCACCAGATCCTCCACAGGCGGAACAGCTTCCGGTTTTGCGCATATTTTCATGCTCGATTATGCCATGCCTGTAATGTGCCCGATCACAAACGAGGCGAGAACGCTGAATTTCCACACAGAATTCATATATAATGACGGCGTTGGTCCGACAGGCGGAAACGTGGATCATGACTGGTCAAACGCTGTTTTTGGCGTTTCTACAACGTTTGATATGACAAACAACCTCTTTTTTACACCTGGTGTGTACTATCAATCTTCGTGGGATGATTCAGTTAATACATCTGATGAGCTATGGGCAAATTTGAGTATGACTTATAAGTTCTAAACACCGCAACAAATTACATTGCATTTTTAAAGCCGGTTTTTTAACCGGCTTTTTTTTATATGTCCTCTACAACAGGCTTCTCTGAAAATAGTTTCAAATTATTCAGCCACACCACAATAATTTTCATTTTATATTTGACCAAAGCAGGATTTTATATGATAATGCCGAACTTTGTGAATGAATTCACAAACTAATTTTTGCTTGTTTATGTAATTAATGGAATGAATATTAATAAATTAAGAAAAGGAGTAAGGATGGTTAAGGCAGTAAGTTTTCTGGTTGTTTGTTGTGCTTTGATTGCTGTAAGCGGTACGGTCAATGCTGATGTTCCATTGCCTTTACATAGCATCGAAGGTACGAGCGGTGTTTTTCTCACAAGTACTGCTTATCTGGCAAATCCGCCTAAAGAGGGCGAGATATTTGGTAAGCCCAGCTTTTCAGCAAGTGCCGTTTTCGGAAGCGAAAAAAATGTCGAGTCGCTGGCTGTAACTGAGAATATTCTCGGTAAATTTGAGCTTGGCTACGCATACGAGCGTCTTGGCCTCGGTGATTGGCCTGACGACCTTAAAGCCGCGGGCGTCGGAAGTGTCAGCCAGCATCTTGGAATGCATGTCTTTAATTTACGAGCAATGGTTGTCGAAGAGGGCAGTTATGATTGTTCCTGGATGCCGGCGATTACACTCGGTACGCATTTCAAATGGGCCGATGGCCAGACTAAGTTAGACGAGGACCTTGGTGGTCTTTTGGACACTCTTGGCTCGGATCGCAGCTATGGTGTTGAATTTACTGCCGTAGCGAGCAAAACTATCGTAGACTTACTGCCTCGCCCAATTATCTTGTCAGCAGGTATTCGTAACGGCGACGCAATTCACACCGGTTTCTTCGGATTTGCAGGACACAGAGAAACAACTTTCGAAGGCAGTATCATCGCTTTTCTGACCGACAGGTTAGCCTTTGCAGCAGAATACCGTCAGAAACCTGATTTGATGAACCAGGTAGAAGCCGGTGGCAAGCATCTCGTTAAAGCTGAAAACGACTGGATGAGCTTGTATCTGGCGTATGTCATCGACGAAAATACGACGATATCAGGCGGCTATGCCAATCTTGGTAACGTTGCTAACCATAGAGAAGACAACTGCTGGGGAATTCAATTGAAGTATGAGTTCTAAGTTCAAAAAACTTAATTACTGATAGCAAAAAAGCCGGTTCAAAGCCGGTTTTTTTTTATATCTTGCAGCAATTTCGATTGATTATACAAACGGTAAAATACTTTTTATCAGGCATATTCTTTCTAATTTGCAATATTCTTTAACGTGCCATATAATTTTCGCGATAGACTTAATTTCTATTCTAATTTTGTAAGGAGTAATAAAAAGATGTTGACGAAGAAAAATCTCATATGTTTTATTGTAATTTTTTCAGGGTTAATTTCTCAGCAGCTCAACGCACAATCCGAAACACTCTCCCCTCTCAAAGATAACATTGCTCCGCAAACTTATGAAGAGTTATGGGCGGATTTCGATCCTCGCGCAGAACCCCTTGATGTCGAAATACTCAAAGAGTGGGAAGAAGATAACGTAGTTCTGCAGGTTTTGCGATATCGCATAGGAATTTTTAAAGGACAAAAAGCCATGATGGCAGCCGTCTATGGTTATCCCAAAGGCGGAAGCAAACTGCCCGGATTGGTTCAAATCCATGGCGGCGGACAGTATGCCGATTACCGTGCTGTTCTCACAAATGCAAAACGCGGCTATACGACTATTTCAATCTCCTGGGCTGGTCGAATAAATGCACCCGGCTACGTGGTTAATCCCCAAATCGTAAAACTATTCTGGGATGGCAAGACAAGCGATCCCGACTATAAGCTAACTACCGATTGGGGTCTGCTCGATGGCTACCACGCACCTTGCCGAAACCCGAAAAACTCTTTTGGAACTGTGGCTCCGGCACCATGGACTTTGGATACTGTTGAATCGCCCCGTAATAATCCCTGGTTCCTTTGCACCCTTGGAGCACGCAGGGCACTAACATTCCTAGAGCAGCAGCCGCAGGTAAATCCCGACAAACTCGGTGTCTATGGACATTCCATGGGAGGAAAACTCACTGTAACGACTACGGCTGCTGACAATCGCATTAAGGCTTCAGCTCCTTCTTGTGGCGGCCTAAGTGATCGTCATTCCGACAATGCTCTATTTTGTTCAACTATTGGTGATGATGAGAGTCTCAAACACATCTCTTGCCCGATTATATTTCTCAGCCCTTCAAACGACTTTCACGGCCGTATCAATGACCTGCAAAAGGCAGTACGCGAAATATCCAGCAAAAACTGGCGCGTAACCTGTTCGCCGCACCATTCCCATCAGGATACTCCCGAATACGAAGTCGCAACTCAGTTATGGTTCGACCAGTATCTCAAGGGGACTTTCAAATTCCCTAAAACTCCCAAGAGCAAGCTGGATTTGAATACTGACAGTAAAGTACCATCCTTTTCAGTAAAACCGGACACCTCCAAACCTATCCTTTATGTGGATATTTATTATACCCAGCAAGGCCAGGAAGTGGGAGAAATAAAGGATAGAGAAAACCGAATGAATCGTTTCTGGCATCACGCTGTTGCAAAGAAAAACGCCAATACATGGACAGCCGACCTGCCGCTGCTAACTACCGACCTACCCATCTGGGTCTATGCAAACATCGTCTATCCGTTAGATGAGCCTGTTACTGGTGCCGGATATTATTATGGTTCTTACACGACAGAGAAGTTTAACTTATCGTCTCTGATGCATGTGGCGACCCCTGAACAACTCAAAGCCGCCGGAATCAAAGCAACGCTCAAGCCGTCTTTGATGATCGAAACCTTTGAAGGCGACTGGCAGAAAGAGTGGTTTACCTACAATATTAAAGACTGGGCACGAAAGACCCATAAGGTGTATGATGACCAATACAAGGCACCGGAATTTGCAAAACTCGCATTGGAAGTTCGAGCAGAGAATCCCAATAAACTGGTAGTAGGGCTTGATAAATACGCAGTGGAAGTTCAGCTTACGGGTGGTTCCAAATGGCAGAATATAGTTCTGTCTCTTGATGATTTTCATAGCGCAGTGGGCAAAGCCATGACTGATTGGAAGGGATTAAAGGAATTAAGGCTTGGCGCACAGGACCGGCTGAGAGAAAAAATTGACGGTGTCGACAAGACTTTGCAGTTGGGCGGCGAATGGAAAGGTGCCAAACCACAATTCCGTAATCTGCGATGGATTAAAAGCTCTTAGTTTGACGAAGCGGGAGCAAAAAAATCAAATGTTCGTATTTTGTAAGTCTATGCTATTGATGGGCTTATGGGTTTTATTTTGCTTTTTCCATTTCTTCGCGGATGTCAAATTCGGGGCGTGGATCGGAGGTTAATTTCTTTTTTAGTTCGTCCACACGTTGTTTTTCTGCCTGCTGGAGCTTGGCGTTTAGTTCGTTTAGCATTTCTTCGAACTTTTCAACATCGTTAGCTTCACGGGCGTCTTTCATTTGTTGATCGTATTGGGCGAGGTGCTCTTTTATCAGCTGGTCTTTGTCGGTTGTTGAGAGGGCGGGGGGGGTGTTGTAAGTTGTTTGGGGAGCGTTAGTTGCAGCGTTTGAGTTAGTTCGACTGTTGCTGTTTGTTGAGAGCAGGGCGGCTACGGCTGCGATTAGTATGGCGGCTGCGATTATTGCTGATATTGTTATATATCTGGTTTTTTTGTTCATTTACTACTCCTTTTAATGTTATGTAAGTTATTGTGATTATACTTTATTTCGCTCAAAATGTTGGAAAAGGTGAGTGAAAAGTTGAGAATTTTTTGGAATTTTTACGAATTTTTTGGAATTTTTATGAAAAAGTGGGCGTTTTTTACGAATTATTTTGACGATTTTTCGCGAAAAGTAGCATTTTGGAGTTTTTGAGTCATCGGCTGAAAGTCTGGGATTTGCACAATTTTATTGCAAAATTATCTTACCGCGAAGGGGTGCAACGCACCCATTTACTAAATGAGTCTAAACTTTATGCCAATTCTACCGCTCCGTTGTCACTGGGGTGCAATGCACCCTTTTATATTTAAAGGCAAAAAAGATTAACCACGGATTGGTTAGAAGTCAGAGGTCAGAAATCAGATATCAGAAGTTAAAGATAAAAAACTTGAACCACGAATTGACACGGATTTTTAAAATAATAAAATATTCTTAACTTAGAGCCTGTTGCACAATAATTTTCGATTCCAACCGTTGGACTCGATATCTGCCTGGGACAGACGGCTCAATTCTCTGTTTCCCAAACACCTTTTTCTTAACTTTTTATATGGTATCTTGATCTTGTCTTAAAATCAAGCAAATTTTACATAAAACTGTCTAAATCAGCTTCTTTATCAATTCCAGCGGGCTTTTGAGCTCCGCCACAGCTTCAAAAGATTATGCGTAGCGCATATCAGCGACCACTCACTGCGACATGCCTCAAA
>JADHXY010000123.1 GCA_016782755.1 Phycisphaerae bacterium | reverse complement strand
GCTCTGTCCAAAAACAGGCTCAAAAGCTTGAAATTACATCAAAACCAATTTCTTTGTTCCAAAATCCATCACAACCGATACTGCTTACCACCGATGCAAATGAATCAGTCAAAATCTTACTCATTTTGCAGAAGCCTTCTAAAAAATTAAGAACAAATTAATAAATTTTCCCAATTATAGTGCATAACCCCCGTTTGGCAAGCAGTTTATTTAACCCTCATCAGATAATATTTTAAGCTAAAGCATCCTTAAATATTCTGCCGATGGTTTAAGTATTACACATAGTTTTCCTTTCTTTAAGGAAACGGAAGGAGTCGGTTGATGCCGGCTCCTTTTTTTTGTTTAATCATCGTGGAGGGCGGCTGTATTTATTTCTTATTATAAGCCCATTTTGCCTCTCAAATAGCCAGCCACAACAATATTTGACTACAATTAAGCTTAATAGTCTTGATTATCGGACTGTAATTGTGTATAAATAGACAAGCTGCGCAATATAGGTTTGTTTTTGGGAAAGTATAGTATGATTTTTAGCTTGTTGTTGAGTTTTGCAAAAAATTTTATGAATAAAACTGCTGTTTATTTGGTGATCGGATTAATTTGCTTTAGTATTTTGGGTGTTAGCGGCTGTGGGGTAGGTAAACCGCGTCCCAGACTTGGGTGTTATCCTACGTCAACACCGGGTTCGAGATTTGTAAGCGCTAACCGTTTAGGAAAGCATTCTTACGGTTTTGGTTTATCGGAAAAAAACGGCATTACATATACCTGCAAAGGCGGGCATATTGATATAGCACACCTGAGGATTGGTGCTGATAATACCAGGTATATCGCAAATAAACTGTATAAAGGTCTGTTAAAAGGCCGGACTGAATTCTCATTCGGTTTGGCAGCGGACAAATCGAAGCATATTATCAAGATAACTTATCCTAAGAACTGGGAAAAATCAGAAAAAGAGCCGATAGCAAAGGAAGTTTCGCTTCGGCTGGGGCAATACATAGCTTTTACTGAAACAAGCTGGCATGAAATGCTGACGTGGTTTGGCTATCGCACTATGGCAGTATTTACTGAATATCCGTCGGCTTTTTCATGGGAGGATACTTATTCGAATCTTCTTGGTACTCGTCTTGCGGTAGAAGCTCTTCGAGATACCCAGCACAATTATAATCAGGCATTAACGTTGGCACTGGAGAGGGAGATGAAGAAGCTTGGCAGCAAGTCTGCTCGCCAGGCGATAAAGGCCGCCCGAAAGGTAAGAGGCGAATGGTTTACGGGCAATTTGTTTGTGAGCATGAAGAAAAGGAACATTGATATCGGCCTTGATGACAAGTATGTTACCCCGATGATCGTTGCCGGTGTTTGTCCGGGGCAAAGACCTCAGTCTTACCCGGTTCCCCAAGCGGATGTTCGGCAGTATGGGTTTTCAATGGAGTATCAGATAGTACCGAGGGAGTTTGAAAAGGGAAAGATTTTGAGAATTGTTTACCCCAATGGTAAAGGCAAAACGATTCAGCCAGACATCCATTTTGCCAAAATTATGGATCATATCGAAAAAACCGCTATTGAAAAATACGGCACTGACTCTGTGGTAGCTTACAATCCTGACCGGGTCAAATATCCCAAACGCATTCAGCTTACAGCCGCAGCACCAAAAACAACCCGAAGGCCTGCAAAGATCGCAACAATTCGCAAACCCGTCAGAAAGGTTGCTGTATCAGACAAAAACAAACCCAAAGTTGTGAAGAATGTCACTGTATCTGATAAGAAGAAACGGGAACCTGTCAGAGTGGCGAAGATGATGAACACAAAAATTGCCGTTGCTGAATCATTGCATTCGCTGCTGGAAACAATCGAAAGCCATAGAAAATAATTTAGTTGATACAAGTCTGTTTTGCGGGCATAATTGAGGGGGTAAGGCTATTGAGAACTGTTTTTTTGTTATTGACGGGGAACGGCTATGGATTGTCCGGTATGTAAAAACGCGATGATAACGCTGGAATTGGCGGAAGTTGAGATAGATTACTGCACAGATTGCAGCGGCATCTGGCTTGATGCCGGAGAGTTAGAATCACTTCTCGACGACAAAACAAAGGCCCAACAGCTGCTCGAAAGCTTCAAAATCGCCAATAACACTACTGAAAAACTCAGAAAATGCCCAATATGCGACAAAAAAATGAACAAAATACTTGTTCAGGCCGCCAAATCCCCGCTCGTTATAGATAAATGCCCCAAAGCTCACGGCCTGTGGTTCGACAAGAACGAATTGCACCAGATACTAAAAGCCGGCACCCTCGACCCTGAAAACAAAGTAATAGCACTACTCGCCGACATCTTCGCCGAATAAAAGCTATAATCTTTACAGTGATCCTTTTTCAATCGCTTTCATCAAAGCCTTAAGCTGCGACACTTTCTCCGGGTATTTTTCAGCCAGATTGGTTGTCTCGCTGATATCTGAGTCCAAATCATAGAGTTCCTTGACCTCCTGACGGTTCTCGTCCAGAGCATAATCGAAAACTTCGTGTTTGCCGTTTCGCAGTGGGCCTGATTTTTCCATGATGAGCAAGAAGGCGAAAATATTAAGTCGTTGCAAATAACAGATTTAGAAATAAAAAAAGACCGGATGTCTTCCGATGACACCGGCCTTGAAAGTACTGGGCGATGGGGGATTCGAACCCACGACCCGCTGATTAAGAGTCAGCTGCACAAAAACGATAACGATTGTAAAAATAAAGACTTACAGCAAGCCGAATCCGGCGCTTACAAACCAGCTTACAAACAAAATCCAAAAACAGGGCAAAATGAGCCTGTTGAACTACCCTCAGACCTTGCCGAAATTGTAGCGGTTTGGCCTTCATTGCCGGAACATATCAAGGCCGCTATAAAGGCTTTAATCCAAACACAAGAAACGGAGAAAAAGTAAATGGAAAGATTATCCTTAGTCCAGACCTGCATAATGTTTTCAACTTGGTGCGATAAGCAGAGCGAGCGATATGTTGCCAGAATGTGCGGAGTATCAAAGACAACCGTTCATAAATATAGGATAAAAGACAACTGGGATGAGAAGGTGCGGGGAATTAAAAAAAGAGCAGCTGAGCAAGCCGCCAAAGATGATGATGGAGAGCTTGATAAACTGGTCAATGAATTTCTTGCTGAAATGGGTTTATGACTGCTTATGGGCTGATTTTGATATTTCCATGTGTCCATTAAGTAGCCATTATGTGACCCACTTTTAAGATTTCAAAGTGATGGTTTTGTGCGGTTTATGTGACCCAAAATACAGGTTTTTGAGAAATGAAACCCAACATTATAACGGTATTTAATGGTTTTTCAGGTTATGGAGTAACATAAGAAAACGTAAGAATTGAGTTAAAAAAGTTATCTAAAAAAATGGTGATTAATATTAAAGGGAAATATAAGTTATTATATTACAGTATGTTACAGAGAATATTTTTGTATGCACCACCTTAAAAAACCGCCTTTAATGGCCAAAAAACGGCGATTTTTATATATAGACTTAATCAGAAACTTTAATGATTTCGGTTTCAGGAGGTTAAAAGCATGAGATATTTTTATAACAGGAAAGCTACAGCAGACGCATCTTGCGGTCTGAAAATGTCCTATTTGAAAAAACGTGGTATGCTAACCGGAGAGGAAAGCATTGAAAAGATAGTCTGGACGAGCAGTATGAGAGGAACGACAACCACCATAATCGTGGGGGTTTATTTAACAGACAATCCATTCGCAATACTTATGTACACCGTCACAGACAGAGACGGCAACAAGACCGATTACGATGATAAAATCTCACTTGTAACAACTCCATGCAACTTTGGCGGTGTAAGATACTGGTTTGGCTGTCCTTGGTGTGGCAGGCGTGTGGCGGTATTGTACCTTGCGCCTGGTGATGTTAACTTCAAGTGCCGAAACTGTAACAACCTGTCATACCATAGCCGGAATAATTGTTCGATAGCAAGATTTGGAGTTATCAGCAGGGAAATAGACAAACTTCGCAGCGAGATCAAACGTTGGAGCTGGAGAGGCAGGTCGACAAGGAAGGTAAGAAGATTACAAGCCCTTGAGCGGAAAATGAGGGCATTATCAGGGCCGGTTACGGCAGGGATAGAGAGATTTACAGCCAGATTACGAAAAAACTGTTAGTCGGATAAAGTCGGATAGAACCTGCAACTATACGAAAATATACGAGTAGAGCCTGTCAAGATATACGGAAATTGCTTACATTTGAGCTGTCAAAGATGTTAAGAAATGGTAAGGTTGATATGGGGAAATATGGGGTTTTATTGGGTTCTGAGAGCATTGAGATTGTTCGATATCTGATATAGCTAAAACTATGATCGCATTTGCATAGAAATAAAATACGCCCCACAACAAAATGTTGCGAAATCGTTATGAACAAGCGGATTTACTTGACAGCAGCACACCGCGGAGGCTATAATCAGTTTTGTTCTTTGACAATCGGGGGCGAATGGCTTCGACCGGATGAAGGATGGTCGGGTTGCATGTCCAGGATGTCGGTTGGCCTGGTTAATCATCCGGCAACTTAATTTTAATTGGCAACACACAGTTGCAAATGGCTGCTTAATTAGCGGCCCGTTCTGCTGATCTTTGTCTGTGGGATCAGTAAGAACGTCGAACAGCAGGCTGGCTTGTTCAGATTTCCGGGCTGAACAGGTGAGACTTTACCGGAATAGCTGAAGTGAAAGCCTGTCGTTTGGCGGTTGCGGATGCGAATTTCAAAAAAGCGACTAAACATGTAGACGCCTGGTTTGAAACATCACGGGACGGGGGTTCGAATCCCCCCGCCTCCATTCTCCATTATTGCTTGCAATTCGTTATTTAACAACAACTTAGGCTCAACCGTCAATGACTCAACATGCTTATGGTGCACGCTCTTAGCACACTTTTCGCCTGAAAATATGTTTTCCGCCATCTTTTCAGCTAATTCTGAAAGCCTCTCATTTCGTGTTCTGGCATAGATATTAGCTGTTAGTGCTGGTGTAGAATGTCTGGCCATCGTTTGCAGTTCTTTCATATTCGCACCAGCTTCAACTGCCAACGTTACATAGGCAGTTCTGCAAGCATGAAAGTCAACTTTGCCATCGGTAGTTACCTTTGGTATTCCAGCAGCCTCAAGGTCTTTGTCCATTTCTCTTGCAGGGTGACTTGGAACATACAGCAGGACGTTTTTGGGATATATAAAATTACGATAAAACTGCTGATATAGTTTTGAAACTACCTCGCTTTCGGCAAAAGTCTCAAGTCTTTTAAGAACTCCGGAAGGTAAATATTGAAAACCCACTTTTCGATTTTTTGTCCATTTTGCTTCAAGCAAAAACCCACCCTGTAAAAGGTCTAAATGGTCTGTAGTAAGTTCTGCTAATTCCCCCGCACGCAAACCGCTCAGCAGTGCTACTTCATACAGTAAACGCCTATGCTCAGGTACAATTTCCAGCAGTAAACGTATTTCTTCCGGTCTAAGTGCTCTGCGTACTGTTTTTGGTGTTGTGTCTATCATCCCGAGTTTTGCCAATGGATTCTCCATAAGATACCCACGCACTACACACCAGTTGCAGAAGGTCGTCAAGGCGTCTACAATGTTCCTTATAGTCCTTCCGGCGTTACCACGCTCTTTTAGCTCTCTCAGTACAACTTCAACTTGAGGAAGTATCCCATTCAAATCAGAAAGTATCTCAAATTCAAGCGTTTCCTGCCATAACCTCAAGTGTCGCTCTTTCTTATCAGCATGGACTTTGCCCCAAGGTCGACCACCACGACCGCCTTGCATGTTACCCCAAGCGAGATACTCTTGGGTTGTTTCTTCGTAGGACTTAGTTCGGTGTTTCTGTCCTGATTGTGGTACTGGCCTGTATCCCAGACGAATCTGTTTGTGCTCATCTTCCAAACGTTCTGCAATCTTCTGGGTCTCAGTCTTGCGTC
>JADHXY010000122.1 GCA_016782755.1 Phycisphaerae bacterium | reverse complement strand
ATGATAAAAACTCCTTTGTTTTGGGTGTAAGTATTTGTGGTTGAATAACTTACATTATAACCAAAATGGAGGAGATTGCAAGAAAACAATGAGCGTAAATCATTGTTTTATATAGATTTATGTGTTTTACAGAAGGCTTAATTTTTTAGGAAAAAGGAGAATTTTAAGATGGCATTGCAGATTTATTACGAAAACGATGCGCCCATCGATGCGTTAAAGGGCAAAAAAGTGGCAGTAATCGGTTACGGCAGTCAAGGGCATGCACATAGTCAGAACCTTCGGGACAGCGGTATTGAAGTAGTAGTAGCGGAGTTGGAAGGAACAGATAATTATAAGCTGGCACAGGAGCACGGGTTTGTACCGTCTGATATTAAGACGGCTATGGATGGTGCAACTTTGATTATCGTTACCCTTCCTGACGAGGTTCAGGCAAAAGTTTATGAGAGTCAGATAGCACCAAATCTTGCGGCTGGCCAGACTCTTGGTTTCTGTCACGGATTTAATATTCACTTCAAGTATATCGTGCCGCCGAAGGATGTTAACGTTGTAATGATCGCCCCGAAGGGTCCCGGACACCTTGTACGCAGCGAATATGTCAAGGGCGGCGGAGTTCCGAATCTTATCGCAGTCGAGCAGGATGCAACAGGTGATGCGAAGGCAATCGCACTTGCATGGGCCAACGGAATCGGTGGAGCACGAGCTGGTATTATTGAGACCACCTACAAGGAAGAGACTGAGACGGATCTTTTCGGCGAGCAGGCAGTGCTTTGCGGCGGATTGTCGGCATTGATTAAGGCCGGTTTTGAGACACTTGTCGAGGCAGGTTATCAGCCGGAGATCGCATATTTTGAATGTATGCACGAAGTTAAGCTGATCGTTGACTTGATGTATCAGGGCGGAATCAATTACATGAGATACAGCGTGTCTAATACAGCTGAATACGGCGACTTGACAAGAGGCCCGAGAGTTGTTACCGATCAGACAAAAGCAGAAATGAAGAAGATTCTTGGCGAAATTACCAGCGGCGCATTCGCGAAAGAATGGGTTGATGAATACAAAAACGGTGGCAAGAATTTTAAGGCACTTTATGAAAAAGATCACGATTGTCAGCTTGAGACAGTTGGTAAAAAACTTCGCAAGATGATGAAATGGATCGATTCTAAAGAACTATAACAAGGAGGTATCGGTATGAGTGACATTAGGTGCGGTTTTGCTGGGAAGAGTGTTTTTTGTGCGGCATTGTTGGCGGTGTTGGCGAGTTTTTCGCTGGTGCTTGTGGGCGGCTGCTCGGAGATGGCTTTGTGGGGAGATGCACTTGAGTTTGCACGGCCGGAAGGCGCCCCGGATTATAATGACACCTATGACTGGTATGAGAAAGTAGGAGTGCGGCAGAGCAGTAGCGGTGATGTCTTGATGCTTGCTTATGTGCCGGATTATGAGCTTCTTAGCAAGAGCAAAAATGTTATAGCCGTATCCGGCGAGAAGAAGATCAAGGGATACAAGGGCTGGTTCAAGATGGCAGGTTTTGACGAAGATGACATGCTTGTGCGGCGAAAGTACCTTTTTGTTGAGGACGAAAGGCCGAAAGTTCTTTTTATAGATCCATGGCAGGCCGCAGCATTTGATTGCGAGGTCGTGATCAGCAACGAAGTTCTCGATAAGCCTTATGCAGATAATTATTCCAGGCAGCTTGCGATTTTGAAATATGTGCTTGAGAAATTCCGAGAGGATTTTCGTTCGGTGCAGCAGGACAATAAGCAGCTCGGAAATCTCGCGATGATGGTGAATCAGACATTGGGCAACAGCGTTGTTCATGTCGAAGAATCGCCGGCTCTTGTTGATAAGATATTTAGTGAATCGGGAGTAGTACTTGCTCATCCGAATATGGATATCTTTAAAATAAGGGTTATTTTAGAAGATGATGTTGCGGCTGTGCGTTTTAAGTGCGGATCATCTGCCAAGAGGCTCAAAAAAGACGAACTGTAAATTTTTCAAATTACAAAAAAAGATAAAGCTGTCGCGAGGATCGTTTTGTGGCCTGGTTTATCTGCCCGGCTGGGCGAGCTGATAGAAACAGCTAAGCGTTGCGCTTCAAATTAAAAAAAGGGCCCGCAAATGCAAGGCCCTGGTAGTTTAGCTCTATTCAGACCAGCTGGTCCCTGCAGACTAACTGGTCAAAATTCTCAACCAGATATCAACTTGATTTACTCGGTATCTGCTTGAGTTTCTTTTTTTGGTGTACGTCTATTACCTTTGCCGTCCTTAGGTCCCATGCCTTTTTTCTTGCCTTCCATCATTTTTTCGCCCTGCGCTGCCGCTCCACGCCCCTGTTGCCCCTGGAGCATTTTCTCCATAATCTTTTTTTCCTGCTCAATGAACTTATCCAATGCTTCGGCTGTTTTTGTCGCGTTTTCTCCGACGGCAAGCTCTTTTATCTTTTCAAGTTTTTCTATCCTTGCATGCATCATTTTTCTTCGCTGCTGCATTATTTCTGTGCGTTGTTTGATCGCATTCGGGTCAGAGGGGTTAAACCGTCCCATTTGCTTCTGATCATTTTGTGCCGCAACTTTGCCTCTTGCCCCAGCTCTTCCTTTTGCCTCACCTTTTTCCCTTGCCGCCATTGCGTAACCGGCCCATGCCAGTACCGCCGCCGCAACTGCCAAAATCATCAACTTTTTCATTTTTAGCTCTCCTGATAACAGAATATTTATAATATCAACACAATGTGATATCCGTGTGGTTCAGACGACCAAAACTTCATCTTTATTGCAAAAAAGTATGAATCTTTTCAAATTTTTTCTATTATAAATTAATATTTTGCTGATACAGGCTATGAGAGAAGATAGAAGTGAGAAATCAGAGGACTGAAATCTGTATAAAATTAAAAAGGCCCCGCAAATGCGAGGCCCTGGTAGTTTAGCTGTATCTGAACTAAACCGGAACTACATTGGAGGCGCACAAACCTTTATCACCTTTGGCGCACTCAAATTCAACAGCCTGTCCCTCTTCCAGGCTGGCGTAACCATCTATTTTTATTTCAGAATAGTGAACAAAAATATCCTCCCCTCCTTCATCAGGAACAATAAAACCAAAACCCTTACGATTGTTAAACCACTTTACTACACCTTTACTCATACTAATACCTCCTTGGACTCTAATGCAAGTCCTGTAAAAAAAACAAATCGCCTCCCATATTAACACTAAAAACATTGTTGAGAGGTCGGTAAACCCTAACTTGCTCGGTTTGGTTTTTTATTAAATTTTCAAATAATTACTAATATTTGCCAAAAATTTGATCTAATTACAAAATTTTGATTTCTGTAAAAGGGGCTCAATAATATGAGCCCCCTCCGGAAGGAGAATAATTAAGTTATTTATAACATTAAATAATTGGCTCCTCGGCGAATAATATAGCCTTTATATATAGTGACGTATGAAAAAACAAATAATTACAAACTTTTTCAAAAAAAACAAATTTATTAAAATAGGTAAGCATTGAATTTGATTATTAGTGAAATTTGTGCTATTATTCCAATTCGTTCAAGTTTTATTGAGGTTTTTATGTTTAAAAAGCAGTCCGAGCAGGTTGATTTTGGTAAACGGAGCGGATTAAAGGTTTATCCGGTTAGTATTGGCGCAATGAGGTTTCCTGAGGATGATAATCAGGCGGTAGCCCTGATAAGACAAGCTATTGATGCAGGTATGATCTATATAGATACCAGCCGCGGCTATGGCGACAGCGAGATCAAACTCGGCAAAGCCCTTAAAGACGGTTATCGGGAAAAAGTCATTCTTTCGACTAAATGCTCGCCGTGGGGCAAAAAAATCGAGCCTACAGATGATGCTTCAGCCGAGTGCACTTACAAGAGAATCAAGGAGTCCATGCAAAGGCTTGATGTTGAATACCTCGATTTCTACCAGATATGGAACATAATGAGCCCTGAGTGCTATGAAAAAGCCGTCCGAAAAGGCGGCATGCTTGACGGAATCAGAAAAGCTATGGACGAGGGTCTTGTAAGGCATACGGGATTTACCACTCACGATAAACCCGAAAATATCAGTAGATACATCGATGAAGCCGACTGGTGCGAAACTATTCTTTTTACTTATAACATGATGAATCAAACTTATAAGGATGTTGTCGCAAAGGCTCACGACAAGGGCATTGCTACGGTTGTTATGAATCCGATGGGCGGCGGTATGTTCGCTGAGGGATCGCCCGTTTTCGACAAGGCTGTGAAAGATGCTGTTGATTTAGATAATGCTATTGAGGCTGCTCACCTATATCTTGCCAGCGACCCGAATGTGGATACTATTTTATGCGGTATAACCAAGCCGGAAGATATCTTTTCTACGATTGAGAATTATCAAAAGCCGTTCCTCACCCCAGATCAGATGCAAGCTCTGGAAAAGGCGATGGCAGGACTTTCTATGGAGAGCATGGGCTTTTGTACCGGCTGTAAATACTGTTTGCCTTGCCCGAAAGGGATTAATATTCCTGAGATGATGAACATTGTTTACACAACTAAACTTCTGAAGGCACATCGAAGGGCCAAAGAGTTTTACGGCTGGGCTTTTAATGAAGATAATCCCGAAAAAAGCTCTCACCCGACCGATTGCATTGAGTGTGGCCAGTGCGAGCAGAAATGTACCCAGAGACTAAAGATAATCGACGAATTGAAATATCTTGTCAGTTGCCCAGAGCTAAAATAACCTGTCCACGATATAGCTTGCGCTCAGGATAATATCGACCCCCACGCATATCGAAAGAATTGCCCATCTAATCCAGATTTGTCTTATCTTTGCCCTTACCATAAAGAAGATAACAGATATGCCAAGCGACCCGACAAGATATATTTTTGCCGTTGTCGCTAACGCATTTGCATAATCATCAGCCAGGCTTGCGAAGAAGCCGAACAGCTTGGTCGCATATAGCAACGTAGCGATACATAAACCCGCTAAAGCTATGCTGGAGCCAAGCAGCCATTTTTTGTCGCCGACTCCCGCCTCTGAAATTGCCCCCATGCCTATCCCCGCCATGACACACATGCACAAAACTGGAATACTCAGCCACATGACAGAACTGACTCCAAGCACCGGTTCGATCAGGCCCAATGCCAAACCTGCTGTAAAAATAATTGCTGGCCAAAGACGCCTCGCCTCTATCATCATCGCTGCCCCGATTATCGCAGGCCCAATTGCCACATGATAAATCCCTACCATCACAGCCGATCTTTTTACCATCGCAAACGGTGCGATAAGGCCAAATATATCTGCCGGCTTCAATCTTGTCTGGGTTGGTATCAGAAACAGCCGAAAATGCTCGTCGAGAACAAAGAAGACTACCAATGCCGCAAAAGGTAATAGTGCCAATGGAACCCTGAGCCATTTGAATCTTTTTTTGAACGCAAATGTCGCCGGCCAGAACAGCCACGGTATCGTTGATGCTAATAAGCCAGCAGCTGGACCAAAACCGCAAAGACTGAGAAAATACGGCCCGAAACCATACAGGCCGCCTGCCAAAAAACACCCAACCCAATTACCTACCCACCGCTTGCATATCAGGAAGCAGCCGAGGGATGCAAATACAGGGCTTATCGCTAAAAAATAATTTTCCCAGCCGCTTGAAGAAAAGCGATTAAAATAAGGCCAAAAAAGATATGCCGAAAAACATGCATAAACAAACAACGCACCAACAAATTTGCCAAAACCCTTGTTCATGGCTCTCCCGATTTTTAACACCACCACATTAAAACAAATACCAAATACAACATCAACAATTTATTTCTGAACGCTAAGCCACGTTGATTCGCAAAAACCAAATATTAAGACAACGGTTTAAGGGTAGCTTTAATAATTGCTTTTGAGCGATAAGTAGAAGATTTTTGCTGTAATTGACCGATCATTTGTGCAGGTAGTGGCGGTTTGAGGGGTAAAAACTGGGGAAAGTGGTGTGTTTTTTTGGAATTTTTACGAATTTTTACGAATTTTTTGGAAAAGTTGGGTGTTTTTTACGAATATTTTT
>JADHXY010000121.1 GCA_016782755.1 Phycisphaerae bacterium | reverse complement strand
TCATTCAAAATGCTTTTTAGTGATTCAAATTTTGATCTTACGGAACGTATTGCTTTTGCATTAGCCATATAGATATTATCGGCAAATTGAAAGCAAAAGCATTAAAAAAACGATAACTTATTTATGCGCAGCTCCTTAAGTACTCCAAAGCATCTTCCCCATCAACTTTACGGACAAGTTTATTCGTGACTTTAAGGTCATCAAGAGCCCGTTGTGTCATTATTACATCAACATCATCAACATCATCATCTTCAACTAACAATATTGGCTTGAAATTCCTCATTTTTAACCCCCATTTTTTGTTTTGATAGTTCATTTTGTATCCCCACTTCTTGTTTCGCTAATGTAAAAAAGAACGTGCTGCCCTGACCAACTTTTGATTCTATCCATACTTTGCCGCCATGAATCTCGACAATTTTCTTAACAATTGAAAGCCCTATGCCCGTTGCCTCCTTTTCATCACGCCTGACAAGAGTCCGAAAAATCTGGAAAATCTTTTCAAAATACTCTTGTTCAATACCTATGCCATTATCAGAAACGCTGAATTTCCACCAACCATCTTCTGCAACACAGCCTATCTTTATCCAGCCATGCGGTTTATCAATATATTTGATTGCGTTATCTATAAGGTTCTGAAATACCTGGACGATACGGGTCTTTTCACAAATTGCTGTTGGCAGTTGGTTTTCTATTGTTATTTCAACATTCTCGGGTACATCTATATTGCTGATTGCCTCTTTAACACTAAGATTTAAATCTGTCCTGTCCTTCTTTTCTCCTGTCCTGCCTATTTCAGAATAATGAAGGATACTGCTGATCTGATCGCTCATTCGTTCGGTTCTACCGACAAGCATCCTGAGCATCTCTTTGCCCTGATCGTCAAGCTTGTCGTTATAATCTGATAACATCATGCCGGCCAAGCCTCCAATAGCTCTAAGGGGTGCTTTTAGGTCGTGGGCTGTTATATGAGCAAAGTCTGCAAGTTCCTGATTCGCTGCGTCAAGTTTATCAATAGCATCTTTGAGATCTTCGTTCGATTTTTGCAGCAACCCTTCTGTCTTTTTACGTTGGGTAATTTCCTGGCTGAGATTAGCTATCGATATAGTTGTCCTCTGCAAATCTTCAGCCATCTTGTTAAAGGAGGCGGCTAATTCACCTATTTCGTCGGCTGTAGCAACATCAACCCTCACAGAGAAATCGCCTTGAGCAATGGATTGAGTGGTTTGAACTAAGTTCGCCACTGGTTTTGATATTGAACGAGCAATGGCTAATCCCAAAATAATCGATACAAGGAACGCACCGACAATCACAGCAAACATGATTAAATAGGTATTCCTGGCTAAGGTCCGGCTTTGGGCTTTTATCTTACCCACGATTCCTGTCTGATTTTCTTCAATCCGGCTAATCAGTTCCCTTAATTCCCAAAACACGAGGTGTTCCCCGGTTTCAATTGTTTTTTGTTCAACAATAATTTTGCACAAATCCTGCGCTACACGCTCATAGGCACTAAGGTCTTTCGAAATATCCTGTGAAGCTGTGGTCAAAGGATTATTTTTAACCTTACTTATAGTCTCTAACCACCCAACACCATGTTCTTGATCTTTGTATTGATAGAGTGCCTCCTTGCTTTCATGTTCCATTTTCTCCATATCTCTGGTAAGTGCATTATCTTGTAGTGCAATCAAAAGGGCTCTACACTTGTATCGTAATTTTTTTTCCAGGCTTTCCTTTTCTTTAAACGCTTTGTTTTTTGCAAGGCATCGTTTGTGAATAGCTATCAAACTATTAGAAACCTTTGCAAGTTCACCGGCATCTTTATAAAAAACTTCTACATCAAATCCTAAATACGGAAGTTTTTTTGCATGCTCATTATTTAACTGTTTTAATAATAAGTCAAATTCTGCTCTTATCTGTTCATAGTCTGTTTTTTCTCTAATGTAATCTTCGACTGTTTCAACCTGAACCAGTGCTAATAATTTAATCACTGAATCATCAAGGATAATATCAAGTTCAAGCACTTCCGTTATAATTTCATTATTGGTTTGAATGTTGTTATGAGAAATTGCACTGAAAATACCAACAAACCCCACCAATGAGGCTATGACCATGAATCCAATAATCAATTTGTTGCCTATTTTCATTTTATACTCACGTTTTACATTATTTATTCACTTACAATCTCCTCGGCTTCATCCAAAATATATTGCGGAATTTCTATTCCTATTTCTTCTGCTGTTTTGGTATTAATAATCACATAATCTTCAACGGGCGATTCGGTTAATAGAGAAGATGGATTAGCGCCTTTTAGGATGAGTCCTGCTTTTATTCCTGATAGTTTTCCAATTGCGTAAAAGTCTGCCACATTTCCAGTTAACGCACCTTTTGGAACACTGTCTTTGAGGCAGGAAAAACAGGGTTTCTTGTATTTTTTACTAATTTCTATGACAAACTCATCCCCGCCAACGTTTATAAGAGTGTCACAGGCTAAAAACATCGAATCTATTCCCTCAATGACCGATTCCAACTGTGCCCGCATATCCTCTAAATCGACAGCGCCAATATCAATTACGTCTATCCCTTTTTCCCCAAGTAAGGCCTTCATTTCCAGGTACTGTGCATCTGAATTGGCCTCGCCCTTACGATGAACAAACGCTAATACCTTCGTGCCGGCATAAATTTTCTCAAATTGATCGTACTGCCTCTCTACGGTAATATAGTTGCGTGTTCCAACCATATTGTTCCCTGAACTTTCCAGCGATTCGATAATGTCGGACTCTACCGGAAAGGTACAGACAGAAAACACAATCGGAATCTGGCTGGTCATCTTCTTCGCAATTAGTGTGCCCGGTGTGGCAATCGAGAAAATAAGGTCCACCTTTTCATCAATAAAAGATTGTATGATCTGGCGTTGAATTTCTAAATCACTTTGAGGACTTTTAATGATAAACTTTACATTTTCCCCTTCTACATAACCCCTTTCTGCGAGCCCCTCTTTAAACCCATCAACATTGCAATTATAGGTGGGATCGAAATTCCAGCGTGCTATTCCTATGGTGAAAATCTTTTTTTCAGGAGGAGTTTTCCCAGTTAACGAGAATCCCACAAAACCGATAACAACGGCAGCAATGATGACTACAATTGTCATAATGTTTTTTTTGTTCATCGTTTTATTCCCTTAAATAATTTCCGTCTAAAATTTATATTTCATTCCAATTCCCAGGCCTTGTTCCTGACTTGCGACTTTATATCCGTTGAATCTGTACTCAACTAATGCCTCAAGGTTCTCTGTGAGTTTGTACCTGAACTGGGTTTCGTGTACCATATTGGTTTCATTGTCACTGGGCCCGCTGTCGAAATTAAGATCGAAGAATCCACCCATAGAGAACTTACCATCCCAAAACTTTGGAAACTTCTTTTCCCAGCAAAAACTCACCTGGTAGCCATGGCCATCTGTTTCTATCGGGAACGCCTTAAAGCCAAGATTCAAATCCATTTTTTTAAGCCAGTCCCAGCGGGCTATATAATTAGCGCCGAGTCTGCCTATACTGTTATGACGTGTCTCGCCATCGTTGTATTCGAGAACAACTCCGAACCCCTTGTATAGCTCCTTCTTCAAGTCTATTTCTGTGAAGAACTCCTGGGCATCTGTTCTGCTTCCTTCGTCGCTGTCGGCTGACTCTATATCAATGAAACCCCACAGACTCCATCCATCAGGCAGCTTTGCCCCGCCAGTAAAGTTAATGGTATTAAATCCTCGCGTGTCAAACTGGTATTCAGCCGTCATCCAGCCGTTGCGTTTTTTCTTGAGTTTTGCCGTCTCTAATTCTTGCTGAAGCTTTGCCATTGTTGCTACCTGGGTGCTTTCCATACCCCCAATCTTTTCCCTGAGCATTCTATTTTCCTGCTCTAAGGCTTTTAGCCTGGCCTTCATATCTGTAAGTTCATCCGCTTTGGCTATCGTAGTGGCACAACAGACGATAAGTACTACACATACAAAAAGAATTGTTTGCTTCAATTTCACTATTTGTTTACCCCTTTAAAAAGTGATCGTTGTTATTAGTTTTTCGGAGATATTTTTGCTCTGCTTAAGGAGTATTATCTAACTATATCTTCCTTGGAAATGCATAAATTTCAGGCATGTCTATCACCAAAAATGGGGTGTATTATCGGTTGTTGTCAGACAACGCTGACTGTAGTTGTGTTTTGAGTTGCTTCCCACTTAACAACCAGACTTCCATTTTGGAAGAGTCAAACGTTATCGGAACAAGAATGACCTTTACGAAGGGTATTATGCGTTTGTCAGATTATAGGAAAATTAATCCCCATAGAACTTGCAAGACCGCCGCATATTTCACGAAGAGAATCAGCCGATGCCAGATGACAAAACAGCATACATACCAGTTGTTCCCAGCAGCGAAAGCCTTTGGCACCTTTTTCAGCTTCTAATTCTGCGACTGATCGAGAAAATTCTCTGCGATTTATCAAAGAAAGCACTTGTGCAAATATGCTTGCGACCTTTATCATATCTATATCTCCGGATTAATTTTGGCTAATATTCATTGGACAAAACAAATATAACCAAAACCGGAGATACTTTTTATTAACTTTTCAAATTTTTATCTTGGACAAGAGTGATTTCCCATATAAGCTCATCAAAAGGTCATTCAAAATATAAAAGCGAAGTGAAAAAATGGATTTAATTAATAAAGAAAAATTACCTTCGACCCAGCAGGATCGTTTTTTCATGAAAAAAGCCATCGATCAGGCGATGATAGCCGAAGAAAACGGCGATGTCCCTATCGGCTGTGTGATTGTGCATGAGGGCAAAATCGTTGCCAAAGCTTACAATCAGCGGGAGCTGCTTGCCGACCCCACTGCCCATGCCGAGATAATAGCCCTTACACAGGCTGCGGCTGCGTTGGAGAACTGGAGATTGCACGATTGTAGTGTATATGTTACTTTGGAGCCGTGTCCGATGTGTGCGGGAGCTTTGGTGCTTGGCAGGGTTGCAAGGCTCGTTTACGGCTGTGACGACCCGAAGACTGGTGCTGTTAAGAGCCTTTATAATATTGTTCAGGATACAAGGCTCAACCATTGGGTTGAGGTTGATAGCGGAGTGCTCGAAGAAGAATGTGCTTTCTTACTGAGCGATTTTTTTCGCCGCCGTCGCATAGAAAACGGCAAGCACAATGGAGAAAAGTAAAAGTATAATTCTTTTTTTGTGGGTTGTTTTTTGAAGATAATAGCAGATACGAATATACCCTATGTTAAGGAATGTTTCTCCTCTTTAGGTGAGGTTGTCCTTGCCGAGGGTCGGGAGATTTCAGCCGACCTTGTCCGTGATGCTGATGTGGTTTTGGTACGAAGTGTAACAAAGGTTAACCGCGAGCTTCTCGAAACCAACAGTGTAAAGTTTGTTGGTACAACTACGATAGGCGTTGACCATATAGACCACGACTACCTCGAATCAAGGGGAATAGGCTTTGCATCGGCACCGGGATCAAATGCTAATTCGGTGGCGGAGTATGTGGCGGCTGCGATATTAGAGGTTGGAGCGAAGAAGGCTATCGAGCTTGAGGGAGCGAGTATCGGGATTATCGGCGTAGGCAACGTCGGCAGCAGGGTCGAGAGCAAGGCAAGGGCACTTGGGATGGAAGTTGTGCTCAACGATCCGCCTTTGAAGAGGCAGACAGGCGAAGCAAAATATCGGGGTATTGAGGAAGTTTACAGATGTGATTTTGTTACGATGCATGTTCCATTGACTTATGAGGGGATTGATAAGACTTATCATATGGCGGGTGGGGAATTTTTTTCGAAGTTAAAAAGGGGCAATGTTTTTATTAATAGTTCGCGGGGGGGGGTTGTAGAGACGGGTTGTTTGAAAAATGCGATTAGTGCTGGCAGGTTCGGCGGGTGTGTACTGGATGTGTGGGAGGATGAGCCGGGTATAGATGAGGGTCTTTTACGGGCGGTGGATATTGGTACTGCTCATATTGCCGGGTACTCGTTTGATGGTAAGGTTGGTGGTATGATGATG
>JADHXY010000018.1 GCA_016782755.1 Phycisphaerae bacterium | reverse complement strand
GGTCTCGGTCAGATTCATAAGTCTTTATTTCACCGTTATTAATCGTTTATTGACAAGCACTTACAAACACGACTATCAGACTGTCGATCCGAAGGTTGAGGGTTCGAGTCCCTTCGGCCTCGTTGCGTAAGTGATTGGCCAGTAAGCATTTATGTTTGCTGGCCTTTCTCGTTTTGGCCCTCGAAACAGGGTGCGTGCCAAATGCGTGCCAAAATTTCACCGAAGCCTTCTGAGGTTGCGACTCTTGCACGGTCGACCAATTTGTCTTCTACTGCCAGATAGAACTGTTGGGTCGTCTCGAATTTTGCATGACCTGCGATAACCATCAAATCATATTTGCTCAAGCCTTTGGCAAGTAGCATACTCAAGGCAGTCCTTCTCAAATCATGGAATTGACCACTTTTGACACCAGCTCTCTGCAAAATCTGCTTGAACAGACGTGTGAAATTATTGACAACCTTGATTCTGGCTGAAGTAAGTGTCCATTTGCCTTGCCTGCGAAGCTGTTGAATATGGTCATAGCGTTCGGGAGGCAGGAAAACATAAGGATAACCTTCTGGGCGTTTGGTCTGAATATCCGCCAGCAGTACAATAGTCTGCTCGGTTAAAGGCAGTGTTCTATGGTCGGTATCCTTAACGTACCATTCCCAGGTTTCTTTGGTCTCTTTCTTCGAACTAACTTCTATTGCCTTGTTCTCGAAATCAATGTCGCTCCAAACGGTATTCAGTAATTCACTTTTTCGCATGGCTGTTGTTAATGCAATGGTAATTAGTAAATCCCACTGCAGCACAGAATCTTTCTGGATTTCACGGGCAGTTTTCAGAATACGTTCGCACTCACTTGGGGTATAGACCCTGATCTTTTTTTTGGGTACCTTTGGTGATCGGATGTTTTTTAGAGGGTTGCCCTCAAGTTGACTACGCTGCACTGCTAATTGGAAAAGTCTTTTAAGCTCACGCAGCTTTTTAGCCACGGTGGCTGGACTATTTTCGACGTCCAGACAACTCTGGATAAAGACCTCACCATGCTTGTGCGTGATGCGTTTGTAGTCAATATCACCAACTACACCAATAAAATCTCTCATTGCAAATCTATATCCCACTTTTGTGCTTTCTCTAATTTGCTTTCCTGTCCTCGCCAAACTGTCTTCCAGAAACTTGCTAAGTTTCATTGAAGCCGGCTCGACAATTCCCATGCTTACTTCGCGTTCTTTCTGATCACGTTGTCTTTGTGCGTTACGCTTGTTAGCATGGCCTAATGCAATCCTTTGTCTCTGGCCATTTTCATCCTGATAATCAAGAAAATATGTAAACTTTCGGCCATCACGTGAAGTCCTTGTTCTTAGCTTTACCAGCTGTTTGCTCATAAATTCATCTCCTTTCTGTCGAGCTATAACTGGTAAAACCGATCCAGCCATAGCATAGCGCATAACGGCAGAAATGTGCAACAAAAAATCAACTTATTTCTTTTTCCAGTCTATCTCGAATCCATTGGCTTATTGCCTCAAGCGGATATAAGGGTTGGCGACATATATGGATACATGGCAAATCATGGACACGCTTGAGGTGAGCAATTACATTGTGGTGGTCCTTGGCTTTGCTGATTTCTGGTATACGAAGCAGATGGATTAGCTCTTTTTCAGTGAGAAGTGGCGGACAGGGAGTAAACCCGCCTTGGCCATCCGGTAATACGGTGGGTGTTTTTAGTAAATATCCATTGTTTTCGTTTGAACTCAACATCGATTTTACCAATTCCATTATCCTTATTTATTCAAATAGCCACTATTCCCGGCCTTGTTTAAACTACATGTTTTACATTCAGCTTTTGTCTTTCGGGCCAGGCACTCTACCTTCTCAAAAAAATCATCATCCCCTGTTACTGTGCGAAATTTGTTACAGTTAATATTTGTAGGTAAGTAAACTACCCGGCCATTAGCTCTCTTAAATTTCATGCTCATTTTGGGCCTCTCTTTATCCGCACTTGCTAAATCCGCAGTTGTCGCAAACATTACATCCCGCTTCTCTGCGTAATTGAGAATTACATTCAGGGCATTTTCGCATAAATGCTTCTGACACTGATACAAAATCGTTTCCAAGGGCTTCTTCCAGGGCTCTGGCAATCGCATCGGGGCAAGAGAGAACATTGATTTCACTGTTTGACTTTCTACGAGCCACGGTTGACAGACATCTGATCCCTTTAAGTTGCTCAATGAGAATTTCAGGTTCTACCCCACTTCGAAGAGCAATTGAAAGTATCCTTGCAGTCGCTTCGCTCTGCGAGGGGCATCCACCAGCTTTGCCAAGATTGGTGAATATCTCAAAAAGGCCTTTGTCATCTTTGTTGAGAGTAACAAACAGGCTACCGCAGCCTGTCTTTGCCTTTATTGTAGTACCGGTAGTTTTCCTTGGGCGGGCTCGAGGCGAACTTGTGGGCACAGGGGAATCTGGTATTTCATTGACCGCTGATATTACCTGTTTTTCACGGCATCTGTCGCGATAAACCGTAATTCCTTTAGTTTCGAGGTCATAGGCAAGTCGAAGTATTTTATCAATATCTTCAACGGTCGCATCATGTGGCAGGTTTACCGTTTTTGAAACGGCGTTATCTACATTTTCCTGGAATGCTGCCTGAATTTTTACATGCCATTCAGGGGCAACCTGATGAGCTGTTACCAAAACGTCAGCCAGATCTTTGGGAATATCAGGAATCTGTCTTATATCTTCTCCGGCCAACAACCTTATCTTTAGCTTATCACTCATCCAGCCTTGTTCTTTACCAAGTTTTTCAAGCAATGGATGAATCTGGACAAACTCTTTTCCGTCTAAGGCTCTACGTTTGTAAGCGAAGCTGAATACCGGCTCTATTCCACTTGAGCATTTTGCAATGATACTTATACTGCCTGTAGGTGCTATTGTGGTACAGGTGGCATTTCTCATCGGGCGATTGTATTTAGTGTCCCAAGTGCTTTCTTTCCAGTTAGGAAAAGATCCTTTCTCTTCAGCCAGTTTCTGGCTTGCGTTATGGGCATGTTCATTGATGAATTTGCCCAGCTTTCGGGCAAACACAACGGCTTCGTTGCTGTCGTATCTTATGCCAAGAAGGATAAAGGCATCATTAAGGCCCATAATACCAAGGCCTATTTTGCGGTTACCGAGTGTCATCTGTTTTATTTTTTCAACTGGCCAGTAGTTGGCGGCATCAATGACATTATCCAAAAATCTGACAGCAAGTTCTGTTGCCCCAGCAAGTTTTGTCCAGTTCAGATCACTACTGTCGGGCAGAACACATTGCGAAACGTTTAACGAGCCGAGATTACAGGCCTCAAAATCTAATAGAGGCTGTTCACCGCAAGGGTTAGTAGCATCTATTTTTCCGAGAGCGGGCGTTGGATTATCTTTATTTACCCTGTCAATAAAACAGAGACCTGGTTCGCCAGTTGCGTGAGCGTTTTTGACAATCAGGTTCCAGATATCTCTGGTGGTAAAGCAATTATCAGTATTTGTTCCTGCTTCTCTCAAATTCTGGATGGTATACGAACTCAGAATGATGTCTTTGGGAATTATATAGCGTTTCTTGTCTCGTGGATTGGTAACAACATGTGTTCTCTCAGGAGTGCTTCGTAAGGTCTCCATAAAACTATTTGTAACTTTGACTGATATGTTAAAGTTGTTGAAGGCATCTTTTTGCTGTTTGGCATTGATAAACTTTAAGATGTCCGGGTGTTCTACGCTCATCATGGCCATATTCGCACCTCTTCTGTGTGCTCCCTGTTGAATTGCGTTGGTGGTTTCAGCAATAACTTTCCAGAAACTAATCGGTCCCGAAGTGGTGCCGCCACTCGAAGACACTATATCTCCTGTAGGTCTGAGTCTGTCGAACGTGAAGCCAGTTCCGCCGCCTCCCTTTTGCACAAGTGCTGTTACTCGAACTGCTTCAAAGATGTCAGCAATACTATCGCCGACAGGGATTACAAAGCAGGCACTCAGCATGGCATTTTCTCGCGCGGCATTCATCAATGTGGGGCTGTTTGGAAGAAATAGACCATTTGCCATAAGCTTGTAGAACTTCTTAGCTAATTCGTTAATCTTAGAATCCGAAGCACCATATTTTTTATCTACCTGGGCAATAAACTTTGCCACGCGACAGTACATCTGATCTGGGGTTTCGATAATATTGCCACTTGCATCTTTCATTACGTATCTGCTATTGAGTACTTCAGTGGCAAGGTCATGATTGTTTTTATCAATTTTTGCTTTCATCAGGCTATTCTCCGTTTTTATGTGAAGCCAATGGACAATTCTCATCACAGAACGCTGCGATTACCGGCTCTTCGCATCCGCAGCCTTTGTAATCATTTTTGTAGGCATACTCTGCCTGGGATTCGATTTCCTTGTCGGTGATTATGCGTTTGCCTTCTGTGGGTTTATTTTTCTGTGCCCAGCTTTTGAGGGTCTCTATAGTCAGATCCAGTGGAAGGCCTGTCTTTTTAAGATGAACCGCCAGGCGGAATGTACAGACCCTCTGAGCGAATGTAACACCTTGGGTGAGTATCTTTCTGGCACAAGGTGGCAGGCCAAAGGTGGATTCCAATACATGCTTTCCTGTATCTTCGGGTTTTCTATAGACGGGATTTTTGCTTATATCAAGATTGCAGCTTTGGATTATGGCATCAAGACGTATTGGCGGCACCTTTTGAACTCTTTGAAGAAGCTCCCACTGATTGTCACAGACCTTTACAGGTTCGCCTGGTTCTACAAATACGGTTCTACCTTTGGGCACAAGTTTGCCGAATAGAGGTGCATTTATGAAATTACCATATGAGAGATTATTAAGGCAGTCCTGTTTGGGGAATATTTCAGTTTCAGGCCTGCCCATATCAGTAAGGATCTTCCTTGCGACAACTCTTGCTTTCTTAGCCACTACAGGCTCTTCAAAGAACAGCCAGACATGAAAACCCTTGGATTTGCTGCGTTCGATATATGAGAACATACCATAGCGTTTGGCACCTGCGACAAAGGCTATAGGCAACGTCAATTCATTTTCATCGAAATCCACAGCCAAAGTTTTTGTTTTATCGCCAGTCAGAAGATAAACACCATAAGGCTGATCGCCTTTTAGGTGTGTCAGGATGACTTTGTCCGTTACTGGCTCTTTGATCTGCCTGACTTTGCCAGATTCCAGGTCGTATGTGCCGTAGACGTTTTCAAGGCCCGTAAAAAAGCTCTTGAATAGTTTTGTCTTTTCAGCAGTATTTAGTTTTGACATTGAACCTGCTCCTTTATTTAAAATCCGCTATTTCTCTGTTCTCAAAGAAATAGCGGACAGAATTGCGGATAAGTTTCAGGGCAGGTATATTTTTACAACAAATCTATGGCTTGTTGTAAAGTGGAAGTGCTGCTGATAATAATACTCAAAATATAAGGGATTTCATCCACCAACTGTGAGGGATGGCACTTGTAGAGGGCTGGTGTCAGGTGGGATTTGTATTTGCTAAGCAAATATTTGACTATCCTGCATCTAAGATGCCAGTCGCTTATGTCTATACTGCTCTTGAAAATACCACTGATATATCTTTCTCTTTCTACAGTTTTTATAATTTCGGCTATTCGGTGCAGAACTATTTTCACATCATCTGGTCCGCCATTGATTGCATCAAGTATCGCAGCGGTATAGCCATTTGAGTAATTGCCCTGATAGTATCTGTCCAGCAAAGATATTGTATGAGCTAAAGTATCGTCAGGTGCAAATGCTGTGTTCGTTCCATCCCGATAAATGTGTTTTACAAAATCTGACAATATATCCTGTAATTGCATGGGGTTTTGCTTTTTCTGACAGTTATACTTAAAGTTTTTTGCTGCTGTATCTATTGGCTCATCGATTGCTTTCTTTAGAACTGTTTCGTCGAGTTTTTTGATTATCGACTCAATTATATCCTGGGGATTTTCAGAGGGCTGTGAACTCATCATAAGTCCTTTTTTTTGCTTTATTAGTGATTTCTTTTGGGTCATTATCTGTCAGAGGCGTAAATGGATGCGAGGCCCTGTCCATCCTTTTTGCAATCATCTTGCGTACATCTTCAACAGGTCTGTAGTAGAGTCGTCTTGAGTTGTCGATAATTTGCTGCTTATAGTTGGGTTGAGGAGCCTTGGTCGGACCTGGTGTTTTGATCTTGGTTATTTTACTTGCAATTCTTACAAGTGCTTCGCCGACACCAAGGTTTTGGAAATCTTTGATCTGAACTTTTTCCTGAAAATCTTTCAATAGATAGGATGCATCTTTCGTATCTACATTGAAAACTATGGTTGTTCCTGTACTTGCAAGGGCATCAATTTTTTCTATTTTGAATTGTTTTAAATACTGATGGGCCAAGGTAAGGCCGACATTGTATTTTCTGGTCTCCGCTATGATATCTTCCATGGAATCGGTGACAAATCTATGGGCCTCATCGAGATAGATATAGAAAGGTCTTCTTTTTTCTGCCGGTATTTCACTTCGGCCAAGAGCGGTCATGTGCATTATTGCCAGCAGAAATCCGCCTAGTATCTCAAGTACCTCAGAGCCCAGCCCTGAAAGATTGGCGATGAATATGTACCCCTCATTCATTATACGTGTAAAATCAATAAAACTGTGCTGCTGGGACAGCATAAGAGCGACCGTGCCGCCGACAAGTAGTTTGCTGAGCTTGTGCTTGGGCGGACCGAGGTCGGCTGCCGTGTATTTTGAGAAATCATTTATCCAAAACTGTCTGGCTACCTCGCTGTTTATGACTTCAAGAATCATTTTTCTGTTAATTTCACTTACCGCTGAGTTTTTCTGTAAGAGTTCGTATACATCTAAGAGAGAGGTACCTGTAATATGTTTTAGGCCGAATATCCCATGGCGAAGCAGATGCTCCATCCTGTCCCCCCAGCCTGTAACAAAGCTTTTCAAAACCCCAATAAGATCGTCTGTAGTTCTTCCAATATCCTGACCTGCTATAGGATACATCGGGTTCCAGATAGGCACCCAGTCAGGATCTGCCGGGTTAAAATAAATTACTTTACCAATCTTTTCTTTGGGTATAAATTCGAGCAGATCCTCTGCCATATCCCCATGCGGATCAAATACGGCTACGCCAAAACCGTTTGCGATATCGCTTAGTATCATATTTTTTTCAAGAAGTGATTTGCCCATGCCTGGCCTGCCTATGGTATGGATGTGCTTTGATCTCATCTTATCCGGTATGCAGATAGGTTCTTTGCGGTTTGCTATGGATGCATGGCCGATCAGAGTACCACAGCTTAAATCGATCTGCTCTCTGGATAAAGGTTCCAACATGTCGAAAGCAATCTGGTAGTTTTCAAATATATCAGCAGGAGGTACATGAACAAGTCCGACAAGCTCTGAAGAATTAACCAAAAAACCATTTCGAAAGGTCAGCCCAAGAGTGAACATATCCTTTATCTGATAAACAGAAATTTTATTTTTATAGTCAAGGTCGCTAAGAAAGTCTAGGGCCTTGCCTCCATATTGGAACAGACCAGCAAAAACAGAAAGCTGTTTTAAGTGCTGTGGATTATTTTCTGTGCCAAGTACTGCGACCCGAAACGATGCCGCAAAAAAAGGCTTGTCATTATGGGCCTTTGATTCCATTCTGCTTGCCATATTGTGAAGGTCTGCCGATGGTGATTGCTGGGCATACCTGGCAAGTACACCTAAGTTATTAATCTGGCCTATTAGGTATTCCATATCCGTCAATATCTGGACGTTGCGATGCCAGTTATTCTCAGGTCTGGACGGCTGGAAAAGTACCTGGCACATGCCGAGTCCTTCCGGTGGGATATGGGATATACTGCTGATAAGACTTTCAAATGGCGAATTTATGAGCTCATCCGGCCTGGTTAGAAGATGAAAATACGAATCCGGCGGGAAATAATCAAAGAACTGTATGTTTGACCAGTCACCTAAACTTATATCTGAGAAAATATCCTGATCGACGAGGCTTAGCTTACAATTTTGCATTTTGCCGGAAAACGAAGCCTCTATTATGGCAGCATCTTCTTTTGAGCAGAGAAGGTTTAGACAGATTGATACCTGGTTGCCAATGATCTCCAGGCCTGCTCTGTTTTTTAAGCAGGAAAGTTGTTTTAAGAAAAGCTCCGCCCGTTGCCAATTAAACGGCTGTTGCGGTGATATCCATACCTTTAACCGGACAATATCTTCAGCAGATGGCTTGGGCTCGTAGGTAATTATATTTTCAAGGCTTTGTAACTGTGATTGTTTGTTGATGACGATGGGAGTATAGGGTGGCTCTAATGCCACAGGATCAGGCCAGATTTCAGGGTTGCAGCCCTTGGGCAATTCTGTCTGGATTATCTGTCTTGCCTGAGAAGCCAGCATAAACGGTCCGGCCTGGGCAAGTAGATGTTTTTCATATTCTCCCATAGTTTAACGCCCTGTTTGTTGAAGTTTCTGTATTATAAACGGGTGCTGCTGGAGTACTTTGCAGAAGGTGCATTTCAGAATTGCTCCGTTGGACTCCAGAAGCTCTGACGGAATAACTTTCCTGTATTTTGAAAGGTACTCATCCGCAGCCGAAAGTTTCTCAGATGCCGATAGACTATGCCAGTAGAAAGAAACCTTAGCTGAAATCTCATTTTTGGTGTATTCCTCAGCTCGCTGCATTGCAAAGGCCTTGAGTACCGCATATAGACCTCCTTCATTGCCTGTATTGGCTATGGTAAATGCAGCGATGTCGCCATTGCTCCCGTAGATTTTACTTAGGGGCCTTATGCAAAATTTCCAACATTCGGTAAGCGGTATATTGAGAGGTTCTTTTAAGTTCAATACCTTTTCATTAATGTGTTTGAAGAATTTTGCTATACACAACTTAAATTCCTCCCAGGTTTCTATTCTGGCTTTATTATATTGGAAGCTGCCTACCGCCTCGTTGGCCAAATTGTAAGTCTGCTCAATCGTTCTCTGAGGACTTATATATTCCAATAATCCGTCAAGCTTACTCATCTGCATTTCTTTCTATAATCTTCTAAACATTGCTGAAGTTCTCTGAAGCCCCTCGGTGTAAGATCTTATAAGGATGCTGTAATCTCTGGCATATTTCTGAGGATTGTTTGCGTCAATCGAAGATGACAGTGTATTACCGCTGTACGCTATAAACTGCCTTATGATCTCGACCTGCTGGTCCCAGCTGTTGGGAGCTATATACCTGTCAAACACATCTGCCACGTAACGTTCAAAGACTTCGGCCTTAAGGCCATCCGCAATAATATCAAGTACACCTCGCATACCTCCGTTCGTCCCATCCAGTGCATCCTGGCAAGCTGAAGCTATATCACCAGATCTTTTGCGGTACTCTCTTTCCAGCAACTCTTTTGCTCTGCCGTAAGCCTCGCTTGAAGCAAGTCTGCCTCCTCTGCCGACACATTGGGTATAATGATAGTTATAGTAATCGGTAATGATTTTACTAAACTGCCTGAAATCCTGAACAGTATTTGAATTGAGCTGATACTGCATCCGGGCCTCGTCGTGGACAATGCCTATCCGGCTTGCGATAGTTCTTTCATCCAGCTCTGCCATAAGTGAATCTATTAGTGCCATGATAGTTTCCTTTCTTTTTAAAATCTTTTTATCAACTGGTTAAATTTTTCCATACTATTTACATAGCCCAGAGCGATAGCTTCATAATCCCGGGCGAACCGCTCAGCCGGTTCGTTTTTCAGTTCCAAAGGTAGATAATTTGCAAGCCTTTCCATCGCACATCGCATAAACTCTACTTTCTCTGACCAGCTGAGGTTATCTACGGACTGTCTAAAAACTGCAATTATGTACTTTCGACGACGGTCTTGTTTGTAGAAGTCGGTCATCTCATCAAATATTTTTCTCATCCCGCCAGCGGTGCCATCCTTTGCTCTTTGGAGGGCAGTTTCTATGCCACCGTCATTGGAGAAAGTGTTTTGGGCAAGCTCAATAGCCTGGCTTTGACTTTGCTTTTGATCTATCGATTCGATCCGGTCAGTTGCCTGATAGCATCGAAGATGAATATAGAAAGCCGTTATCGTTTCCAGGAACTCTTGATGATTTTCCACTATCACAGAGTCCAGAATAAAAGATGCTCTTGCTGAATCAATTTTACAGCCAAAGTTTTGAGCTATAGCAAGTTCATCAATCTCTGCTATTACTTTGTCGAAGATATTAAAGCTTTGCTGCCGGGATTGATTGTTAGAAGATTGGAGGCTGGTATCCTGTGAAATTAAATCTCTGTGTGTCTTTGCTTTGACGGCATCGAAAAGCTTGAAAACATCATCATAGTCGCTTTTCTTCGCAAAACCAGCCAGTTTGATACACAGGCCTATATCAAGCAATGGGAAGAATTCCCTTTGTCTTCTAACTACTGGCGGCGTCCCGCAGATAATGGAAAAGAGCTTGTCTCCGAAGTATTCGGGATAACATTTTTGTTTGATGTAAAACATGGCAAAACAACTCAGCATTTCTTTGGCCTCGGATGTTTTTGATGTCATAAGGTTCCGCCTTATAATCCGCCAGAAATGATTCCTGTTATCAGCAGTAAGGTAATGTGAACTGCTTTTTATACAATCCCCGAGTTGCTCTGTATTTGAATCTATTAAGAAAAAACCGTTTTTAAGTGAACTGATAATGACATCTTCTTTTTCAAAAACGGCCTCTATTAATTCTGAGATAGTAGTAACCGGAATGATGCAAAGCGTATCCCGATCAAAGCATTGCTCAATCAGATTACTTTGAGGATAGATGAATTTTGATATAGTATTATCTTCTGCTGCTGTCGACATCTTGGCTTCTACAGATGCTACCGGCCCGATATCGCCATCAGCTGAGGAAATATGGCCCGTAAAGAGGGTATTTGCAGTTACAGGAATATGGAGTGCCGCAGACAACATGGCCATAAACACAGATAAATCCGCCGAAAACCCACTTACATTAACAGCAGTATCGAGCTGTGAGGCGATATCAGGATTAACAGCAGATATTTCATAGCAAGGCTCTGGTAGTCCAAGGGTCTGTATGATTGTATCTGTCAGCGGCAGGATATTGTTTTGGATATGCTTTTGGGTTTTATCGCTGAAAATCACAGAGCCTGTGAATCTGATGCGGGGAACGCCAGTTTTATATGAAGCTTTAGCGATAATCTCAGAGATTGCCACTAAATCAGTTGACTGCTGTGAGATAAGCACCGTCTTGGCTTTCCCGATTTTTCTGTTTTTTTTATTTTCCATATTGAAATCATTTCAACTCAATTTGCAATGTTCCTGCTTTAAAACCCGCAAAGATTCTAAGGATTACCATGCCATCCAAAAGTTTGATTGATCTTGGTGGTACAGGTTGAGATTTTTCTGAATCTGCCGCTAATCTGATGTTCTCATCCTTGCCGTCCATTTCAATCAGCAGGTCATTTTCAGTAAGCCTGCCTTCCCATAACACTCTCCCCGTTGAAAGTTTTACTGTATATGTCCCGGCTATGATTTTGCCGATTCTGTAGTTGGATTTTTTATTCAAAGTTAAGGTCTCGAGCATTCTATTGTTCCTGAAGATGATAAGTTTGCGGTCAAGGCCCTGATTTGCGATTGAGAGTATTTGTGGATAGCTTTTTAAATCCTCAGATCGCTCGGCCCTGAGGAAATTGTCATGGCTACAAAATTCTTCCAGGAAGAGTCGAAAGTTGTCAAAACCCTGCCTGTATTTATCCTCTTTGCCCAAGCGGTTAATCTCACAAAAGGCCTCTTTCAATGCCGTCATTGTATTGTCGGCATTGAGGGCTTTTTGTAGTATCGGTATAAAGAAAAGTTCTCTGTTCACGATAAGCTCCTAATTTATATTTTCTGCGGCTAAGCACACATTTTTCCAGAGGCCAGCTTTTTTGACGGCCTCAGTAAAGTCGGGATGATGTGCCAGAATTTGGGCGGTGTTTTTCCAGAGATCAGGAATTGAGACCTGCTTTTGGCTGCCATTGTTATTAGTCCACCTTGTGCCCGCAAATCTGCTGAACGTCGCTTTACTCAAGCCAAAATCGCTCAGGATACTTTGATAGTCGTTTGTGCTCTCAGCAAGGGAGGTGAATATTCTCAGTATCAGTTTCTTTAAGATTGCTCTACCAAGACTTTTTATTGCCGGTCTCTGGTAATCAATGTTATCTGCCTTTTCATCAGCTACCGTTCGGGCCAATCCATCTGTTGTTATCTGTTCTTTTATCAGTGCGGGAAACACGTCTGCTTCAATATTTTGCTTTGCAATGCTATCAAGGCTCTGTAGTGTGATTAGTTTTCCGCTAAAAAGTGAACTGTCTATCAGTTCCTGGATGTCCTGCTGGCCGCAGCCGTTGGTAATATTCTGATTGAACCACTTTTTGAACATCTTTGAAGTCATCGCACAAGGTATCCACAAATACAAATTCTGGCTGTTGTACTGATAACAGATTCTTCGAATAAACTTTTGCTCTACGCGTCTGCACTCCAGACAGGACAGGTAGAAATGCCTGAAAACAAGATTCTGCAGTAATTTGGCCGCCATAAACTCTATCTCCAGTTCATCTGACAGGTTTTTTGACTGTATATCTGATAAAACACGGCCGTTATATGCCTTGTAATAATAGCGGCAGTCAGGGCCGTTAGTTTCAGGTTTATCCGAAGAATTGGAGTTCTTATCCGGGATATTGAGGAATTTTGACAATGTAAGATCAAACGCCTTCTCGAGGATTATCTGGTTATTGTTACACCATCTTCTGGACTGAGGCTGATTTTTGAGTTTTACAAGAAAATCAACTATGACAAGTGCCCTTGAATCTTTAAACCTGAAAAGGTCTCTGTTTTGATGCAGTTCGGTAAGAGCTTTTTTGTCGCCCGACTGTGCGATTCTGGAAGTCAGTTCAATCAGGGACAGTTGATTATAGTCGTTAACAGCCGGGACGTTTTCTCTGATTTTGGTTAATGAATTTTGCATTTTCAGTAGCTCCTCATTAAGGCTTTCTTTTGGGCCAGTTTTTTTGTTATTAGCTGCCGTACAACAAAGTTGATTCTTTCGTGAACTGATCTGAAAAGTCCGATCGCATCTGGTGTATCTTCGATAAGTCTTATTTTTTCGTCAATTTCCCGAAAGTCATAGGACAGCTTTCCAAAATCCAACACAATCGAAGTCATAGCAGTTGTTTCGATGCCACTGTTGATAAACCTGAGGCACAATTCCACGCCGTTTAATTGATTATTTGAACTGTCACTGAATAGAACGACATCGCTCAAAGTGCCCTGATCTTCTAAAAGCCATTGGATTTGCTCTATAACTTCAGGAGCTGGTGAAGCAGTGTTTTGAATATCGAGTTTTTTATAGGAATCAGCAAACTCCCTGAAAACTATTCTGCTGTTTAATCGGGCAGAACTTATTTTTCGGATTACAACTTTACCCGTAAGAGGCTGGTTAAAAAGATTTTTTGCTTTCGCTAAAATTATGGGGGCGATGTCCGGTTCTATGACATATTGCTTATTTTGCATTATCTGTACATAATTAGTGAGACGGCGAATATCCTTTTGATATTTTCTTTGGCCATAAATTTTACTCAGCTGTGTATATATTGATAAAGCCTGCTGCAGGGACCATGTCTTTTTAAGAAGCTCTGCGTACCTTTCAAAAACCTTTGGCAAGGTTTCTGGAGAAACTTCTGATATTTTGCTCAGCTTGACATGAGCATTAATCTCTGAGACTATATCAGTCTTTTCACGGGCCTCCTTGGCCTTTAAGAAAAGGCTTGCCTTTTCAAATCCGAGAGCTTCGACTTTCTCATAAAGTTTATCGAGCTGGTCATATTCGCGGTTTGCTATGTGCTCTGTGATCTTAAGGCAGAGCTTTTCAGCTTCCTTTTTGATTCTTTGCTGCCGCCTGTTTTTGATAGCTTCTAAATCCACAGCTGCAAAGCTCCTGCAGTTTCTTACCGGAATTGTATGTGAAAATTCAAGTTGCCGCTGTTTGTAAGTATAAACTTCAGATTCGCCGGTCTCTTTTGCTAACAGAATTTTCATCGAGTTGTCTTTCGGCCAGCAAACGGCAGAGATAATTCCTTTGGGGATATCAAAAATTGCGACAGGTTCGTTATTTCCGGACTGCCATAATTTAAGGCTACCATCTTTGTGCCCGGCCGATACGATGTTATCTTCGCAAAGACAGATAGCATAAAAACCCAAATGATGAGCAGGAAACTTATGTATTTTATTTCCGCAAGGATCAAACAATACAATTACCCCATCAGTTCCAGGCCATAGCCAGCAACCAGCTTTCGCCCACCATAGAGGTCTGATCAAAGCTGCCATTGAAGGCGGTTTGGGAATTGGTAAAGTATCAATAATGTCGCTGCTGTTTATATCCCACAATAACAGCTTTCCATTTTTAGTTATGCCGGCAAGTCGGTCTTTGGCTGCTTTGAATAACGAACAAACAATAATATTATTTTCCGTGGGAAGCTTTTGAGGGTTTCTGGAAATATCCGGACGCCATAAAAGAGTCCTGCCTGAAATGTCGCTGGTCGCTATAGTATAATTGTCCAGCATGCATACTGAGAGTATGGAGCAACCCTGAATAAATTTGTCAATATGATATTCAGTACCATCCTGGCTGCTCCGTATGAGCCGATAGAGCAGGCCGGATTTGGTTCCTGCAACAATGGTATGCTTGTCTTTACTTGCCTCTATCGAATAGATACTGTTACCAAGAGACAGTTCCAGGATTTTCCTGACTTCTCCTGACTCTGTGCAATATGTAAAAATGCCCGGATTTATACCACCGCTACCTATAAGAAGTGTATCTGTCGACAAATTTTCTTTTTCGTTAAATGTAGTCTTCATAATTTACTCTTTGGATTAATCTTCACTTGAAGGTCCCATTTCAATAATATCTTTGAGCTCATCATCAACCAGTAAATCCCGACCTATATTTCTTTCGTACGAGTCCGAATCATCTTGTGGAGATTTTCTCGGATTTCCACCGGGATACTCTTTCTTGGAAGCTTCTCTTATCGCTTCATTTAGCTGCTCACAAGCTTCATCGATTTGCTCAGCAAGATTTTCAAGTCTTTTTATAAAAGCCTCCTGTTGCACTTCGGCTTCAGATAACCTGTCATGTGGACTTTCGGTATTAAGAGATCCTTTGCCGGACGAAATAACAGAAAGATTTTCTTGGCATTTCTCCAATTGTTCATCTATCCAATCTCTATATTCGTAGAATTTCTGAAGGCAGTGTTCAGCTCCTGTTACAGCTTCTTCTTTTTTGGCATAAAGCTGCTCGGCCAATGGGCATTCAGAAAAACCGTCTTCGTCTACCTTTGGCAGTTGCCTGGTAGCCCTGAGAGTTTCATCAATATGGCGTTTAGCTGCCGGCATATACTCTTCAATATCCGGAGCTGCGATCCTGTCTGCATCTGATTTGTATATTGACATATTACGATCTCCTTCCAGAATTTATTCTGCTTTGCAGGTCCTGCTGTACCTGCTCACTTTCTGCTTTTGCATCTTCTGCTCGCTGGTTGTTGTCTTTCAAAAAATCCATCTCTTCCAGTACCGATGCTTTGGCATTGGCAAGCTCGTTTATCGTTTCTGTTGTACGTATCTGGCTGCTTGCATCTGATAACTTCTCGAGATCAGACTGAGCAGAATCATGCCGGTCGTCAATTTCATTTGCATAATCCTGTGTTTCTTCCTGAATACCCTCAAGGTCGTTATCTTCCTGATCAAATATTTCTACAGTTTCATCTTCAGCTGCATCTACCAGTGACTCCAGTTGTTCCGTACCCTCGGCAGTTGTCTCAAGATCGAGCTGTTCATGCACATCGCGAACGGTCTCGGTGTCTTCGGTCAGTACTTCAAGTTCTTCTTCTTTTTCATCCATCTGATTGTCGAAATCTTCCACAGTCTCCTCAACTTCGTTGTGAGTCGGTAAATCTGATTTATTAGCCATTTGATTGCTCCTTAAATTTGAGTCTGATAGATTTTTTAATGCCTATACTGATAAAAGAGATTAGTTTTTCGGTACATGGTTTCATGGTCTTATCGAAGCGATTGAACAAGCTTTCGGCATATTCACCTAATGCCTCATCTGGTAGTAGATCGGCATCAAGAAGATGCCTGAATTTTTTTTCTGTGTGTTTGACTAATTCCTGGTAGTTGGCACAGAGTTTATTTTTGATTACACGCAGTTTTTTAATAATAGTGTTTAATCCTTCACTCGTTGCTTGTGTTTTTGCTAATTTTGCGATTTTTTCTCTTTGTGTTATTAGTTTTTTGATTTGGGCAATTGTAGCAGATCTTTTTTCGTCAAAGCTGTCCATATGATCTTTGAACTGATCCAATTCATCTGATATTTTTCTGATTTGGGCTTCTTTAAACCATTTCTGATCTAATATGATTTTGCATAACTGGGTGTCATCAAGAATAGTTGAGATATCTAACTTTTCGTGCAAATTTATAGTTTTTATTTTCTGAGGATAGTGATATCCCTGCGTAAAGAAAAATGCGTGGCCTGGTTCAAGCCTGGCTATATCCTGCATCTGAATGCCGTCAAAAAGCATACTGCTGCCCAGTTGTTCCCTGTCTTCATTATGAACCTGCAGGAAAGCTAATTTAGAGGCCGGTGTTTTGAGTGCACCCGAATCAAGAGCTGATGGATGCTGGTCACTTAGTATTATGGCTACTCCCAGGGCTCTTAGCTCGACCATCATTTGGTAAAGAAAATCGGATAGTTGAGATTTTGGGTCGGCGATTTGCTCAGATGCGACCGAATTAGTTGAAGAGCCAAAGATATTATGGGCTTCTTCGATAATGATTGCATACCTCAAAGGGCCCTTATAATTTGGTGAAGTTTTAAGAATTGTCCTTATTAAATTGAATATGAATAGCGTTAGCAGGCATTTCTTTTCTGTGGTCAATTTGTCCAGCTCAATAATACCAGGGTGTTTCATTAATTCTTCTATATCAAGTCCGTTTCTATGCCGGAACACTTCACCTATAAGCAATTGAGTAAGAACACCTAGTCTTACCTCGATGACGGTTTGCATATCTGAACGGGTATTTGCTGAATATCCCTTTGATTCCAGTACATCCTGAACCACAGCTATGAGGTCCGACATGACCGGAGGTTTGTTTCGGTCAGGATATTTCTCGTATATTCTTTCCATAGCCTCGCTTAAAAGTGACGGCAATGAACCGCATGAAACTGGAAGAACAGCCTTAAAACAGGCCAAGGTGTTTTCTATGTGTTCATTAACCGATATCCCTTCAAGTTTTTTTAGAGGATTTATCGCCAAGGGGCTGGTTTGCCCGCCAGCGACAAAAATTTGCGTATCTTTTGCCAATTTGCGGATAGAAGGATCGGTATGATCAAAAAATTTCTTTATTGCACGGTATTCGGTCTTTGCAGACTCAATTACCAAAAAAGGAATTCCCTTTTCCCATAGCTGGAGCATTATATTAAAATTCGTTGTCGTTTTTCCTGCTCCTGGGAGCCCAAGAGAAGAAAGGTGTTTTTTTAAGACGTTCAAGGCTATCCCCCTGGGAATCCCGTAGTCATCATGGCCAAGTAAGATCAAGTCTTTGGGGTCTATGAATTTAGGATCCGTGTTTTTTCTGATACAAAATGGCGGCCTTGACGATGCAACTAACAGGCGGAACGCTCCAATCAGTTCATCCACAGTAGCATGTTTCGTCAAAGACCGTAAATCATCATAATCTGCTTCCGGTTTGCTTGTGCCAAGTTTTTCGTTGTTATTTTGAACGATTTTGTAAGAACCTTTTGTAAAGGCAGCCTCAGCGATTATCGAACTAAGAAGTTCTACGCACGCATCGCTTTGGGCTGTTATGCTAATGTCAAATCTTAGATGTGGTTTGCGAAGAGATTCATGGAATTTTCTCTGCTGCCTGAAAATGTCATCGGCGAGAGGATCTTTGTATGTAAAAGGCTTTAAAGCCTGAGCTGGGTTTGCAAATCTTGATTTGTTTTCTGAAAAATCAACTCTTTCAAAACTACCACAGGGTTCATACTCCTCATCCCAGCTGCGATTAATACTCCCCAGATGTGCCAGATATCCTGTATGGGCATGTAACTGCTCAGATACGTTTGCAGGTTGGATCTTTATTTTAACCACTACCGGCTCGTCCACTTTATCCAATACCCTGTCAAGTGTGAGGAAATCATTCTTTTGATTAGGCTCAAACGGACTTATAGTGTAATAGCAGGCGGGGATTTTGGCATTGAACATTGAATTATGCAAAGGCTGAACAAAATCTTCCCTGCGTATAATAGAGCAGCTTGATTCCAAACCTTTCGGCTCAAAGAAAAACTTAGACACCTTTTCGAATTCATAAAATCTTCCGAGCATACTTCCCGTTAAAAGACGCTCTAAATTTTTTAATTTTTGGGATTTCTTTGCGTACAGCTTCAAATAAAGTTTCAATCTGTCCTGTTTGTTCGCCAGTTTTGTCGAAGGATTGTAGATATAAAGTATTTCTGCCGCAGATTGGTCTGCTCTTATATTTGAAAAAGCCCTTGCTATGTGTTCAAAGGATTGCCAGATAGTTTTGCGAACATCGCCATCTGCAGCGGCCTGGAACTGAGAAAAATTCACATCGGGAACCTGGGATATTGCAAATATTGTGCTTTTGAATTCGTTTTCTTCTGCCTTGTCCATTTTTAGTTATCTCCATATTTAGCAGTTAGTTAGGTGCTCTATTTGGTCATTAGAGCTTTTCGGCTAAAGTATATTGGAGTTTGGACGGGGAAATCTTTCAGAGAAAATCAGGAAATATGAAAATTTATATTGATGTTATTTTATTGGTGGACTGTTTTAAGACCTGAAAACTATCAACGCTATCACAGGAACCCCTATAAATAACATTATTGTTGTTTTCAGATGGTCAGCAAACCAAAAAAATCCTAAAAAAGCACCGTATCCAAGCAATGCAATTGCTATTACAGTTAGCCCGATTTTCCAATGCTGCACAAGAAATACGACAATAGTTACAATAATCGCGTAAGGCATAAAAACTATGTCAAGAATAGTTGTTTTAATGTCTTCTTTACGGCGTTTTTTTGCCTTATCTTCCTCTATTGCTCTGTTTATTCTTTTTAGAAGTTCATCGGCCTTTTCTGAATCAGGACATATTTTTAGAGCTGCCTGACACGCAGCCTGTGAATTTTCCAAAGAGTTTGCTTCCAGAAGTTGTTCCGCAGATGACATTTCGTGATTAAAAGTTTTGGCAACTTCCTTTGCCTGTGATTCAGCCTCAGATAGTTTTTCATATTCTGACCAAATCTTTTTTGCGGCTTCAATCTTATTCCGGACCTTATCAAAATCAGCTGATCTTAATAATACCCTCGCCTCCTCTATGTATTTTTTTACATAAGCCTGGTCAGTCTGGATAATTTTAAGAAGATCGGATGCGTCTTTTGATCCCGGGCATATTTCCAGTGCACCCTGACAAGCCTCAAGTGCTATCTCTAAATCCCCTTGTTTTTGATGCTGCTTGACGGATAAAATCCTGGAATTAAAGCTGTCGGCAATTTGCTTTGCTTGTGCTTCTATTTCAGATAAAAGATCAAAACTTCGCCATAGATTTTTCGCTTTTTTAATATTTTCACTGACTTTATCAAATCTGGCTGATAGCAAATATTCTTGTACATCCTTCAGGGTTTTTTCCGCAACTCTCTGGTCAGTCTTGATATCTTTAATAAGAGCGGCAATTTCCTCTGAATCCGGACATAATTGCTGGGCTGTATTTGCCGATCCAAGGGCTTCATCAAGGTTTCTTTTCAAGAAAAGTTCTTTGGTTTTCTGCTTGGAATGACAGTATATTGTTTCGACTTCCAGTAGATTTACGTTAGCTAATTTTATCTCTTCCAATGATGGGTATAGGTTTGCTGCCTTGTCCAAAAACCCATGGGCCCGTTCAAATCTGGATGCTCTAATCTCAGAGATTGCTTTGTTTATAAGATGGTTAGCTTCTGTTTTGTTAGAATTGATACCATCATAAATTCTTTTGGCCTCATTGGATTTTGGGCAAATCTTCAACGCTGCCTTTATCTTAGCTACCGCCTTATCCAACTCTTGTGAGTCGAATGCCATTTGAGTCTGTTTTATCAAGTCAAGATACTTGTCGCGATTGCTGAAAATGTCTTTCTTTTTGCTGTCGCTAAGAAAAGTACTGTCTGACTGAATTTCTTCAATCTTCTTAATTGTTTCGGCCAGTTTACTGAACTGAGCGCCGTTAAATTCTTCAACTGACTTGGAAAAAAGAGATTCAACTTTTTCCAATTTAGAATCAGTATCGCTCTGCAGCTTTAAGGCCTTACTGCTTTTAGGTGCTTGGGTTAAAGCTTGCAAAACCTGTTCTTTGGCCCGTAAGAGCCTTTTGCTTTTACCCGCAATAAGTGCGTTCTCCAAAGCCTGATTGTAATGTGTTGATCTGCTTCTACAGTCATCAAGCAACTTTAGTATATCACTGTGATTGGGCGTAATATCAAGGCAATTTTCAAGCAGCTTTTCGGCCTGCTCAAAATTTCCTCTGTCCATGCAACCGATAGCTTCCTTCCACTGATTACCAAACTGGGTACTGAGGGACCTCAATCTTTTTAACTGTTGTTTGGCGGTTTTATGGCGAGCTACAATTTTTAATACTTCATTCCAGAGCTTGATGGCTTTTTCAGGATTGCCATTAGCTTCTGCTTCGGTTGCCTCTTGTATAAGTGATTCTAACCTTTGCTGTTTTTCTCTCAAATCTCTAATGAGTTCAACAGCGCGTTTATGGAAGTCCCCCGCACCTTCCCGCAAGATTAATTCAAGAAGTTTGATTGCTTCCACAGGACTTTCGTCCTTGAGCGTCTCGACTTTCTGCTGTCTTTCTTTCAGGGTGTAATATGAAGCCACATTTTGACCACAGCCAGGACAATGTTCTACGTCAAGACGAACCTCTCTATTGCAGATAGGGCATAAGCGAAATATTGAATCCAAAGATGTATGACAATTTTCACAGCTGGTTGTATCAATATTCAAATTAACATGGCCGCATTCAGGGCAGGAAATATCTACGCTTATTGCCAGGCCTTTTTTTAGTCGATTAATGTCGCTTATCAGTTCATCAATATTACCGTACCGTTTTTGAGGATCCTTCTGAAGGCATTTGCCAACGATCTGTCCCCATTTATGTAATTCACCGGTTAACTTTGGTGGTTGTTTATTTATGTGTTCGTCTCTGAGCTGTTTAAAATTTCCATAAAAGGGAGGCTTGCCCGCCATGATCTCATAAATTACAACTCCGAAACTGTATATGTCACTGACAGGGCTTATATTTAGCTCGTCATGAGAAAACTGTTCAGGAGACATATACAAAGGCGTTCCAGCGATAGTTAAGTTATGCTCAGTTGCAGAAGATATATCTGAGATATTACAGGATATGCCGAAATCAGTGAGCTTGACTATAAAGTTGTTACCATTTCTGCAAAGAAGGATATTTTCAGGTTTTATGTCTCTGTGTACCAGACCTGCCTTATGAATTACTCTGATAGCAGAACAGCTCTGTTCCAGCAAGGCTAGGCCTTCTGTTATTCTTCTGTTTTTATTGTGACGGTTTTCGCTCAACCAGCCCCTTAAACTTCCGCCGTCAGCATACTCCATTGACAATAGAACCAGAGAAAAGCCTTCATACTGTGCGGTATGGATGTCATAAGTTATTACGATATTAGTATAATCGTCAATGGAGCTTCGAGAGGCAAGTTCCCGACTCAGTTGATTGCACGTTTTTTCTACCTGACGGCTGTCACTAACTACTATCTTTAAGACAACCTCATGCCCCCGTTCGGTATCATAAGTGTGATAGACATTAGCATCCTTCTGGCCGAGCCTTCTGATAATGCGGTATCTGTCTTTGATGCCAAGATGCTGACCTGGCAAAAGCTCAAGAATATTTTTTCTCCCTGTCAAGCCGGTAAGAAAGAAATTTGTTACAGAAACATCTTTGGACAAGGAAGGATTCTGCCAATTAGCTTGATTGTACTCAGCCTTCAATTCCTTAACTAAAGTATCGTTCCTGAGCAGCATTTCAACTTCCTTTTGACATTGTGGGCAACTGGCTAAATGAGCCTGGAATTTATGCTCCTCACTTTTGCTTAGGCTTTCAGTAGCATATAATTTTACTTTGTCAGATTCAGGGCAACTCATTTAGCTTTAAACTTTCAGATAGTTTTCAATAACTGTTGTTCTATTTGACGCAACTCCTTTAAAACTCTGCAATTTGCTATATAGACTGCGTTAGTTGAGATGCTTAGCTGTCTCGCAACTTCGGCAGTTGGTATTTCAGAAAGACTATGTAACTCAAATGCCTTGAAGGTATCCGGCGAAAACTTCCTGCGGGCCTGATGAATGCAGTGCTTTAAAACAAGTTTCCGCCATTCTGTATTCCAGGTATGCCTGACCGCATTTTCATCCTCTATCATATTCCAGAAGGAGGTTCCGGTTTGATTATTATGAATCAGTTTTTCCCTGGGCAGATTCTTTCGCATATTTAATATCACCCTGTATGCTATGCCAGACAACCATTTACTAAGCCGGCCCTGTTTTTTGTCAAATTTACCGGCCCTAAAAATCTTTATAAATGTCTGGAGTGTTTCCTGAGCAGCATCTTCTGAGAGTGAATCCGGCAGCCCGAGTTTTCTGGCAAAATTGACCACCATGGGGTGAAAGAACCCGCAAAAGTACTCCCAGGCGTCTCCGTCATTGGAAGACTCCAACTCATTTAACAGTTGTGTCGAGGTTACCCATTCCATTTACATAAGCCCTTATATATAGTTGAATAATAACCCGAAACAGGCGTAAAATCAACCTTCAGGTTCGGCTTCGATAATTTAACATGCCTGTTCTGGATAAAACCGGCGAAACAACAAAACTAGAAAGCAGTTGAGTTTTACCCTAAGTCCTTTATAATAAGCAAATAATCTTTACAAAACACTAATAGTTGATCAGTATAAAATGATGTATTCAAATAGTGGATAGTATATAACAGGTTTCTATTGACGATGAATAATGAAAAAATGATATCTTTGTTTGGGTATGAATCAGGTGCATGCGAAATAAACGGCCTGCGGGATTATCCGCTTTTATTCGAGCGAGCCTCCGGACAAGGCGGAAAAGAGCTTGATGAAAACTTTGCCGAATGGAAAAAATCTAAAAGAGAGTTTAAAGTCGAAGAAATAAAAGGGACATGGAAAAAGCTGGGAGATAATGGCCGTACATACCTTATAAGTTTCTATCCTGATAATACCTTGTTGGAGCAACATTGCGGTGAAGGCAAAAAGACTGACAAAAAACCTTCATGGGAGGGAAGATGGGAGTTGGTGGATGGTGTCTTGAAAACCCATATTTCAAAATATCAGGTCTATTATTTTGCAAACAAGACAACTGAAAAGCATTCGGGGATAGAGTACATAGATGAACTTACTCCTAATGCTTGTTATACCTTGACTCCGTATAGGCCATTTGACTAAGGTTGAAAGATTTAGCGGAGTTTAAAGATAATTAGCCGCTAAAGCTATTGCCACAATCAGGACAATAATTTGGATTACCCATAAGCCGTTTGTCGCATACCGGGCATCTTCTCGATAAGCTAAAAACTTTATCTCTGGTCTTAGAGCCGGTCAACAAAATCAAAAGAGCAACAATTATAGTAATGGCAGTGCCCGTAAGATAATTGCTGCGAATATGATCTGCGAATTCCGGCAGTCCTGTTTCACTTAGCCAATTAGCAATCAAAACAATATTTCCCATAAGGAAAATCATTCCTATCAGCCCAAGCAAAATAATTTTTCTTAAACCAAGTGCCATCGTTTCATCCTTTCCAAAAAATAAGTAATCAGTTTTTGATATTAACCAGTACTGATCTTAGCGCCAGAACTCCCAAAGCGCAAGGCTCATTTTCAGAAAATTTTTTAATGGCTCATAAGTCAATATCTTACGCGCACTTAGAAACAAAAAAAACTGATCTAATGGTGATTTTGCTTTTATTTCTGGGGTTTTCGTCTGGCATTTGCGAAGTTAATGAACATAGCATCTTTATCTTTTGAAGAATTGTTTGTATTCCTCAGACTTGCACATTTGTCGGCAAGCCGCCTCAAAGCTGCTTCAAATCTGGTTGAGAGTTTCCAGCCGGACTGTCCTCCATACCTTGAATTAAAACTACTGATGTGCTCAATCAGTCCTATCCTTGAAAGCTTGGCCCTGGCCCTTTGCAGTATTCGGCGGGACATATTGTATTTATTTTCAATATAGACAAGATAGGGCACTATATTGTTAGCCCACTTGAGCTCGAACAGGATACAAGCTGCCGCGTGCTGCTGGTTGCGATTGCCAGGGAAAAGCATCTCAACCATGTCCGAATAATCGGAGATTTCTTTGCGATGATTGAAGCTGATTTTTGTGTATTCGGTCATTTTACATTTTCACCCCGGTCTTTTTGTATAAAATATAGGCTTCGACGCGGGACATATGAGTCGAAGCCATGTTAAAAAAAGTGAGGTCTGTATTTATATTTTTTGGTTTGCACCGGAAAATTGGCTATTGCGGGATTTGGGCACCCGATAACCCAGGTTGATTAGGAAGGATGGTTCTGGGGATGGGTTTTTCTATATGATCAACAAGACGATTATGGAGGGCAAATCACTTGTCATTTTGACCAGTGGTGCTTCAGCAGTGCCCGTAGGGATTTGTCGACGG
>JADHXY010000120.1 GCA_016782755.1 Phycisphaerae bacterium | reverse complement strand
GGATGCCGCACCATCAGCTATGATCGGGGCATCGAATCACTTTGAAGTAGCCATAGCAACCTCAACAATGCTCTTTGGCCTCTCTTCGGGTGCTGCATTAGCAACCGTCGTAGGAGTTTTAATCGAAGTACCTCTAATGCTAATGCTTGTAAAAATTTGCCTGAGAACACAAACATGGTTCGAAAATTAAGACTCTCAGCCGCATGTTTTTGCTTTTTTCTTTTATTTTCCCAGTTTTTTAGTTAAATGACATGTAGAATTTAATTCTATACGGGAGAAAAAAATGAATACCGTAAAAAATCAATGGCAAACAAAAACCCGCGGTTGGATTTTATCAAACCTTTGCATATTTACCTTTATCTTTATCTCAGCTGCCCTGTTAATACCACCAAAAATGGCATTCGCTGACATCGCAAACAATAATACGCCATCACTCAATGTCGTAGGCAAATGGATCGGTTCTTCAGCGGATAGCAATCGTAATAGCTGGTATTGCTTCCGAAAACAGGTTGATCTTGATAACACGCCTCAAAAGGCCATTGCCCGCATTGCCTGTGACAGCAAATACTGGCTGTGGATCAACGATGAACTGGTCATCTTTGAAGGCCAACTCAAACGCGGCCCGATCCCGCAGGGCACTTATTTTGACGAAGTAGATCTGACGAATTTTCTCAAAAAGGGCAATAACACGATAGCCGTCCTTGTCTGGTATTGGGGTAAGCATGGTTTTTCCCATAACAGCAGCGGCAAAGCGGGCTTGGTTTTTGACGCAATCATTGACGACAAAACGCTTGTCAGCGATACCTCTTGGAAAGTTAAAATTCATCCGGCTTACGGCTCCACCGATAAGCCGCATCCGAATTATCGTCTAGCCGAAGCTAATATTCAATTCGATGCGCAACAGGATATGATGGATTGGCAAGGCAGCAACTTTGATGATGGCGATTGGTCCAATGCTTTCGAATTTGGGAACGTTCCAACCGCCCCCTGGGGCAGCCTTGAAAAGCGCCCGATTCTGCAATGGAAAAACTCCGGTCTGATCGACTATGTGAATATGGAGATTAAACAAAATAAGGACGGCACCCAAACCGTGATCGGCCAACTGCCCTACAACTGCCAGGTGACGCCGTATTTGAAGGTCAAAAGCCCGGCTGGGCAAACCATCAACATCCAGACGGACAACTACAAAGGGGGCGGCCCTGAAAATGTGCGTTCTGTTTACATTACAAAAACCGGTGAGCAGGAATACGAGTCATTGGGCTGGATGAATGGCCATGATGTGCGATATACTTTACCGAAAGAGGTCAAAGTGCTTGCCGTCAAGTATCGTGAAACCGGCTACAACGCCGATTTTGACGGCCGGTTCAAATGTGACGATGAAATATTGAATCGCCTGTGGGAAAAATCTAAACGGACGTTGTATGTTACCATGCGCGATAACTACATGGACTGCCCCGACCGAGAACGCGCCCAGTGGTGGGGCGATGCGGTTAATGAAATCGGCGAAGCGTTTTATGTTTTTGATGCCCAAAAGGGACCTCTTCTGGCCAAAAAGGGAATTTATGAACTGGCTCGCTGGCAGCGGCCGGACAAGGTGATTTTTTCCCCTGTTCCCGCGGGAATTCCGGCAAAGCCGGGTACCCAGGAAAAAAATGGCGCCTGGAGTATAGAACTGCCCCGACAGATGCTGGCCAGTGTCGGCTGGTATGGTTTTTGGACGTACTACTGGTACACCGGTGACAAGCAAACCATCGTTGATGTATATCCGCATGTCCGGGACTATTTGAGCCTTTGGAAAATTGGTGAAGATGGATTAATCATCCACCGCCGGGGTGACTGGGACTGGACCGACTGGGGAAGTCACAAGGACGTGCCGGTTATCGAAAACGCCTGGGTGCATCTGGCGATGAAAGCGGCAGTCGAAATGGCGAAACTCAGCGGCAATGAAGTGGATATCCCCGGCTATCGGGCAAAAATGAAATCAATTGAAGCTAATTTCAACAAGGCCTTCTGGCAAGGCAATCGCTATTGTTCTGCTGGTTACAAAGGACAAACCGACGACCGCGCCAATGCGATAGCCGTAATTGCGGGTCTGGCCAAACCGGAATACTATCCGGCTATTAAAAAAGTTCTCAATGAATCTTTTAATGCCAGTCCGTATATGGAAAAGTATGTGCTGGAGTCGCTGTGTATGATGGATGCCCCGCAGCAGGCACTGGAGCGGATGAAACAACGCTGGTCCAAACAGATTGAAAGCCCGCTGACAACGCTATGGGAAGGCTGGGGCGGCGGCACTTACAATCACGCTTGGTCGGGTGGGCCGCTGACGATTCTGAGCCAGTATATTGCCGGCGTATCGCCGATCAAGCCGGGCTTTGAGCAGTTTTCGGTTCTGCCGCAGATGGCCTCGCTCAAGAAGGTCAAAAGTGTGGTGCCGACAAAATACGGCGATATAAAACTGGCACTTAGTAATGAGGCAGCCTTTGAAATGACGCTGGAAGTGCCCACCGGAACAATTGCGATTGCAGGCGTCCCCAAAACCGCCCAATTGTCGAAGATTCATATCAATGGCGAGAAGGTCTATCAATCCGGCAACGCTTTTTCAGACCTGTATCTGGGGGAAGATGATCATTGGATTAAATTTTCTTTAAATAGCGGCAGAACAACAATTATTGCAAAATAATGTTAATTGGAAGACAGCAATATAACAATATACAAGAGGCGTAAGAAGTTGGAATTTACAAGACTGTTATTTAGGAAAAAGACAGCCCTTGGTGCGGTCTCCCTGTTTTCAATGGCTTTATCTCAGACCATTTGCTCTGTTTTTACCATGGGGGGTATTAGCTGAAAAGAGCATCGACGAAGATATCGGGGTCGAATTCTGCGATATCTGCGGGTTTTTCTCCTAAGCCGACAAATTTGACCGGAATGTCGAGCTGATCCTTTATGGCTATAACGATTCCGCCTTTTGCGGTGCCGTCGAGCTTTGCCAAAAATATCCCGCTCACGTCAATGGCTTGCGTGAACATTTTGGCCTGCATAATAGCGTTCTGGCCGGTAGTCGAATCCAGCACCAGCAGCACCTCGTGCGGGGCGTTATCGATCTTGCGTTTTACGACGTCGCGAATTTTTGTAAGCTCTCGCATCAGGTCTTTCTGTGTATGGAGCCGCCCTGCCGTATCGAGTATTAAAAAATCTGCGTTCCTTGCAACAGCTGCCTCACAAGCGTCATAGGCAACCGCGGCTGGGTCAGAGCCGCTCTTATGCTTGACTATCTGCACGCCGATCCGCTCGGCCCATATGCTCAGTTGCTCAACGGCTGCGGCACGGAAAGTATCACATGCGGCAACGATTACCTTTTTGCCGTCACTGCTTAATATCTGGGCGAGCTTGGCGATGCTGGTCGTTTTGCCGGAACCGTTGACACCGGCTACCAATATAACCGTTACTGAATTTTCAGCTTTTTTGAGCTGCCGGTCGTAATGCGGCCAGTAGCCTTTTATGTGTTCTTTCAAAAATGGAATAATGTCGTCTGTTTTGGCGATCTGCTTCTGGCGATAGGCGTTTCTTATATCGTCTATCAATTTCAAGGTCGTCTCGACGCCTATATCATCCTGGATGAGGGTCTGTTCGAGTTCATCGAGAAGGTCTTCGTCGATATTTCTGCCGAGAGTCAAAACCGAGCCCAGAGACGAGCTGATCTTCTCCCTGGTCTTGCCAAGCCGGTCTTTAATAAAGTCGGCGGTCTTAGTGAATATGCCCATTTTTTCCTTCTTTAATTTGTAATGATTTGTAAAAATTCCAAAGATTTTGAATATATTCGCAAAATTTGAAAAAAAATCAAGTAAAGATAATCAATTAACTTTCCCTATATTGACATTTTTTGCCTTTTAGTTGGCTTTGCTGCATCTTTTAAAAAACAATTAGCGAATTGCTTTGACAAAACCTCGGCTTGGAGTTAAATTTTTTACACCTCGTAAATCACGGAGGATTTAGCAGGGAGGAGCGTACTAAGTAAAAAACCGCAACTGATGGAATTTTGCACAGCTGTTATTTTTAGTAAACTTTTGATTATTGAAGGAATTCGACTTGGCTACCCAGGAAATAGAAAATTTGTTTACAAATATAGTCGAACGTGTCAAATCGCTCGACCCTGAAAATACAAGAAAGTGGTTTGATGACCTTTCTGTCGGTTATTTTAACGGCGGTTCGCTTCGGATATACTGTCCGGACGAATCTATCGCCCAGTACCTTGAGGATAAATGCAAATCGACCTTTACTCAGGCCGCTCAGCAGGCGACCGGTTATCTTGTCAGTGTAGATTTTAGTGCGGCAGAGACGAGCAAAGATAAGACCGAAGAGATTGATATTTCGGGGCTGAAACTTCATCCTGATTATACATTTGACAATTTTGTTGTCGGGCCGAGCAATCGGCTTGCACATGCCAGCTGCATCGCAATAAGCCATTCGCCGGGCAATACCTATAACCCGCTGTTTATCTATGGCAATTCAGGTTTGGGCAAGACGCATCTTTTGCATGCGGTATGCTTCGAGACTAAACGCAAGAACAGCAATGCCGTTATCAGGTATCACAGCTGTGAGGATTTTGTTAACCGGTTCATACGTGCAATCGAGCGCGGCGACCTGGCTGGTTTTCAGGACGAATTCAGAAATGCTGATATGCTGCTGATCGATGATGTTCAGTTTTTGAGCGATCGGGAGCATAGCCAGGAAGAATTTTTCCATACGTTCAACGCACTCTATAACAACGGCAAGCAGATAATCCTTAGCTCGGACAGCCCGCCGACGGAGATAAAATCTTTAGAGGAAAGGCTGATAAGCAGGTTCAACTGGGGATTGGTAACAAGGGTTGACCCGCCCAGTCACGATACAAGGGTTGCGATCGTGCAGAAAAAATCTCATCTTCGCGGGATAGGTATCTCTGACGATGTCGCTGAATATGTCGCTCGAAAGGCACAAGCCAATATCCGCGAAATTGAAGGGGCACTGACAAGGATTTACGCGGTAGCGGCTACGATGCAGAAACCTGTCGATATTAATATTGCAAGGGCAGCTTTGGGCGGCCATGCAATGACCGAGGTGCGGCACATCAGCATCACCGATATTATCGATGTGGTGACAGATTATTTCGATGTGCGGCTGGCGGACCTGCAGAGCAAAAAACGCAGCCAGAGCATAACCGAGCCGCGACAGATATGTATGTACCTTGCGAGAAGTCTCACACGCCATAGCCTCGAAGAGATCGGCGGCCATCTCGGCGGAAGAGACCATACAACCGTAATGCACGCATGCAGCAAGATAGATAAGATGCAGAAAAACGATACGAAGACTCAGGTACTGCTCGCCCAGCTGACAAAACAAATCACACAATCACCAAGAGGATAAAATTTTATTTGTTAGGCTCGGAATCCGCGAAAAAACTGTGAAAGTCATATATTTCGCTACGGAGCGTGATTTATTACAATGCGTTCCGTAAAAAAAAATAACGAGCTGTTCACAATTGATGATCTGGGCAACCGCACGCAGGTTAATCTGCGAAATGGCAGCAATGAGAATTATGTTGTAAATAATACCACAAACTATTATACTTCTATCGATGGCAATACTATCGGCTACGACGATGCCGGCAATATGACAGCCGACAAGGACGGCTATAAATATTATTATGACTATGAGAATCGGCTGGTGAAAGTTACTAAATCCAGCGGGCCGGAGGTTACGGTCGCCGAATACGCCTATGACGCACTCGGCAGGCGGATCAGGAAGATCGACTCGATTGGGAGCGAGACAACTTTGTACTATTATAATAACAATTGGCAGGTTGTAACGGAAGCTAACAGCGTTGGTGATACTGCCCGCTATTTCGTTTATGGCAATTTCATCGATGAGCTTTTGATGATGCATGACTGCTCGGCTGATGAAGATTATTACGCATGTCAGGACCATCTTTATTCCAATGTTGCGTTGGTAGGCCAGAATGGAACGGTTGTTGAACGATATGAGTATGACGCTTACGGTAAGCCGACGATATATAACGCTGATTTTACGCAGACATACTCGGATTCACAGTATGGCAATTGCTATATGTTCACCGGCAGGAGATTGGATACGCTCGATAACAGCGGCCTAAAACTGCAATATAACCGCAACCGCTATTACAATAGCGAGATGGGCCGCTGGCTGACAAGAGACCCCATCGGCTACCCCGACGGCATGAATCCGTAGGAGTATGTAATGAGTAATCCGATTAACTCAATAGACGCGTTGGGGTTA
>JADHXY010000119.1 GCA_016782755.1 Phycisphaerae bacterium | reverse complement strand
TGATTTTAAGGCAAGATCAAGACACCATATAAAAAGTTAAGAAAAAGGTGTTTGGGAAACAGAGAATTGAGCCGTCTGTCCCAGGCAGATATCGAGTCCAACGGTTGGAATCGAAAATTATTGTGCAACAGGCTCTGTAAAGTCATTTAATATGTCATACACCGTACTTGCACGAAAATACAGGTCTGGGAATTTTGACGACGTTGTCGGTCAGGAGCCGATATCGCGTACGTTGAAAAACGCTATAAAGACCGGCAGAGTTGCTCATGCGTTTCTTTTTACGGGTACTCGCGGGGTTGGCAAGACGTCTATGGCCAGGATACTGGCTAAGTCGCTCAATTGTCATGCGTTTGATGGGCCTACGACGGAGCCTTGCTGTAAGTGTGAGAGTTGCGTGAGTGTGAATGTCGGCGAGGATATCGATGTTGTCGAGATAGATGGTGCGTCGAATAACGGTGTAGATGCGGTTCGCCAGCTTCGTGAGAATGCGGCATATCGCCCGGCACGTTCGCGGTACAAGATATACATCATCGATGAGGTTCATATGCTCTCGACGGGGGCTTTCAATGCATTGCTTAAGATACTTGAAGAGCCGCCGGAGCATGTAAAATTTATATTCGCCACGACCGAGGCGAACAAGGTTCTTGCGACAATCCAGTCCCGTTGTCAGCGTTTTGATTTCAAGAATATAAGCCCGAGGCTCATAGCGGATCACCTTAAGAGGGTTTTAGAGCAGGAAAAAGTAGCCTATGAAGATGATCTGCTGCTTCAGGTGGCGAGGATGGCTAAAGGTTCGATGAGGGACGGATTGAGTCTTCTGGATCGGCTTATAAGTACCGGCATGGAACGGTTGAGTACAGAGCTGCTCGAGGAGTTTCTTGGTTGTCCCAATAGCGAGAAGATATACGAGCTTGTCAGCAGGATAGGTCATAACGACGGTGCTGGGAGTTTGAATAGTGTTAATGAACTTATCAATTCCGGGCTTAATGAGGTTCAGATAATTGATGCCCTGATAGATTGTATGCGTGATCTGATGGTTATCAAATCCGGAGGTGAGGGCGGAGAGCTTTTGATATTGACGGCAAGCCAGCTTAAAAAGTCAAAGGAATTGGTTGAGTATTTTGATGTAGCCGGCCTGGTTTATAATATTACAAGCCTTGAAAAGATGCGTTGGATATTGCGAAATAGCGAGACTGCGCGGCCATTGCTCGAATCGCTTGTTTTACGTTTAGCTTTGAGCGAGCATTTTCTTAATGTAGATATGCTTTTGTCAAAGGGTGTATCGGGCGGGCAGCGAGTTCTAAAAAAAAAACTAACATCTGAGCAAAAATCCGAACCTGCTTTGACAGAGGAAGTCGAAAAGCCCAAAGCAGAGCCGATATCAATTGAGAATGCTGAGCAGTTGAGAGCGAACTGGGACAGGTTAGTTGGTTTAATCAGCTCTGAACTCGGTAAAGGTAGCGGGGGGATATTGAAGCGGGGCAGAGTCAAGAGTTTCGAAAATGGTGAGATTTGCGTGGTGTTTTCCCATTCGGATGCAATGTTCAAATCGATGTGTGAGCAGAACGGCAGGATCGATTCGATCGTAAAATGCTTGTGCGGGGTGTTGGATAAAAAGATCAAACTCAGGCTTGAGTTGGAAGACAATGAAAACGAGCAGAAAGCGGTTGTCGAGCGTGAGGTTAGTGAAGGTCAGTTATGGCGGGAAGCGGAAAAGGATCCGGCTGTGCGTCTTGCGCTGATGGAATTTGGCGGCTGTGTGGTGGATGTCGATTTTAATATTAACAAGGGTACGGATCATGAGTGATGCTTATACAGACAGCCTTAAGCGTTTGATAGAAGAATTCGGTAAGCTGCCCGGGATTGGCGATAAGAGCGCCGAGAGGCTTGCCTTTTATATATTAAAGAGCGATGCGAAAACGGCACTTTGTCTGGCTGAGGCGATAAAGGATGTTAAGACCAAGACCGCGCGTTGTAAGGAGTGTTTTGGTCTTTGTGAGGGCGAATTGTGTTCGATATGTAGCGACCCGAGGCGTGATAAGAGTGTTATTTGCGTCGTCGAACAGCCCAAGGATGTGATCGGTCTTGAGAAGACCGGCTGTTGCAACTGGGTTTATCATGTTCTCGGTGGTCATATCGCCCCGCTCGAAGGTGTCGAAGCTGGCGATCTAACAATCAACCAGCTTGTAGAGCGAGTTCGACGCGGCGGAGTGAGCGAGGTTTTGATGGCGACGAATCCGAATATGGCAGGAGATGGAACGAGCCTTTATATAAGTTCACTTTTGCGGGGCATGCCGGTGAAGATAACGAGATTAGCAAGAGGATTGGCGACAGGAAGCACGATTGAGTATGCAAATAGCAGGGTGCTTTTAGATGCCATCGAGGGCAGGCAGCAGATAGACCAGGATTGACAGGCGAAAAAATAATTTTCTCAAACCGATATTAACTGAAATCTTACGTTCATTTTAGTATAATAAAGGGACGAAGTTTTTATTAATATTTTGTTTTCAACGAGGGTAAGCGTCTGAAATGGATTTAAGTATGCATGGTCAGATGAGGCTTGAGCAGAAGATGAAGCTGTCTCCGCAGATGATACAGTCTATGGAGATACTTCAGATGCCTCTGCTCGCGTTGGAAGAGCGTATAGAGCAGGAACTGAGCAGTAACCCGGTTTTGGAACTTGAAGGGCCGGATGTTATTGAGCCGGGGCAAGCAGATGTTTCAACTGGTAGTGAGGTTGGTGAGGCGAAAGCAGGAGATGGTTTTGATAAGCTTGAAAGTCTTGACGAGAATTTCAAAAATTATGTAAACGATACCGAGTCGTATGGTTCGGTGAGGAGAAGCGAAGAACCGGATACCAAGCTTGAAGCACTGAAAAATACAGAAGCCAGGGGTAAGTCTCTGACAGATCATCTTCTTGAGCAGTGGGTGTTGCTGGATACACAGGAGAGTGCCAGAAAAGCCGGTGAGGTAATAATTGGCTACATTGACGAAAGAGGGTATTTGAAAATTCGTCTTGAGCAGCTTCGTAATAAAGATAACACCGAATACGATTACCCTGATCTTGAAGAAGCATTAAAGCTTGTTCAGACCCTGGAGCCGGCGGGCGTAGGGGCGAGGGATATTAAGGAGTGTTTGCTTATTCAGATAAACAACAGCGGCGAACGAATGGATTTTGAACGGCGGCTGGTTTCGGAATATATGGATATCCTGCTTGAAAACCGCCTTCCTGAGATCGCCCGGAAAATGAAGTGCAGTGTTGATGAAATTAATAAGGCGATAGAACGATTGAGCAAGTTCGACACTTCTCCGGGTCTGCAGGTCGGCCAGAGCAGAAATCATCAGATTCGAGTCGAAGTGATAGTTGAGCCTTTGGATGATGAGCAGGGATTTAGTGTAAAGATTGCGGAATCCGATTACAGCCGTCTCAAAGTGAATGAGTACTATGCAAAAATAGCAAAAGATAAAAATGTCGGCGCAGATACGAGAAGCTTTCTGCAGAAGAACATACGTTCTGCCAATTGGTTGATGAGTGCAGTTGGGCAGCGAAAAAACACTCTTCATAAGGTGGCCCAGTCGATAGTTAAAAATCAGCTGGAATTTTTTGAGAAGGGTGAGCGTTACCTTAGACCTTTGCCGATGTCGAAAGTTGCAGACGAGGTGGGTATACATTTGGCGACAGTTTCGCGTGCGGTTGCAGGCAAATACCTTCAGTGCCCATGGGGAATTTTGCCTCTGCGGAAATTTTTCAGCGGTGGAACAGAGGATGCCAACGGCGAGCAGCGCAGCTGGGAGGCAATAAGGGTCAGGTTGCAGGAAATTATTGATAACGAAGATAAAAGCAAGCCCTTGAGTGATGAGGGTATTCTTAAAGAACTGGCTCAAGCGGGTATGGGCAATATAGCAAGGCGGACGGTTGCCAAGTATCGCAAGCTGATGAATATCCCCCCCGCTCGAATGCGAAAAAGGTATTAGGCCGATTCAACTTAATAAATGCGTCTTGAGCAATGCCCGTTCTTTACATAATCGGTATTTACACCTCTTGTACAAGCGGGGTTCTGTTGGGGGTAAGGCACAAAAATTAAATTGATTTGGTATGATACGTTAGCACAAATGTATATGGTTTCTTCAGTCCGGTTCTTCAAGTAGCCGGACTTTTTTTATTTTTCAAGGGTAATAAAATAATTGCAATTTTTTGAACAATGTGTTACTATGTGAGTATATCTTCACATATATCTGAGGTTTATTATGTTGAGCAATGCAGAAGAAAGATTGTATCAGATGCAGGCTGAAAAGGTCAGGGCTTTGAGCCATTGGATGAGAGTAGCGATACTCGATTATCTCAGGGATGGTGAGCAGTGTGTCTGCGATATTGCCGAGCACGTTGGTTCGGAAAGATCGAACATCTCAAAGCATCTTTCGATCATGGTCAAAGCCGGCATACTCGAATCCACAAAGCATGGTCTCAAGGTGATTTATAAGGTCAAGACACCTTGCATACTGGATTTTTTTTCTTGTATCACCAAGTGCATAAAAGAGCAAGCCGAGGAGTCGCAGCAGTTATTGAAGTCGTTGTAAAAAGGAGCAGTTTTAGAGATGTGGAAAGAAGAATGGAAAAAACTTCTGCTGATAGTTGCGGTATTTTTCGGATGTTTTTATCTGCCGATAGATAATGCAAGATTTGCCGGTTCGGTGACTGAGTCTTTGGCCCTAGTGAAGTGGTATGCGCGGGAGCATGTGCTGCTGTGTCTTGTTCCGGCATTTTTTATAGCCGGTGCAATATCAGTATTTGTCAGCCAGGCATCGGTGATGAAGTATCTCGGTGCGGGTGCAAAAAAAGTGCTGGCTTATGGAGTGGCGAGTATTTCGGGGACGATTCTGGCAGTTTGTTCGTGTACTGTGCTGCCTTTGTTTGCGGGGATTTATCGCATGGGTGCTGGTATCGGGCCGGCGACTACGTTTTTATATTCGGGACCAGCTATAAATGTTCTGGCTATCGTGTTGACTGCAAGGGTGCTCGGGATTGAGTTGGGCATTGCACGAGCTGTCGGGGCAATCGTTTTTAGTGTGGTTATCGGCTTGCTGATGCATTTTATCTATCGTAAGCAAGAGCTACAAAAGGCTAAGGTTCAGATGGCAATGCCGCAGGAGGGTGTCAAAAGACCGCTATGGCAGAATGCGATCTATTTTGCTTCGATGGTCGGGATACTGGTTTTTGCTAACTGGGGAAAGCCAGTATCGGATAGCGGGCTTTGGGCGGCTATCTATGGTGCCAAATGGTTAGTAACTGCCGGTTTTGGAGCGGTGCTTGGGTGGGTTCTGGTCGGCTGGTTCGGCGTTAAGTTTTGGAAAATGGCGGCTCTTGCAGCCGGGGTTAGTTTGCTGTCGATCCTGTTTAAGAATCCGATAGTTAGCTTTGCCGTCGGTTTTGCAGGGCTTAGTGTTATTGCTGAGAGCGAAAAAGGCGAAACCTCTGAATGGTTCGGGGCCAGCTGGGGATTTGCAAAACAGATATTGCCATTACTGCTGTTTGGGGTTCTTATTGCTGGTTTGCTTCTCGGCAGGGTTGGCTATGAGGGCTTGATACCCTCTGCATGGGTCGCAAGAGCCGTTGGCGGCAATAGCCTATGGGCGAATCTTTTCGCTTCTGTTGCAGGTGCGTTTATGTATTTCGCAACCCTGACCGAGGTGCCGATATTGCAGGGCTTGATAGGGGCTGGCATGGGCAAAGGCCCGGCTTTGGCACTGCTTCTGGCGGGGCCGGCACTTTCGCTGCCGAACATGCTTGTCATACGTTCCGTAATGGGCACACAGAAGACGGTTGTCTTTGTGGTTCTTGTAATCGTTATGGCTACCATTAGCGGGATATTATTTGGAATCTTTTTTTAGAGGTTAAAATGAAAACGATAAAAATATTGGGAACGGGCTGTCCGAAATGTAAAAAACTCGCCGAGGCCGCTGAACAGGCAGCAAAAGAACTTGGTATCGAGTACAGAATCGAAAAAGTTACTAAGCTCAATGACATTATGAGCTATGGCGTAATGGTAACGCCGGCTCTTATGGTGGACGGCGAAGTAAAAATATCAGGTAAAGTCCCAGCCGTTGAACAGATAAAAGAAATGCTCTCTTAAATCGGGGGGGAAATCGAGTATGAACAAAAAATCAAAAAACGCTCTGATATTTACAGCTTTGTTTTTAGCCGTTGTTGCGGTGGTTATCGCAAAAAATATCCATTACAACAACCAAACAGCATCGCTTGAAATTGGTCAGTTACCAGACAATAGCACCGCAGAGCCGGTTAAAACTGAGCAGCCACCTGAC
>JADHXY010000118.1 GCA_016782755.1 Phycisphaerae bacterium | reverse complement strand
CCTAAATTATATCAACTGCTTCTTGAAGCATTCGACCGGGCAGGGGAAGGTCAGAAACAAGTTTGTTCTGTTTCTCGGCATGGATTATGGCGGAACTTTCATGTGTATCGCAAGAGAGCCGGACTGAAAAAGTGGAAAGATGCTTTTAAAGTTTTGCGAAGGAACTGCGAAACTGACTGGGCACAGAAATATCCACAGTATGCCGTTTCAAACTGGATTGGCCATAACATTCAGGTATCCGCCCGTCATTATCTCCAGGTTCCAGCAGAGCTATATAGTAAGGTTGCTGCCACAAACGAGACCCAAACTGGCACAAAAACTGGCACAAAACATGAATCTGAGGAATGTACTAAAAAATAAAGCCTCTGTAACTTTAGTGTTTGCAAAGGCTTATACTAATGGGCGGTATTGGACTTGAACCAACGACCTCCTGCGTGTCGAGCAGGCGCTCTAGCCGACTGAGCTAATCGCCCAAGTTTCTTAAAAACAACATGTCATCTGATAACTTTTCGCTTAGTTTACATCCAACAGGATGGTTTTACCAATATCTACCAAGATTGTCAAGCTAAAACCGCTCCAGTAGTCTCGTATGATGGACAAGTTCTGCAAAACAGGTTTTGCCCATGCGATATATGAAAAAATAACTTCTAACCTCTGACTTCTCTCCTCTTTTTCTATCCTGCATCCCGATAAATCGGGACTGCCAAAATTACGCCAATATCTTCCCCTTGAGCACCTTACAAGCTTCGACCGGATCCGCCGCCGCAGTCACAGCTGAGCACACACAAATACACCTCGCCCCCGCCCCCACGACCCGATCTACATTGTCCGCATTTATCCCCCCAATCGCCGTATGCAGAATCGAAGTGTCCCTAAGCACCCCTGCCGCATGCTCAACATACTCCAACCCCACAGCCGCCACTCCCGGCTTCGTAGCCGTCGCAAAAACCGGCCCCAGACCCACATAACCCACTTTCTCACTAATCGCACCCCGAAGCTGCTGGGGCGAATGCGTACTCTTGCCGATTATAAGCGGGTAAGATGCCAATTTGCGAATCTGTTCAGGATGAATATCATTCTGCCCCACGTGCACCCCATCAGCCCCAGCCGCAATCGCAATGTCAGGCCGATCATTAATTATCGAAACCACACCACCTTCCCCGCACATCTGCGTAAAATGATAAGCAACCTCGAACCGCTGATCGTCGGCAAGTCGCTTGGTACGCATCTGTATGCAGTCAGCCCCGCCGGCTATGCATTTTGCCGTCATACTTAGCAGGTTAGCCGGCTGATCCGACGTTATAACCACATACAAAGCGACATTCCTGAACTTCTCAAATGTATCAAAAGCCGTCACTATATCCTTTTCCAACGTGTAAGCCTGGTATCGCAGCACTTCTATCTTCTCAGCAAGTTTCGGCTCAAAGCTCCCGATCACCTCTGTCAGCGTCCGCAGAGCCTCCGGCAAGCGTTTGCATGCGGCTGTGAGGGTATCGCCGATCGAGCCTCGACTCATCTGATGCTCAACCTTACTGCCGACACCTACGTCACTTTCTGTATCACGGCAGGTTACGAGCTTCGACCCATCCAGCGTAGAAATGTATCGGGAAAGCTGATGGCGAAGCTGTTTTAATCGCGAACTAAGCTCGCGGCTATTAAGGTAGAATCTGCAAAAATCCTCCGCAACCCTTGCAGCCTCCCTGGCCCGGTTAAAATTAGCGTCTATGATCCTGTAAACAGCCTTTTCCATTACAAAAGATTATATTAGTCAAAGCCGAAAAGGGACAGGAAATTTTATTTTAAAAAGAATTTCAAGGAATATTTAAAAGAAGAAGAAACCGACCTCCTCCGGCACGGTTTCTTCTTCAAAAATATATGTAACAACAGAGGAAAAACAAAATTCTCCTCTGAGGATTGCGTATCGGGCGGAATCATCCTCCTCCGATTATTAGTTTTAGGCGTCCGCCCAATATTTAATTCTCAAAAAACACTGGACTAACCTATAGAGCAACGGCTGTGCCAATAAACATTTTTAACAATGTCTTTTCCCCCTAAGTTTACATAAGTATCTAAATCACAAACGATTATAAATACCTGCTTTACTAAAATTACCTAAACTCACTTTTTGAGGTATGAGGGTTTGTTGTAAAAAATAAACACTACGGACAGGTTTTGTGTATGGTATGTGTTATAGGACTTGAAATTGAGGTCATCAGCACTGAAAACAGCTGATGTTTATATATTTATACATGTGTTGATATTTAGAAACATAGATTTTGTAAATACAGTGGAATTAGAGTAAAAGTTATTTAAAAGTGTTTGAAATTTTGAACTTTTTGCTTAAATTATACGTAACTTTTATGAAAAATTATTAATTTTTACGAATTTTTTTGGAGGTTTTTCATTATGGAAACAACAACTATTTCAAAGAAAAAGACAAATGTTGCCTTTTTATTTTTGATTTTTTTATTGCTCTTTGGCAATGGTTTAATGAGCCGGCCTTGCTATGGTGAGGTTGGGGACGAGGTTGCGGCAGCGAGGCAGATCGGCAAGGCATTTACGGTGGTGGCGGGGCAGGCATCAGCGGCGGTAGTAGGTATTAAGTCCGAGCGTCTTGTTTCGAGGGGTGGTTCGGGGCGACTTGAATCTCCGTTTGGCGATCAGTTTTTTGATGATGAATTTTTTGACCAGTTTTTCCGTCGACATCGCAGTCCTCGCGGGGAGCAGCCGAAGTCGAGACAGCTTGCACAGGGGAGCGGTTTTATAATTTCGGAAGAGGGGTATATTCTGACTAATAACCATGTTATAGCCGATTCGGAAAAGATCACTGTGATACTCAGTGACGAGCGGGAATTCGAGGCGGAGTTGATAGGTACGGATCCTGATTCGGAGGTGGCTGTGATTAAGATAGATGCTAACGATTTGCCTGTACTGGAGCTTGGTGATTCTGATGAGCTTGAGGTTGGAGAGTGGGTACTGGCGATAGGTAATCCTTTTGGTTTGAGTCATACGGTGACGGCTGGTATTGTTAGCGCGAAGAGCAGGAGCGGGGTTGGGCTTGCGACATACGAGGATTTTATTCAGACTGATGCGGCTATAAATCCGGGTAATAGCGGGGGGCCGTTGTTGAATCTTAATGGTGAGGTTGTCGGGATCAATACGGCGATAGTAAGTCAAAGCGGCGGTAATATGGGGATCGGCTTTGCGATACCAATCAATATGGCACGGAGTGTTTACGAGCAGATCGTTGACGGCGGGACGGTAGTGAGGGGATTTCTTGGCGTGAATATTCAGGACCTTGATCCGAAGTTGGCAAAATATTTCGGATTGGAGGATGCTAAGGGTGTTTTGATACCGGAGATTATGGAGGATTCTGCGGCGGGGAAGGCAGGGTTGAAGGCTGGGGATGTGATAGTCGAACTCAATGGCGAGCCGGTTGAGAAGGCGAGGGATCTTCAGAACAGGATAGCTATGTTCAAGCCGGGGACTAAGGTTGATGTTTTGGTGATTCGTGACGGCGAAAAGAAGAAATATGAGGTGGAACTTGGCGAGCGGCCTGGCGCGGAAGTTGCGGCTGGCGGTAAGAGTAAGGGTATGAAGAAACTTGGTGTGACGTTAAAGAACCTGACAGATGAGATCGCGGAGCAGTTAGGTTATGTGGGCGAAAAAGGCGTTGTGGTGACAGATGTTGAACAGGGATCACTTGCGGCGGAGGCTGGTATAAGGCCGGGTACGCTGATCGTGGAAGTTGACCGCAAAAGAATCGAGGATGTTAAAGATTTTGAAAAGGCTCTGGAAAAGGCAGAGGAAGCGGGAAAGATGCTGCTGAGGGTCAGGTATAAGAATTCGACTCGCTATGTGGGAATAGACCTCGGCGACGATTGATTGAATTTTTGGAGCAGGATTATAGAGGCTGTCGATTGCGGTTTTGCCGTTGAGTTGACAGCCTTTTTTTTTGTTGATGGACGGGGATTTTAAGGAGATAATGATTTTTAGTCTTATCCGCTTCAAAATAGTATGACTTGCCCTTAATTTTCTTGCAATATTGGCCGGCTGTATGTAAAGTAAGTGGAAATTTGTCAGAACGTGTTTTTCTTTTGGAATCAGGTTTTGTTATGGTTAGTGTCCCCTAACTGCAACATTAGAATTCAACAGTTTAATCAAGACAGTTGTATTGTAAACTGTGATTTGGTTGTGGTCAGGGTTGTATTAGATAAGATCAAATATTTCTCATATTGCTGGAAGTGTTTGTAACTAAAGAAGTTGGCGGCGTAGCCAAGTGGCCTAAGGCGACGGTTTGCAAAACCGTTATTCGTGAGTTCAAATCTCACCGCCGCCTGTTTTTGACAACTCTCCCCAAAACATCCCGTATGTGCAAGCGTGGATTGTTCTAATCAAACTGGATATCGGAGAGTTTTAGCTGAACCGTTGAATTGCCGTTAAAGTGGTTGATGTCCGGCTGATAGGCGGCACTGAAAAAATCTTTTTCGAGCAGCTTCTTTTCGAGCTTGCCCATACTAAAACCGATGCATCGAATTGTGTTCGTATTATCGGTTACCGCCAACTGCAGATGATCCCCCTTGGCACCAACCCGCTTCGGGGCGGATGCCAGACGCAATCCCCTGGTAGCAAATACAGGTTTGGGGTTGCCCTGTCCGAAGGGCGATAAATTATTCAACTGCTGGACGGCTGCGATATTGAACATATCGAGCTTGGCTTCAAGATCGATATGTAATTTTTCGACAATATCTTTCTGTGCAATATGGCCATCGGCGTATTTTTCGATTTCTTCCGCAAATTTACTGAGATTTTCTACTTTTAGTGTCATACCGGCTGCCATTTTATGCCCGCCAAAACCCTCGAGTAATTTTGAGCAGGATTTTATTGCGGAGTGAATATCAAAACCATGAATCGAACGGGCCGAACCCTGGGCAATCTCTTTTCCCGAGTTTATCATTATTACCGGCTTGAAATATTTATCGACGAGCTTCGAGGCAACGATACCTATGACCCCAATATGCCAGTTTTCGCCAGCAAGGACGATCGATTTTTTGTCAGGGTGGTTGAGTCCCTGCTGAGTAACCTTTTCGCAGGCTTCTTTGAATATCTGCCGTTCGATTTTTCGCCGCTGGTCGTTTTGCTGCTTGAGGTACTCGGCTATCTGGAGCGATCGGATACGGCTTTGACTTGTGAGTAATTCTACGGCAAGTCTTGCATGTCCCATTCTTCCGGCTGCATTAAGCAATGGTGCAAGCCGAAAACCAATATGAAAGCTGTCAAGATTCTGGTCGGTCAGGCCGGCTGTCTCTATGAGTGCCTGTATCCCGCAAAGTTCAGATTTCGAGAGTGTTTTCAGGCCGTAGTTTGTAATTATGCGGTTTTCGCCGCGAAGATCCATTACATCAGCTACCGTCCCCATAGCCGTCAGACTTGTGGCGTTGAGCATAAACTGCCGAAGCTCGTCGCTGAGTTTGCGACCATGATTAAATTCATTTGCCAGCGTCCAGGCAAGTTTGAAAGCGACCATCGCACCGCAGCCATTCTGATTGGGGTATTCGCTGTCAAGCCCTGAATGAACGATAGCCGCGGCCTCGGGAAGCTCTGATCCAATCTGGTGATGATCGGTTATTATCAATTCCAAGCCGCACGCCTTAGCAAATTTAGCACTTTCAATAGCCGATATGCCGCAGTCAACAGTTACCAAAAGACTCGTGCCGGAATCAGCGATAGATTTGATGGCCTCTGAATTAAGACCATAGCCTTCATCGATTCGATGCGGAATATAAAAATCCGCCTTGCCGCCGAGAAGGTTGATAAGATGCAGTAATATAGAGGTACTCGTTATCCCATCTACATCATAGTCGCCGTAGATAGTGATCTTTTTGTCTGCCTTTGTTGCTTCCTTTATGATCTGTGCCGCCTGACACACGCCCGGCATTTTTTCGGGCTCGATAAGCTGGTTGAGTTTGGGACTGAGAAAGGTCGAACCGGTCTGAGCATCTTCGATACCACGATTCAATAGTATCTGTGCGACCAGATCTGAAACCGAAAGCGAACGGGCCAGCTCTTCGCATTTTGCATGCCGGTCTTTTATCACCCATTCTTTATTTTGCGTCCGTGCGGCTAAAGACATTTAAGAAAATCCTGTCGTTTATCTGAATTTCTGGAACAACTACCAAAATCCAGAAATATCCCGGATTTGAGGTTATCCGTACAATAAGGTATCTAACAAAAATAAGTGTGATTTTGCAAGGATTGTCTGGAGATTGGGTTAAAATGTTCTACAAAAGTTAGGCCCTGCAGCCGTACCTGGGTTACTATTGCCGCCTGCAGCAATAGCGACGATG
>JADHXY010000117.1 GCA_016782755.1 Phycisphaerae bacterium | reverse complement strand
GTAAATAAATGTCACAAATAAAAATAGCCTGCCTCGGTGACATAATGTGCGGAGATTCCTTTTACGCCTTAGGAACCGGAGTCGCCGCATCTCTTTCTAAATACGGCATAAATTTTCTCAGCCGCAAAATCAGAGAACTCCTCACCTCCCACGACATAGTAATCTGCAACATCGAAAGTTGCCTCTCGGACATAAACCGCAAAGAAAAAAGCCTTCGAAGCCTACACATGAGAGGCTCCCCAAAAGCCGCCGATTACCTCGCCTGCTGGGGCATCAACGTTGCAAACCTCGCCAATAACCACATCTTAGAACATGGCATAAAATGCGCACTCGATACGGTAAGCAATCTCAAAAGCTCAAAAATAAACGTCATTGGAGCGGGCAGACAATCAAATTTTGAACATGGAATATCGGCAGCCGAGTTAACTATTAAAAACAGAACATTTTCAATTCTCGGCATATGCCTGCTAAAAGAAAAATACGCATATGACGGCGGAACTGAACTCGAAAAGATAATCGACCAGATTAAAGCTCGCACCAGCAAAGGGCATTTTGTCATAGTCTCTCTGCATTGGGGCACCGAATTAATCGACAGACCCAGCCATAACCAGAAAAAAATAGCCTCAGATTTAACATCCGCAGGAGCAAAACTTATAATCGGCCACCATCCCCATGTTCCTCAGGGTATCGAACAAAATAACGGCACCTTAACTGCCTACAGCCTCGGAAATTTTATTTTCGACAGCTTTTTTGAACAAACAAAATGGTCTTTCATACTCACTCTTGAAACGGACGGAAAAGAAATAATACACCATAATTACATTCCATTCATAACAGACAGTAATCACAGACCCCGCCTGGTTAATGGCGAGCAAAAAAAACAACTACTCGCCGAAATCTCAAGACGCTCACAACTGCTCAAAAACGATATGAACTTGCCCGCTTATCAAAAAGCCTACGAAAGCGATTTCAAAAAACTCGACCGCTCAGCCAGAAAAAATATGTACCGACAACTCACAAAAACTACCAAAAATTACAAACCAGCTTACAAAGCCCAATTATTATTGAGGCCGATTAAAAGACGTTTGGGATTATGGTGAAATGGCTAAAAAATTAAAAATCTGCTTAGCTTGCTCAGCCGGTGGACATCTCAGCCAACTCCTGAAATTATCCGATTGCTTCGCCCAGCACGAAAAAATATGGATCACAACCTCGAACCTTGTCCAGAACCAGCTCCAACAATACGGCCCCGTTTATATAGCCGCCGAATCCAACCGACGCCATCCTCTAAAGATACTCAAAACCATAATCTATTGTGCCTGGATAATTTTCAAAAACAAACCCAACGTAGTCATCAGCACTGGTGCAGCCGTTGGTTTTGCCGCCAGCTTCTGGGGAAAGCTATCAGGTGCAAAGATCATCTGGATAGACAGCATAACAAACACAAAAAAACTCTCACTTTCCGGAAAATTGGTCAGCTTCTTTGCTGATCTTCTTCTCGTTCAGTGGCCTGACCTTACCAAAATATATCCACACTCAGAATATGCAGGAACGCTCGTATGATCTTCCTTACAGTTGGAACCCAGTTAGGATTTGATAGACTCGTAAAAGCCGTTGATAATGTCGCCCTCGGTTTCTTACCTGACACACAAATTTTCGCTCAAATATCAACCACCAACTATAAACCAAAAAACTTTGAATTCGTTCCTAACCTTGATAAACACCAGTTTGACGAACACTTCCAAAACGCCTCTGCTGTTATAAGTCATGCCGGAATGGGCACAATCCTACTGGCTATGCAAAACAGAAAACCTCTGCTCGTCATGCCGCGGCTAAGCAGATTCGGCGAAGCCGTAAACGACCATCAGTTCGAAATAGCAAAAGAATTAGAACAAACAGGATATCTACTCGCAGCTTACGACGAGCATCAGCTAATAGAAAAAATAAAATTACTCAAAACTTTTGTACCCAAACCCAGAAAAAACTCCCCACAACTGGTAAAAAATAGAATTTTAACTTTTCTCAGTAATATCCAATGAAAAACTGCAATAAATCCCAAAACATAAATAATGTCACAGCCGTCTTGCTCACAGCAAACCGCGATTTCGGAAGGTGTCAATTAGCCACCAATCTGAACCCTGCTTTGTGGAATGTACTTGGCCAGACCGTACTCAATAGAATCCTGCAACAATTAAAACTCAACAACATAAGCAAAACCGTTATCTGCGCAAACTATTCTCTTTTGCAAATTCAGCGATCAATCAAAAAACCAGAGGAAATGGACATAAAAGTAATCGGCGAAAAACTCCCCCTCGGTTCCGCCGGCGTTCTCAAAAAAGCAGCTTCGCATCAGCCGGCCCGGATTTTCATTGTTATCAGTGCCCAGACCATGAATTTACCTCCCCTAAATCCAATCATAAAAAAACATATACAAAGCAATGCCCATCTGTCAGTACTCACCGCATGCGATCGCTCCAACTTCTCAGATGGAAATTCACAAATTTTTATTTGCAGCGATCAAATCCTCAAATATATACCCGATTGCAGTTTTATGGATATCAAGGAAGGCCTTATCCCCAAAATATTAAGCAACTCCGGAAACGTAAAAGCAATTTTTACAAATACCCAAATAAAAAGTTTCCACAACAGACAAAGCTATCTGAATGCTATTTGCTGTGGGTTCGAACAAAACCTCTTCGACAACCTGCTCCTCGAATACAAAAAAACAGCAAATAACATCTGGATCGGTAAAGATGCCAGAATCGAAAACAACGTAAAAATATTTCCGCCTGCTATCATAATGAACAACTCCCAAATCGATTCCGGTTCAATAATAATCGGCCCAGCCGTAATCGAACCAGATGTCATCGTAGCCGAAAACTCCGTCATCAGCAGCAGCATTTTATGGCAAAAAACTCGCATCGGCAAAAACTCCCTTATAGAAAGCTCAATTATAAATAAAAACGTAGAGATACCTCCAAATACAAACATTTGCTCTCAAGCCGTTCACGAAACAAAAAAATCTACCCCGATTAAACTCTTAGCTGTCTTGATTATATCAGCCGCTTTCCTATGGTCATATTGGCCCGGAATCCTCGACCTGGCAAATATCTTCAAAAGAAGTGACGAATACTCAAGCGGCTTTTTGGTACCTTTTCTCGCTATCTATGTCTTATGGACAAGGCGAAAAGATTTACTTCACCTAAAACCAAAACCGTGCCTATGGGGTGCAGCCGCTTTCGTCGCTGCCCAGGCCTTCAGATATTTCGGCCTATATTACATGTACGCCTCTGCCCAGAGACTCTCAATTATCCTCAGCTTAGCCGCACTCTGCATCCTTTTTCTCGGCCTGAAAATATTCGCAAAACTGATACCCATATTCATCTTCCTCGGTCTAATGCTTCCGCTGCCCCGATCCATACATAATTCCATCATGCTGCCGCTTCAGCAAGCCGCAACCGCCTCCTCGGTCTTCTTACTTGAGATGCTCGGCTTTTCCGCTTTCAGAGAAGGCAACATTATTAATATAAACGGTGTCAGCGTTGCCGTTGTAGAGGCCTGCAACGGATTAAGAATGGTTACAGCTTTCTTCATAGTTATTGGCCTCGTTATTCTGATAATTAAAAAACCTTTGATACAAAAAATCCTTCTCGCTCTCTCAAGCCTGCCAATAGCTCTTCTCTGCAACACCATCCGCCTTACTCTAACAGCAATAGCATTTTCAGTTTTACAGCAGAAAAAATGGGAAATGTTTTTTCACGATTTCGGCGGATATGCAATGATGCCTTTAGCCATTGCAATTGTCATAGCCGAAATATGGTTCCTCAGCAAACTTACACAATCCAATCAAATAAAACCTCAGCCAGTTATTATTAACAGAAAAATCTATAAACAAGAGGTGTTAAAATGAACGAAGTAAAAAGAATAGAGCCTCAGCAATTGGTAGATAGCTATGCCAACCCGCAAACATATCCCCAAGTTGATGACATAAGCACTCAACTCTTTCAAGGATTCCTTAGAAGATGGCGGATTATCATTTCTGTTTCCATCCTAATCTCCGCATTAGGAGTCCCAGCCGTCTGGTTCCTGAAAAAACCTGTCTATCAGGCAACCGCAGCAATAAGGGTCGCCCCTGTAATTCCGAGCATACTTTTCGGAGACGGCGAAGGGATCCCCATGTACAAAAACTTTATGTACACGCAAGCTGACCTGATGGTAAGTGACAAAATTCTCCAGAGAGTCGCAGACGATCTGGTTGACAAAAACCTTAGCTTCTTCAATAATTCCGAAAAAATGACTTCCAAAATAAAAACCAGAGTTTTCGGCGAAGAAAAAGCCTATCCCGTCGCTGTCCTGAGAGGCGCCATCACCAGCGATAAAATAAAAGTTGGCCCGCAGCCCAATACCGAATTAATAAAGATAACCATGGAAAACACACAACCCGGTGAACTTGCCCTCATCGTTAATTCTTTCGTAAAAGCATACATGGGAATTGTTGTTTTCGAAGAAGCAAAAGGCGGCGACCAAAAGCTTACAATACTCGAGAACGAAATAAGAGCATTAACAGAAAAACTCGACCGTCAGCGCAAAGCCATAAGACAAATGTCACAGGAATACGGCACCGGTGCCCTCGATAGCAGACAGGAAATGATGCTCCATCGCGTCTCTTCTCTGCAATCAGAAATAACCAAATACCAGATGCGACAAATCGCTCTAAAGGTTCGCATACAGCTGCTCTCAAATTCAGGCGAACAGACCATATCTCCCGAGGACCTCCTGCGCCTCAGGTACGATTTCATTAATTCAGATCTCATGTTCCAGACCCTCACTTCAAACATAGTCGAGCAGGAACAAACCCTTATCGTTGCAAAAGAAACCTTAGCCCCCTCAAACCCCGAAATCGACCGTAAAGAAAACCTTATAAAAGCCCTCAAACAAAGCCTCGAAAAAAGACGCGTTGAAATAAATAAGGAATTTGGCAAACTCATCGAAGAAGGTTATGCCAAAAGCGGAGAAGACCAGCTCGAAAAAGCGCAAATGGAATTACAGCAGTTGGAAGCCTACGAAGAGCACCTTCGTGCCGCCTTAGAAAAAGAAGACTCCGAAACCATTGAGATCGGAAGAAAACAGCTTACCATAAACGACCTGCAGGAGCAACTCGACATCACAAAAAATCTCTATGATGCCGTCCAAAGAAAAATACAGGAACTTTACATGGAAAGAAAAAGACCCGCCAGAATTTCCGTCGCTTACTACGCTAATACTGCCTTGCTTAAAGATGAAAGAATGAAATTTATATTTGCCGTGCTTTTCGGAGCTTTCTCAGCCGCAGCCGCATTAGCTTTCTTGAAAGAAAAGGCTGACAAAAGCCTCCACAGCCCCGAAGACCTCGTAAAGCAAATTGGCGTAAACGTCCTCGGAACAACCACCTCCGGCAACGGCCTCAAAAAACGCCTGCTCACCCAAAAAGTCGCTGATGATTACCAGACCATCTGCGCAAACATCGGTCTATACTGCGGAGAAGAAATGCCCAAAAAAATCGTAATAACAAGTGCAGGCCCAAAAGAAGGAAAAACCACCTTAGCAATTAACATCGCAACAAGCCTTGCCAAAACAGGCAAAAAAATCTTACTAATAGACGGTGACCTCAGAAAACCCGACATCGCAAGGCTCCTGAATCTCAGCTATCCAAGAAAAGGCCTCAGAGAACTCTTAAAAGGCGAACCCTTCGACAAAGCCGTAACCTCAATGCCACTGGCTGGCCTCAATGTCCTCACATCTAACGGATGCAACTATAACAATATTTACAGATTAATATCCCAGAAAAAAACCGCAGACCTGATTAATGCCATAAGCCAAAGATACGACCACCTGATTATCGACACGTCACCCGCTCTCGCCGCCCCCGATGCCATGATATGGGCAAAATTAGCTGACGGCGTCATCCTCACCAGTTTCCTAAATCAAACCGAGACACCCGACCTGAAAGAGACTATCCAGAGACTCGCAAAAATAAACGTCAGGTTAATAGGCACCGTCCTGCACAACGTTCCATACCAGAGAAGTTATTACCGTTACGGCTACAGTTATGGTGCCCACATGCAGACCAGCAAAAACGCAAATAACCTCCGTAAAGCCCAAAGCGTCATTATGCCCGTAGAAAAATAATTAAATTCAAAACCACTTATGCCTGATTATATCACAAAAAGATTTCTCAGCCGATGGGTCGTTATCAACAACACTCAATACGTTGCGGATTGTCCTGACAAAATCCTGAAAAAAGTCACAGCCGCCTTCACAGCCCCCGTCATCGCCCTCAATTTCAAACCTTCTCTCTGTTCGTATCGGGAAATAATGCAGC